>JAZNZZ010000187.1:0-2151 GCA_045595205.1 Faecousia sp.
GGTTTTGAATGAATCTTTTCCTCCACAACCGCCCCCGTCTCCCTTGGAATACATCCAGTATTCACGCGGTCACCGGTGGCTGCTGTGAAGAAAAATCTTCTATTCAAAACTGCGAAGCAAAACGAGAGATTTTTTCACAAGACAAGATAAAATTCCACGGCAAGGCTGACGCCTGTCGTGGAATTTTGTTGCAGTATTTGGGGAAAAAGATCCGATTTGGAGCGTATAAATCCCTATGTGAGGCCGCCCTTGGCAGCACCTTATTTTGCTTGCATATACCGTTTAATGGCCTCAAAGGATTCGTCGCTGATGGCGTGCTCCAATCGGCAGGCATCCTCCAAAGCGGTCTTTTCGCTGACCCCCAGCCGGATGAGCATATTGCTCAGAAGGGTGTGGCGCTCATAGATCTTTTCCGCAACAGCGCGCCCGGAGTTTGTCAGGGTGATGTAGCCGTCCTTATCGACTTCAATGTATTGCTCCTTTTTCAGAAGACCCACGGCGCGGCTGACACTGGGCTTGCTGTAGCCCATGTGCTCGCTGATGTCCACACTGCGTACGGCACCGTTCTTTTTTTGCAGCACATGGATGGTCTCCAGGTACATTTCGCCGGATTCGTAGATCGCCATAGGGTCACTCCTTTCTGCCTTTTTTCCATTATACCACAGCTTTTGATCCTTTGCAACTTTTGATTGCAATTTGCCCTTTGTTTTAGTATATTAAAAGAAAAATGAGCAGAGGTGTCATAATGGAAAAAACACTTTATGCCGGTTTTGGCCGACAAAATATCACACCGGACTATTCTGTGCCCCTGGCAGGCTACGGTGCTACCCATAAGCGGATGTCCACCAGCGTGCTCAGCGAGATCTTTGCCACCTGCATTGCCTTTCGGCAGGGGGAGGAGACCACGCTGCTGTTTTCTCAGGATCTGATCCGTACAAACGAAAAATGGATCGCCCCCATCCGGGAGCGGGTCAGCAGCCGTACCGGTGTTCCCGCGGAACGGATCCTCGTGTGCTCCACCCACACCCATTCTGCACCGGATGTTTACAGCGGTCTGGACTGTATGAAGGAGTATTTTAATACCCTCTATCTGGATGCTTTGGAAAAAGCCGCTGTGGAAGCGCTGGAGGATCTTGCCCCTGCAGCTCTGTACGGCACCCGGACTCAGACGGAAGGGATGAACTTCATCCGTCACTACCTGCTGGAAAACGGCACTTATGCAGGTCCCAACTTCGGTGATTTCAAGTCCGCGCCCATTGTAGACCACGCTGCCCCCAATGACCCGGAGCTGCTGGTGGTGAAAATTGAGCGGCAGGAAAAACCCTCCATTCTGATCGCCAATTTCCAGGTCCATCCCACAGCCACCGGCGGCGGTAAGAATACTGTTATGTCCGCAGACTTTGTGGGTGTGACCCGGGACAATGTGGAGGCTGCCACCGGTATGCACTTTGCCTACTTTACCGGCGCTGCGGGCAATCAGGTTCTGGGCACCAGACTCCCGGAGGAATGTGACAATATGACTTCGGACCAGTGCCGGAAATTCGGCAGCACCCATTATATGATCTACGGCTGGCGGCTGGCGCAGTACATTCTAAAGGCGCTGCCCTCTTTGACCCCTATGGCATCTCAGAAGATGGTCTTTGCCAGAACCGAGCTGGAATATGCCACAAACCGGGAGGACCTGCATCTGGTAGAGCCTGCCGGAAGAATGCGGGAAATTTGGAACGAGGAGGGTATGGCAGCCGCCAAGGCCTACGGTGTGCCTCTGGGCATCAGCTCTGTGTACCACGCCTGGGCGATCATTTCCCGGCAAAACCGGGCGGAAAAGGGCACTATGGAGCTGGATGCAGTGCGGATCGGCGATTTTTCTTTTGTCACGATGCCTTACGAAGCCTTTTGCGCCCACGGTGTGTATGTGAAGGAAAACTCACCCTTCCCCATGACAATGATCTTCTCCTGTGCCAACGGAGGCTGGAATTACATCCCCACGAAGGAAGCCTATGACTACGGCTGCTATGAGAGCTTTACCAGCTATTTTGCCAAAGGTGCCGGCGAAGCCGCAGCGGAAAAACTCACAGAGCTGCTGCACAGCCTGAAATAAAAAATCTGAGCGGGCCCCGTCCCCGGCACCCCTTTTTGGATTTCTGCACG
>JAZNZZ010000188.1:0-2309 GCA_045595205.1 Faecousia sp.
CCAAGCGCTACACCCGCACCAGGCTTGACCGGATGCTTCTTTGCGCTGTCCTCGGTATTACCCGGGAAATGCTGGACACGCCCGCACCCTACATTCGGGTACTGGCCCTGAACGACCGGGGGCGGGAGATCCTGAAGGTAGCCCGAAAGTCCGGTCGATTCATCAATGCAGGCGAAGCCACCGGAGAAGATTATGAGGCACTTGAAAACCGTTGCGGCGATCTGTATGGATTGTTCGCTCAGGAGTCTGAACTTCCCTCCCCTGAGCAAAAGCGGCGGCTAATATATGTTCCATGAATATAAAGATCCCCGAAATGCATTGCATGATATGCTACCCCCATAAGAGACAGTGAAAAAGAAAACTGTCTTTTATGGGGGTATTGCTATGGGCAGAAGCAAATATAAAGCAGAGGATAAGATTAGGATAGTAAAAGCCTGTATTGCCGGAGAGATAGGGCAAACCGAGGCGAGTAAACGAATCGGAGCAGATGAATCAATGGTAAGGGACTGGATTCGCCAGTATCAAACGGAGGGTGTTGCGGCATTTCTGCCACGAACGGAGAATCGCCGGTATGCGCCTGAATTAAAGGAATCAGCGGTCAAGGACTATCTCGCAGGAGAAGGAAGTCTTCGGCAAATCTGCAAAAAATATAATATTCGAGATAAAGTTCAACTCAGATCCTGGATTAAGGTGTATAATGGTCATAAAGACTTCAAGAAGCAAACAGGAGGAAGCCGTATGACCAAAGGAAGAGAAACCACCCAAGCTGAGCGAATTGCCGTAGCCAAGGCGTGCATCGCCAACGGCAAGAACTACGGAGAGGTAGCAATTGCATACAATGTCAGCTACCAGCAGGCCCGCAGCTGGACCCTCAAATACATAGAAGGTGGAGAAGCAGCTCTGGAAGACCGGCGGGGACAGCGGAAGAAGGATCAACAGCCCCGGACAGAACTGGAGCAAGCACAGATTGAGATTGAGCAGCTCAAGCATAAGCTAAAGATGCTGGAAACGGAGAATCACCTGCTAAAAAAATTGGAGGAGATCGAAAGGAGGCGGGGCTGAGCCAGGTGCGGCAATCCCATATCTACCTGGCAATTAAAGAATGCAAAGAAGAATACGGAGATCCGGTAGAATTATCTTGCGATATGCTCGGTGTATCCAGAGCTGCCTACTACCGCTGGCTCAGTGGGAAGAAATGCGACAGAGAGCTGGAAAACGAGAAGATAGCCGAGATTATGGAGCAGATCCATACCGAAAACCCTGACAAGGGTTACCGTCGCATTAAGGATGATCTGGCGCACGACCATAATCTGAATGTAAATGAAAAGCGCGTGCTTCGCATCTGCCGTAGTTTAGATATCAAGTCCACCATTAAGTACAAAAATAATGGCTGTACCAGACAAGCTGCTAATCCGCAGCACATTGCAAAGAATTGGTTGAATCGGCAGTTCCATGCGAGTATGCCTAATGAGAAGTGGCTGACGGATGTAACTGAGTTTAAGTGGTACGACGGACCGAATGTACACAAACTGTATCTCAGCGCGATCCTTGATCTATATGACCGCAGAATCGTTGCCTTTGTCATTCGCGACCGGAATGACAATCCTCTTGTATTTGATACCTTGGATGCCGCTATTAAGGCCAATCCGAACGCACACCCCTTATTCCATAGCGACAGAGGTTTTCAATACACCAACCGAGTATTCTACAACAAGCTAAAGAAAGCAAAAATGAAGCAGAGTATGTCTAGAGTAGCAAAGTGCATTGATAACGGTCCAATGGAAGGATTCTGGGGTATTCTCAAAAGAGAGCGGTACTACGGCAGACGGTTCACAAGCCGCAAGGAACTCGTGCAGATGATTGAGGACTACATAACCTATTACAACAACCGCCGCGTACAACGCAACCTGGGCGTTCTGACACCGATGGAGAAGCACTACAGCTATCCGTTGGCAGCATAAAAAACTTCCGGTAACCCAAAACCGGGTCACCGGAAGCGAAAAAATTTTTATTTTATTTCACTGTCCACTTGACGGGGAGCAGTTCACCTTTTTACGGGGAATTTCTAACTTTTAACCAGGGCTGCTTTTATCGGCAGCAGCGCTTTTTGCTATGCTTCCACGGGAAGCTCAAGCCAGGAGCCTCCCAGGTCCACGGTGTTGCGGGCGATCCTGACGGCGGTTTGCGCGGAGTATAGGCCACGGTTGTTGGTGTGCCGCACATACAGGGGGAAGGCAGAAGACGAAATGTCGATGCGCAGCCTCTCGCCCTTTTGGATCACGAAGGCATGCTCATCAAAGGAAAAGTCC
>JAZNZZ010000189.1:0-2563 GCA_045595205.1 Faecousia sp.
GCGAGATCACCGGCGGTACGGCAAAGACAAACGGCGATGATGTGTACATTTATGTTTCGGGTGCAAATGCCGAGCTTACCGGCGGTACGATCGAAAGCTTTACCTATTACGAGGCTACCTGTGTGAAGCTGTCCGGCAATCCTATGATCGGTCTGATGGAGATCACACAGGGTAAGCTTGTGACAGTGGGGCAGCTGATTGATGGCGCAAGTATTACAGTGGCAGCTACCGGTGTATTCACTACCGAAAATGCTGCACAGTATCAATCTTATTTCCGCGTTTATGACAGCGAAAACTATGGACTCTCGGTTGAAGAGGGAGACTCACTTGCTGTGAATGCAATCAGCTTGATGGTAGGCTTCGGACGCGAGGATATTACACCGTCCTATAATGTCAAACTGGCCGGTGGTGCAGATGACCGTATGACCAGCGCACAGCCTGAAGATGCGGAACATATTTTTACGACCTGTATTGCGCTGAAGGAGGGCGGAGAGTTCTTCCTGATCTACACAATGGACTTCATCACAGCGGACAGCAGGTTCACGACCAATACCAAGACGGCAATTTCCAAGGCAACCGGTGTGCCGACAGAAAACATTATTATGAATGCTACCCACACCCACTCCTCGGTAGATATTCGTACCAGTGAAACGGATTTTGTGGACCAGTACCGGGCGGACTTTGAGAAAGCTGCTGCCGCAGCGGCCAAGACGGCAATTGCAGACCTGTCTGCAGCCACAGCGACCTATGGCAGCACGGAAACCAACGGAATGGCATGGGTCCGGCATTATGTACAAAGCTGGATGGGGCTCGGTGTGAATAAGTCGTATTTCGGTGCGAACTTTGGCACAAAGGAAACCGATGACGCTTATGTCAAAGAGCACCTCAGAAATGCAGATGAAACTATGCAGATGATCCGCTTCATCCGCGAGGATGCCAAAGATGTTCTGCTGATGAATTTCCCTGCCCATGCGACCTTGCAGCAGGAAAAGGATGATGCTATATCTGCGGACTTCCCGGCATATTTCCGTAACTATGTGGAGTCCAGTAGCGAGGACCTCTTGTGTGCTTACTTTATCGCGGCAGCTGGCGACCAGGTGCCCACAAGTCGGTTGGATGGCGAGACCTTCAGCGAGGATCCAAAGGTTTACGGTGAGAAGCTTGGCGAAATTGCAGTGGGGGTATTGGAAAATGGTTTAACCTCCGTCGAAGGCGATTCTGTGCTGTTTGCTACCAAAACCCTAGGTTATGACCTCAATAGACCTACATATGATGTCTACCAGGCGGCTTTGGCACTCGAGAAAGAATGGGAAAGCATCGGTAAGGGTTCGGACGAAGCCAAGGCAAACGCCATTGCAGCTGGATTCAGCAGTGTCTACGAAGTCAGCGCTGCGATTACGAACTACGAAAAGTACGAGGATGATGGGGATACCATTTATCTGAATATCTCAGCGCTTACCATTGGCAATATGTCCCTGGTATTTGCTCCTTATGAAATGTTCGGTGAGCAGGGGCAGACGATCAAGGACAACTCTCCGTATGATATGACCTTTGTGATCACCTGTAGCGACAGCCACAATGGTTATATTCCCAATGCAAAGAGTTACGAGATCGAAGCCTATGAGGCCCAGGTCAGCAGATTCAAAGAAGGCGCTGCTGAAGATCTGGCAGAAGAATATGTACAGATGCTCACAGAGCTCATGGGACAGTAAAAGTCTACCAAACGTACAGCATAAAACCCGAACCGGGGAGGCGCAGGCCTCCCCGGTTCATTTTTGGAATTTGTATGAATTATGCGGTAACAGATTAAATTCAGAGTTTATCGAGCTGTTTCTGTAATGCGTTGTAGGGGAGGGTCAAGACCCTCCCCTACGATAACAGCGCGATAAACAGGAATTTGAAACACATTTGCGTATCATAGGAAACAAAAAATGGTCAGTCAACACATACGGTGCCGTCTTCTTTGATGGTTATGGACATACCGTCCTTTACATAGCTGAGAAACTCCTCGCCCAGGCTGTCCACAACGGGCATCTTCACATCCGGCAGCCACACGGATGCCAGGATCGAGCCGGCAGCAGCCAGAGAATCGATGGGCTTGCTGAACAGCATACAGGCAGGCTGGCGCTCCATGGCGCAGGCGCAGTACAGCACCAATCCGCCGGTGGTGGAGCCGATGGTCTGGGGCAGGCACAGTGCCTTGCCCAGCATCTGCTTACCGTAGAGATCAGGGTTGTTCTGGTCACCGCAGGTGGCGGTCTTGTCACCGAACTGCAGCGCCTTCTGGAAAGAAGCCAGGGTGTTCAGGCCACCGTGGGACACCACTGCCGGAGCGGTGACGGTGCCGGGAGCAACGATGCGGCCCTTAAATTCCTTCATAGTCCTTACACTCCTTTCGTGATCTTGGCGAGGATCTCAGCCTCGGTGTAGTAGCGGGCGGTGGTATAGGTGCGCAGCTTATTGGAGCAGGTGATGACGGGCATCTTGCCGCACAGGGGGTTATTCATATACATCAGCGGGCAGATATAGCTGAGGATGACGCCGGTGGCGGCCAGGCGCTTGG
>JAZNZZ010000190.1:0-2621 GCA_045595205.1 Faecousia sp.
CCGGCCTCCAGGGTCACAAGCTGGGCTCTGCCTGTGGAATAGGTGGTGGCAGGCAGGATGATGGTCCAGTTCTTTCTGCCGGACTTGGTCAGCACATCCTCTTCCGCTGCCTTAAACAAAGAATACTCCTTTTCGTATAAGGCCAGATACTCCTGATTTTGGGAAACATCCAGCAGCCGGGGAGAATTCTCCCGCACCGGCACTTCTTCGTTTGCATAGACACGGCAGCTGGACAGGAACATATACTGGTCCGTGCTGTCAAGGAGCAGCTCTGCCCGGGCCTGAAACTCCGGCAGCTTATAGCTCATAAAGTCCAGGATCACATCGTATCTCGTTTCCCTCAGCTTCTTTTCAAGCCATGCATCGTCCATAGCGTTGGCAATGGTGCTTGTAAGATTCTCGTGGGTAAAGTCCGGGGCATCCAGTGCCACCACATCCACAACAAATCCCAGCCGCAGCAGCTCCGGCACTGCGTATCTGCCCATAGCACCTGTTCCGCCCAAAACCAAAATCTTTTTCATAGCAAAGCTCCTTTTAATCAATATTCTTTCCATTAAAATGAATGCCGCCCACGATCTCAGACAGCACCTTTTGCACAAGATAATCGTGTTCGTAGGTAAAGGGATTTTCCTTTTCTCCCTGCATATAGGCATAGAAATCCTGCATCATCTCGTCATAACGACCGGCTGCCGTATGGTCCTCAAAGGGAACGGTGATCTTTCGGTCCTCGTAGGGTTTGTCTGCAAGGGAAATATCCGAATAGGTCATGGTGATGGGGCGCTCCAGGGGGCAAATATTCACTGTTCCCTTGCTGCCGGAAACCATAAACTGCCGCCTGCCAAAGCCGTTTACCTCAACAGAGGAGACAAAGATCCGCGCCAGCGCCTTGTCGTACTCCAGCACCGCAAGGTTGTTGTCCGCAAAGTCCACACCGTCAAGACCCGTATGCTTCAAATAGGAGGTGATGCGTTTGGGCTCTCCCATAATGTACACGATCAGGTCCACAAGATGACTGCCCAGAATGTACATAATGCCGCCGCCAAAATTGGTCAGCCACTTTTTGGAGTCCTCCGGGTGGAGGGTGCTCATTTCCGCGTTGATGGAAAGGATCTCTCCCAGGTCACCGTTTTTAATATGCTCAAAGCACCGGAGCACAGCGGGATTGTAGCGGTACATATAGCCAAGCTGCACCACCAGATTCTTTTCCTTCGCGGTATCAAGAACATACTTGTATTCCGCAAGTGTTCCACTGGCAGGCTTGTCCAAATGAATGTGCTTGCCAGCATCCACGCACATTTTGGCATACTTCGTCAGATCCCACACATCACTCTCAACAAGGACCGCATCAGACTGTTGGATGACCTCCTCCACGCTGAGCCGGGGCAGGTCGATGTAACCTCTCATATCTCCCCGTTTTTCGATCCAGCGTTCATTCTCCTCCGCATAGCCAATCACCTCAAACAGCTCCGGGAATTTCCTCACCGCAAGCATTTTGGAATGACCGTGATTGTGACCGATGCCGATCTGTCCGATTTTTATTTTCTTCATCTATGCGCCCTCCGATCAAGGTTTATCTTCGATGAGAATATCACCGCAGTGATCATATGTAAATATCAAATGTGTTATAATTTAACAGATTTGATACTGTTCTGTTGCTTTATGGAATAAGTTTTGCTATAATAATTCAAAAGAAAGCAAGAGGTGAGGGTAAATATGCACGCATCCGCTTTAACAGATTTGGTAATCACCCGGGTATTTTCAGCCTCCACTCTGTACTCCCCGGAAAACAAAGGCTCCAAAAGAACAAACCGCCCTTGCTGGGCGGTCGTGATCAAGTATGAGGGAGAGAGCCACTACCACGCAAAGGGCAAAGACTTTTTATCGGATGCCAATCATCCGGTGATCCTGCCCAAAGGCTGCAGTTACGATTGGATCTGCACAAAGGCAGGGCGGTTTTACAGCATTGAATTTGAATGCGATGCCACAGGAGCTGAGCCCATCTCCTTTTCCCTTCAGAACAGCGAAAAAATACTGAAAATGTTCCGGGAGTTGGAATACAAGCGGAATTTAAAAACACCATTGGTACAGCTTGAGAGTATCAGGGATACCTATTCTATTATTCTTACCCTTTTGCAGACAGAGGCAGAGCCGTACCTTCCCTCGGAAAAGCGTCAAAAAATTGCCGCAGCCATAGAATACATCTCTCAGAATTACAACAAGAGAATCACAAACACCCAGCTTGCCGCAGTGACAGGACTTTCCACGGTGTATTTCAGGAAGCTGTTCACCGGCAGTCTGGGAGTATCGCCCATTGCTTATGCCCACAGACTGCGGATCGAAAAAGCAAAGGAAATACTGAAAAGTGACTACAGCAATCTCTCCGATGTTGCCCTCTCCCTGGGCTATTCCAGCCTGTACGATTTTTCCAGAGCATTTAAAAAGCATACTGGCATTTCACCCTCTCAATACAGCAGAAGGTAAAGCAGTGGGGAATTGAACCCCGATAGGTTTACAGGGGCAGCTTTCCGCCAATACTGCGGAAAATCCCTTGAAAATACCAAAGGGTATTCCCTGCGTGATTTTGCTTGTCTTGCCGAAAAGCTGCTCCCTGAAAACTGCAC
>JAZNZZ010000191.1:0-14639 GCA_045595205.1 Faecousia sp.
TGTGGATATTCACTGCCTTGTCAGGACGGAAGGAGGGGCAGACCTTTGTCTCAAAGGTGGGGTCCGCGGCGATTCGCTCGTGCCACTCCAAAGAATCCACAGGATCGTCGGTAGTGCCGATAAAGGCAACATTTGCCTTGCGGATCAGACCCCGGGCAGTAAATTCGGGATCTTCCCGCAGGAGCTTGTTGCAGTGCTCCCAGATCCGGGGGGCGCTCTCCACCGTCAGCGGCTCGGTAACACCGAAGAAGAACTGCAGCTCCAGATGACACCAGTGATACATCGGATTGCCGATGGCCATTTCCAGCGCCTCGGCAAATTTCAGAAAGCGCTCATATCCGGGCTTGCTGCCGGTGATATAGTCCTCCTCAATGCCGTGGGAGCGCATCAAACGCCACTTGTAGTGGTCACCTGCCAGCACACCGTTTTCAAGACCGCCCAGCCAGACCTGCACCAGATCGTCAAAACGGCGGTCCTCGTAGATCTCACGGGGGCTCAGATGGCAGTGGTAGTCCGCAAGGGGCATTGCTTCTGCATAATCGTGAAACAGATGCTTCGCAGTTTCCGTCTGCAGCAGGAAATCCTTGTCCATAAAAGCTTTCATAAAAACCTCCAAAATTAGTCCATAGGGGGATGGATGTAGCGCTCGTGACTGGTGGCCTTCGGTCGGGCATAAACACCGGACACAAGACCCAGCATTGCGTACAGGGTGATGATAGAAGAGCCGCCGTAGCTGATGAAGGGCAGGGTCAGACCGATAACCGGGGTCACGCCCAGACACATACCCACATTGACGATGATCTGGAAGATCAGAGCCGAAGCCACGCCGAAGCATACAAGCCGCCGCAGGGTATCCTGAGAACGGATGCCCACCCAGATACAGCGGAAAACGATCAAAAACAGAAGCAGCAGCACCAGAGCGCAGCCAATGAAGCCCATTTCCTCACCGATGGCACAGAAAATGAAGTCCGTATGCTGAGCATACAGTGCACCGGCGGTCTGGGTACGGTGACCCTGGAAGAGCCCCTGTCCTGTCATACCGCCGCCTGTAAGGGAGCGCAGACCGCGGACGGTCTGGTAAAGCACATCTGTGCCGTTGGGGTCAATGGCAGGGTTGAAAAGCACCTCAATGCGCCGCCGTTGGTAATTGTCCATAACCACATTCCACACAATGGGGAACATAGCAGCCAGACCCAAAATGGCACCGCCAAACCACATAAGGTTTACACCGCCGGAGAAGGCCATACCCACAAAGATACCGGCAAAGATCAGGGAAACGCCCGCATCCCGGGAGATAAACCAGTTCAGACCTGCCACCATAGCCAGGTGGAAGACCATATGGAGGATGGAAGTGGGGGAGGAGAGCTTGTTTTGCCGCTCCACCATAATGGATGCCATAATAAGAACATAGGTGATCTTGCAGATCTCCGCAGGCTGGATGTTAAAGGGCAGGAAGGGGAAGTCCAGCCAGCTTCGGTTGCCGGAAACGGTGACACCGAAGGGGTACAGAAGAAACAGCAGGAAGGTGTTAAAAAGCATCAGTCCCGTGCGGTGCTCCGCCAGGGTCTCCGTGTCGAAGGAGGAGATGAACACATAAAACAGAATGCCTGCCAGAGATGCGCCGATCTGCACAAACAGGTAACGAAGAGGCCCGGAGGCAGTGGCGTTGGTGGTGCTGGCGATCATAAGACACCCAAAGGCGGTGGCCACCACGCAAAGCAGCAGCAGTACCAGATCGCCCTTTTTAAACGCATCAGCCATCCGAATCGCTAACCGTCGCATAGCGTCACCTCCTCAAAAAATCTCAGTTTATATTGTAACACCTAATTGCCCAAAAGTAAACTGTTTTCAGAACAGTTTAAAGACTGTTTAAACAAAAGACCACATAGCAAAAGACAAAGCATCTATCAATCGTATTCGTAGGGGAGGCTATTAGCCTCCCGCGGGCAGATAATATCTGCCCCTACACCAAAAAATGGAGATATATATAAATAGGGGGCACTTCATTTTGCAGCACACCCATTTTTAAAGGACAATGGTGGCGGAGCTGCTGCCGGTGCGGTCCTTGGTGACCACGATCTGCCGGTCGATGCGCTCCTTCAGCTCTGCCACATGGGAAATGATGCCCACCAGACGGTTGCCCTCGGTGAGACCTGCCAGGGTCTGATAGGCTTTGCCCAGAGCATCGGCATCCAGAGAGCCGAAGCCCTCGTCCACAAACAGGGTGTCCAGCCGGATGCCGGAGGACATCTGCACCTCGTCGGACAGACCCAGGGCAAGAGCAAGGGAGGCGAGGAATGCCTCACCGCCGGAAAGGGTCTTGACACTGCGCTCTGTGGTGTTGATGTGATCCACGATGTTCAGGTCCAGTCCGTTTTGTCCGCTGAGCTTCTTGTCCGTATTCCGTTTCAGGTCGTACTGCCCGCCGGACATTTTCTGCAGCCGCACATTTGCCCGCTGCAGGATCCGGTCAAAATAGGTGGTCTGGATGTAAGTCTCCAGCATTATTCTGTCCTTGCCCGCAAGCGTGCCGTTGGCGGTGTCGGTCAGAGCCTTGATCCAGGCGAACCGGGTCTCCAGTGCTTCCAGCTCCGCAGCGCGGCGGGCAATGTTCTTCTCAATGGAGGCGTTGCCGGTGAGCCGGGTGTGGAGGGTCTTCTGCTTTGCGGAAAGGGTGCTCCGGGTCTCCAGAAGGGCTTTCTTTTCTGCCTCCAAAGCCTCCGGATCTCCCTGCTCTCCGGCCTCCAGCTGCTGGCGCAGCTGCTCTATGGCGGAGCGGATGGCAGCCAGCTCTGTGGTGCGGGTGTTCAGGGCATTCTCCGCTTCGGTCAACGCCTTTTTCAAAAGAGAAAGCTTCTGCTCTGTGCGGAGCTTTTCACCCTGGGCAGCAGACTTGCTTTCATAAGGCAGTCTGGCGCGCTCTTCCTCCAGCTGCTTTTTGCCCTCGGCAATGGCGGCTTCCAGATTGCCCACAGACCGGACGGCTGCGGCGCAGGTCTCCTCCGCCTGATGCAGGGCAGCTTCCTTTTGGGGAAGGAGCAGATCCAGCGCATCCCGTCGGTTTTCCTTTGCCTCCAGCGCTTTTACTTCCTCTGCAAGGGTCAGAAGCGCTTTGGTCAAAGCATCGTCCTTTTCCTTTGCGGCGGTGTAGATGCGCTCCGGCTCAATACCGGGCAGCAGCACCTGTGCCTGCTTTCGCAAGGTCGCCTCCGTCGCTGTGACAGTGCCCTTTTGGGCGCTTGCCTCTGCACTGGCAGCTTCTGTGGCAAGCTGCGCCTTTTCGTATTCTCCCTTGGCTTTTTTTACATCTGCCTCGGTGGGCGCGTTTTCAGAAAGGGTGGCAAGGCACCGGTGCTCGGTAGCACCGCACACAGGACAGGGCATACCCGGCTGCAGGCCTGCGGCAATGATGCCTGCCTGCTCGTCCAGAAACGCCTTGTTTTTTTCTTCGTATTCCTGCAGCAGCCGGGAGGACAGGGCGTAAGCTGCTCTATAAGATGCCTGTTTTTCTGTCAGCACCCTTTGCTGCTTTTCCAGAATGCCCACGGCACTGAGCAGCTCCCGGTATTGCTGGCGATGCTCCTTCTGCTGCTTTCCAAGGGCAATGACCCGCTCCTTTTCTGCGCTGACTGTTTCCAGAGTCTTGCGCTCTGCTTTGATCATTTCGATCTCGCCGGTGAAAGCCGCACGGTCTGCTGTGGCTGTTTCCTGTGCCTTTTTCGCGGCGGCAAGCTCCTTTTCCCGCTTTCCAAGGGCGGCTGCTTTTTCCTCCAGAGCATCGTATTCCGGCAGCAGCAGCTCCAGCCTTGTGACCTCTCTGGAAAGAGTCTCCTGCTCCGGTACGGTCTGCTTTGCAGCGGAGAGCTCCTTTTGCGCCTGTGCAAGCTGGGCTTCCTTTTCTTTTTCGGCAGTTTCCTGTGCAGTCAGCCGCGCCCGGGCAGTTTCAAAGGCGGCAGCCCGGGTGAGTGCGGCATTTGTTTCCTCCAGCTGCTGCTCGGTTTTGGCGCTTTCTTCCTCCAGTTTTTCTTTTGCAGCCGTATCCTCCTGCAAAAGGGCGGCAAGGAGCTCCCGGACCTCGGCAATGGGCAGCTGCCCCTCCCGGGCCTTTTTTGCATCCTGAGCAAGAAGGGACTCCCCGTCAAAGTGGATGCCCTCTATGTACTGGTCGATGCTCTGCCGTGCCTGATCCCGGCTGGTGCGAAGGACAGCCGTTTCCTGCTTCAGCCGTTCCTGCAGCGCCACATAGGGGGCGGTCTTGAAAATATCCCGGAAGATCTTCTGGCGGTCCTTGGTGTCTGATTGCAAAAGCTTTCGGAACTCCCCCTGAGAGATCATAGAAACCTGGGCGAACTGCTCCCGCGTCAGGTGGATAATGTCACTGATGGCAGTGTTTACATCCTTAAGCCTTGTGATCACCGCTCCGTCAGGAAGGTACAGCTCTGCGGAGGAGGTCTCCTTTACCGTACCCTCGCCAACGCGCTTTGCCCGGATATGCTCGGGAATGCGCTTGACGGTGTAGCTTTTGTCCCCGTAGGAGAAGGTCAGCTCCACATAGGTGGGATCCTCCGGCTTTGCGTACTTGGAGCGCAGCATATTTGCCTCCCGGCAGTCACCGCTGGCCTCTCCGAACAGGGCAAAGGTAATGGCATCAAAAATGGTGGTCTTGCCTGCGCCGGTATCCCCGGTGATCAGGTACAGTCCCCCTGTGCCCAGCACCTCAAAATCCAGCTCCTGCTTTCCGGCATAAGGACCGAAGCCGCAAATCGTCAGTTTTAAAGGTCTCATTGTCTGCCCTCCCAGATGGATTCGATCAGCTCTGTGACAAAGCCGCGCTGCTCCTGACTCATAGGCTGGTTGTTCTGCGCCTCGTAAAGCTCCTCAAACAGCTGCAAAGGCGTTTTCTGCTGCACATTTTCTGCACCGCTTACGGACTGGGAGGTGCGGGTACGGGTGTTGTCGTAGCGAAGCTCCATAATGTTGGGGTAAATGACCCGCAGCTTGCCCATAGCCTCGGGAATGTCCTCCTCATCCGTGAGGATCACCCGGAGGTAATCGTCTCTTTCAGTGCTCTCGTAAAAAGCCTTGTCCGTCAGCCGGGCAAAGGTGCCCTGTATGGTGCGTACCTCCCGTCTGGGGAGGAGGGGACACAGGGACAGGGTGACGCTTCCCTTTTCTTTTAATTCCACCACCGTCACGCTTTTGTGGTGGTTTTCTTCCGAAAAGGAGTATTTCAGGGGTGTGCCGCAGTAGCGGATGCGGTTGCTTTCCCCAATATTCTGCTGCCCGTGGATGTGCCCCAGGGCAACATAGTCAAAGGCATCAAAAACGGAAGCGTCCACATTGTCACTGCCGCCTACAGAAAGCTCCTCGGATTCGCAGGTGGCAGCGCCGGTGACAAACTGATGGGTCAGAAGCACATTGCGCTTAGACTTATCAAGGGGCATATTCCCGATGGCGACCCTGACGGCATCGGTGTAGCTTTCCGTGCATTCATCGGGAAAATAGCGGCGCACATTGGCAGGCTTCACAAAGGGCAGCAGCCAGAAATCTACCTCGCCCTGGCTGTCGCGGAGGGTGACCGGGGTGATCCCGCCCTTGTAAACAGGGGAGATGTGGATGCCTGCGTTGGAGAAAAGCCGTCCGCCGAAGGCAAGGCGCTCGGGACTGTCATGGTTTCCGCTGATGATCAGAATGGTTGTATTTCTTTGGGCAAGGCGGCAAAGGAAATCGTCAAACAGGGACACCGCTTCCCCGGAGGGAATGCTTTTGTCGTAAATGTCACCGCAGAGCAGCACCGCATCCGGCTTTTCCTCATCAATGATCTGCAGGATCCGGGTGAGGATATAGGCCTGATCCTCCAAAAGAGAGTAATCGTTCAGCCGCTTGCCGATGTGCAGGTCGGAAAGATGGATAAGCTTCATAGTATCCCTCCGTTTATTTATGCAAAGCGTTTCTCAGCGCCGGTGCGATCAGCAGTGCCAGTGTGCCGCCGCACAGGGCAGTGACCAGCTGAGGCCAGGCAAACATTGTGGGGAGCATTTTCAGCATGGGCGGAGCCAGCACCACCATGTCTCCCAGCTTCTGCCCCAGAAGGGCATCGGCGGCAAGACCGCAGATCACGACCACCACCAGAAGGTACAGCACACCGAATTTTGCGGTGGCGGCGCAGAGCAGCGCCAACACCCGCCGCCAGATATGCCGGGGATTTTTTCCGGCAAGAAGCTTCAGCAGCAGAACATAGCACACATTGCCCAGCATAATGGGGGCAACGGTAATAAAGTTGGGGGCAATGCCCAGCAAAAAGGCGCACACCGGGGAGATCACCGCCACGGTGACACCGCTGGCGTATCCTGCAAACAAAACGGTGATCGCCAAAACGGCATTGACACAGGTGCCGGTGACCAGCTGCTTTGTCAGCTGATCGGGGATCAGGGAGCCTGCCCACTGCAGGCAGATCAGCAGCGCCAGCATAACGGCGGTCTGCGTGATCCAACGGATCTTCTTGTTCATGGTAAAAAACTCCTTAATTGTTGGTTATTCTCTTGGGAGGGTTTTATAGTATTCTTCCACCTTTTTCAGAAGGGATTCGTCGATCTCCCGAAGGTCGTCCAGGTCAGCACTCAAAAAGTCCTCGTGGACGCTGTCGATCTCCCGGACCACCGGATCCTCTGTATGGCGGCACAGGCTGCCCACCACATCCGGGGAGACATAGCGGCTCCAGAGGAACCATTCGGTGCGGCGAAGAAGGGTTTCTGCCGTTACGGTGTCGTAAAGGATATTCAGCAGCCGGATGCACAGGTTTTCCTTATTTTTACCGTAAAAGACTTGTGCAAGAAGCTCACCAACACCCTCCACAGCGGCCAAAGCGGAGTCACTGCCGCCATGGATCTTCAAGGCATCGGAAAGCAGCATCAGCATCGTTTTTTCGTCCCAGATGTGGTCTTCATAGGTCATCAAAGCAAGATTCCGGCAAAGGCAGTCCCAGGAGGGGCAGCTGTGCAGCACCCACATCCGTATGATCCGGGCAAGCTGCTCCGGCTGCCGCGCATAAGGCGCAAGGGTTTTGACCATCTGCCGGTATTCCTTCAGCTCCTCTGCCACAGAAAAGTCGTGGGAGAAAAACAGCTCGCATATTGCCTCGGAAAGGGCATCCAGCTCCTCCTGCTGACGGGGTGTGCAGAAGCAGGTCTGGTCAGGGGCATCCCCGGCAATGTCATCGTATAAGCGCTGCAAAAGATACAGCCTTGCGGGGGTCAGCTGATTGCGGTGGCGGTCATAAAATCGGTTGTAGACCTTTATGTATACCGGAAGGGCAAGGGTAGAAAAAAGACCGCTTGCACAGTCCATATCCTCGCAGTCCGCCAGCATATAGCACATTTCCAGAATGTAGAGCAGGTATACCTCTTCAGTTGACTGGTCGGTCATCCACAGCAGAAAGCCCTCCAGCTGCGCGATCAGCTGTTCCGGGAAGCTTTCTGCCTGTTCGCAGGTCAGAAAAGCCTGAGAGAACCGCTCATCCATCCGAAGCTTTACAAGACAGGAGAGCGCAAGATCATATCTGCCCCGGGAAAGAAAATCGATCCAAACCTGTATGGGATCGGGGAGATACCAGAAAATGTGGGCAATGTAATTCTGTGTTGCTTCGTTGTGTTCTTTGGGACTTGTTTCTTGAAGCAGCTTGACAATATGGGCATCTTTGAAAAAATAGCCGTTTTCCGTGTGGGTCAGCAGACCGCAGTTCAGAAAGAAGGTCAGTGCCCGTTGCTCCGGCAGCTGCTGCCGGTACATACCGCTGCTCTCTGACCGAAACTCCAGCCACGCCTCCAGGGTCTGCGCCGGGGCAGCTTCCGGACAGTTCTCCGGAAGAAGCAGCTCCGACAGACTGATACCTCCCATTTGGGCAAGGGCAGACCCCTGGGCACAGGCAAGCAGCTGCAAAAGACCGAACACATCGGTTTCCGGCGCTGCAACCCTGCGGACACAGGTGCAGATCTCCTGCAGCAGGGCGAGGATGTCTTCCGGCATTTCTGCGATCAGGCTTCTGCGGTATTCCTGCAGGGCATCACCGCCGCCACCCAGACGGTTGATCGCGTCGTAGTCCTCCTGATGCAGAAGGGACTGGATCCGCAGCAGAATAAGGGCTTTTGCTGCCTTTCTCTGCGCTTCGGGGAAAAGCCTTATTTTCTTGTTGATCTCCTGCAGCAGAACATCACCCAGCACCTCCTCCGGGGCATCCGGGGATGCAGCCTCAGCTGTATTCAGTGCCTTGATGTAGCGAAGGATCCTGTCCTCGATCAGACCCTGTCCGTGCTTTATAAACAGGTATTCGTCAATGGTCAGCTTTCCGTCCTGCATTTGGGCGGTATAAGTGTCGATATAATACCCCTCGTTTTCAAGCGTATTCCTTAACTCCCGGTTTTGAGCAGCACCGCTGCCCTGCTCCCGGTACTGGGAGGGGATCTTGGAGATATCTCCGGTAATGCTCCGCTGGAAGATGATAATGTGATCCTTTTCGATCTTCCGGGTGCCGTACTCCACCTCCAGATGGGTCACGCTTTTTCCCTCCAGAGGGCAACCCGGCATATATTTTTGCGGAATGGAAAGATCCTCAAACACACTGCCGTAGCGGTCACCCAGCAAAAGGACAAAAAACCGGCTTTTGTCAATGGCATCAAAGCATTCCGACAAAACCTTTTTCTCTACGGTGCGCTCGTCCGCTATGCTGGCGGTGTCGATGCCGTAGCGCATATCCATAAGGGTGATCTGATAGCCGTGCTTTGCTATATCCCGGTTGATCAGACCCTCGATCTGGTGCAGCAGGTCCCGCTCCCGGTGCATATCGCTGAAGGTGCTGGAAACAAAAATCTGAATGTAGCGCATTTTCTACTCTCCTTGTGGTGTTACTTCTTTATCCGGACGGTAATGTCCAGCAGCGCCTCAAAGCCGCCCTCCGGCAGTGCCTCCCGGTTATCGCAGGCTTCTGAAGTATAGACGGTCTCAAGAGCGCCGCTTGGAGAAAACTCCTGTACGCAGTAATAGACACTTTCGTAGCCCGGAAAGCCGCACACTACGATGCGCCCGGTGTAGTTTTCGTCGGTATAAACGCTCAGGGAATTCTCCGGCAGGGGATGGGAGGCGATGACTGCACCCCGGAGCCGGTACTTTAAATGCTCCATTGGAAGCATATACCTGCCGCACCGGCTTGCCACAGAAAAAAGAACGATAACAGTCAAAAGCTCCACAACGCCCATAACGGCGAAAAGAGTCCAGTCCAGATCGCTGAAATCCTGTAAGTCTCTGCCCCCGGTCAAAAGCACTGCAATAAAAATGTTTGCAAACATCAAAAGTATTCCGCCCAGTACTCCGAAAAGGGCCTTTTTCCGTGCCTGCTGCATCTCAGTCAGCTGGGTCTTTATGGCTTCAGGAGCTTCTTTTTCAAGGACAAGACTGTGCCTGCGAATGTACGCTGCCAGCTCCCAGGGATTTCCCACACCCATAATTATGTGGCGCTTTCCGTTTTTCAGAAGGATGGACAGGGTGTTGATCCCGGGCAGCGCAAAGGCGACCTCCTCCATAGAACAGTCCAGTCTGCCGAACCAGTGGTATTTTGCCTGCAAACGGTTTTCTTCTGCGCGGATGTAGGCACCGCAGTTTAAAAGCATAGAGGGAACGGTGACAAGACAGATCAAAATGCCAATGATCAAAAAGGTGAGCAGCTCACCGGTGGCAAGAGGATCAACAATGTTCAGGAAAATATACAGGGCAATAAAAAATAAGCCGCACAGCAGCATAAGGATCAGCCAGATATTTCCCCATCTGCGCAGAAATTTGCCGTTCATAATAACACCGCCTTTTCTTTATCATACCACGGGAAAGGCGAAAAGTAAATTGTTTACCGTAATACAAAAAGAACAGCCGCCCGTCACAGGGCGGCTGGATATTTATTTCAAAAGCTCGTCGGTGAGCCGGAGGATCTCCGGGGCAATGCGCTCCCGCTCCTTTTTCAGCACCCGGTCGTACACAGGGTAAGCCAAAGCAACCAGGACGATGCCCAGAATCCCCATAGGGATGCCGATGATCATAGCAAAATTCCCAAGGTCGGCACCAAGCTCTGTCATAAAAAGGCTCATTCCTGTGCCCAGGATCAGCGCTCCCAGCACACCCAGGACAATGGACCGGGTCTGTGCCTTTTTCCCGGCGGAGCGGTGGAGTCTTCGCAGCTGCTCCAGCTTGTCCTCTTCTTTGGGAAGATATTTGTTTCGAATGCGCTCCACCTCCTGCTGCCGGGCAGCGGAATAGGTGAAGCGGAAGCTTTCTTTGTTATCCATTTTTCTCTCTCCTGATTTCTTTTGTGGCTTTTACAATAAGGAGCACCGACAGGGTCACCACGGTGATGCTGATCCCCGCCCCGGTAAGTATGATCATTAAGTCCTGATCCTGCTGGGTCATATCCCTGCCGAACTGGGCGAACATTGCCGTCTCCAGGTTCAGCATAGAAACAAGGGCGGCGGACAGGCTGACCACCTTGGCTGTGGACATTACAGGACTGCCCAGCTTCCGGTACTTGACCATATCCACAATGGCGCGGGTGGTGGCATAAAAGGAATAAAGTGCCATTACATAGATCAGAATGCCGGGGTAGTCATAGCCCTGGTGCTGATACAGGATCATCAGCACCGCACCGCTGAGAGACAGGTTGATCAGCAGCAAAATGCAGGCGCAGACCCGGGAGCGCTTCCATTCGCCCATAAGACTGGTGCCGATCCTGCGGATGCGGACATACCGCACAAGAAGAAACCGCATAATTGCAAGGATCCCGTAATATACCGCCAGAACGACAAACCACCAGCTGTGGCTGAAGCTCCAGGACCAGAGGTTGATCCCCACATACAGAAGGCTGACCGTCAGGGAGAAATACAAAGAGAGCTCCGTGCGGAATACCCTGTCCGTCATATAGCGGTTGCCAAAGGGATTTTTATAGACAGTCTCCTTGATTTTTCGGTACTGCTTGGGAAGCACCGCCACAAGAAAGACAGTTACCGCACTTAATGTGTAAAAAGCCAGAACATATACAAAATAAGCGATGATCTCCTGCTCCCAGCCCCGGAGAAAAACCAGGGTCAGGAGCACGGCACTGGCTGCCGTAAGGCACAGCATAAGCCAGACCGGAGGAAACAGCAGCTTCTTTCCTGCCTTTTTCCAGTCCATCGGATCACCTCATTAGCTTTACGGTAAAGGTACTGCCCTCGCCGCAGACGCTTTCCACACCGATCTCACCGCTCAGAATGTCCATTACCCGCTTTACCAGCGCCAGACCCAGACCGTTGCCCTGGGTGGCGTGGGAGGTGTCACCCTGATAGAACTTTTCAAAAATGTGCTTTCCCGTCTCCGGCTTTATGCCGCAGCCGGTATCCCTGACGGCTACGATAATAGAATCGTTCTCTTCCTTCAGGGAAACGCTTACAGTGCCGCCGTCGGGGGTAAATTTCACCGCATTGGAAATGAGATTGTTCCACACAAGACACAGAAGCTCCGGGTCGGAGCGGATCAGTACACCGTCCTCTATGTCGGTTTCGATGTTCAGAGACTTCTGCTCCCAGGCAGCTTCAAACTGCAAAAGACTTTCGCAAAGCTGCCGGCTCAGATCAAATTCTTGAGGGGTAGGGAAGATCTGTTGATTTTCCAGCTTGTTCAGCTTCAGAATGTTGGTGATCAGCTGGGCAAGCTTTTTGGCAGCGGTCTCCATCGCAGTGGCATATTCGTTTTTTTCTTCCTCGGTAATGCCGGGGCGGCGGAGCATCGTGGCATAATTGCCCATAACTGCCAAAGGCGTTTTTAGCTCGTGGGACACATTGGCTATGAAATCCGTGCGTAAGGTCTCTGTACCGGAGAGCTCCTGTGCCATTTTGTTGATGGCAGTGCCGATCTGGTTGAAGCCCTCTGTGCCTGCCCCGTGAATGGGGGGGACGCGGGCAGAAAAATCCCCCTGCATAATTTTTTCGGCGGCCTGGGTGATCTGTTTAACAGGGCGGTCTACGGTGATCCTGCGGCGGATATAGTCCACCGTACCAAAAAGAAAGGTGATCAAAAGCACATTGCCAAAGGTAAGCTTTGCAGCCACTGCAATGTTTCCAGCATCAAAGGTAAGCCCCATAGAGTCTGCAAGGACATTTAAAAACAGCATCATACAGCAGCTGACCGCAAAGCCCACGGTCAGGAAAAAGACCACATAGTTGTTCACGGTTTTCAAGACCCGGCGAAAGGTGAGCTTTTTCATTTGATCACCGCCTTGTAGCCCAGACCGTGAACGGTCTTGATCTCAAAAGAGGCACAATCCCCCAGCTTGCTTCGCAGCTTGGTCATATACACATCCACCGCCCTGGGGGCAGTCTCCGTGTCTGCATCCCAAAATTCATCCATCAGCTGCTGGCGGGTAAAGGTCTTTTTGGGATAAGACAGGAGCTTGTAGAGAATGTTGAACTCCCGGTTTGTCAGAGGGATCTCTTCTCCGTCCAGAGTGGCGGTATGCTCGTCCATATCCATTGTGAAGCTGCCCACCTCCAGCTTCCGGGAGGATGCGATCTTGGCACGGCGCAGCAATGCACCGATGCGTAAAAACAGCTCCTCCAGATCAATGGGCTTCACCATATAGTCGTCCACACCGATGCGGTAGCCCCGCTGCTTGGAGGCAAAATCATCCCGGGCTGTCATAAAGAGAATGGGAATATCTTCATTCAGACTGCGAACCGTCTTTGCAAATTCAAAGCCGTCAATGTCCGGCATCATAATGTCCGATACGATAAGATCAAACACCGTGCCGTACATGGCATCATAGGCCTCGTTTGCGCTGAGACAGCCGGTGGCACGGTAGCCGCTTGCATTTAAAAATCCGCAGACCGTGCGGTTCAGGTCCCTGTCATCCTCTACGACCAAAATCTGAAACATAGCCATACCTCCGCAATTTACCACGATTATTATGTATCATAACAGGCAAATGTTAAAGTTTTGTTTACGCAGGAATTTTTTGCAAAAAATAACCTCCCTCCTTGAGGGAGGGGGACCGCGCAGCGGTGGAGGGAGTGTCCTCTCGACATTGCAGGTCCCTACGGTAGAAAAAAGCGCGCTGCAATTGCAACGCGCTTTAAATATTTAGTTCTGCATAAGCTTTTCGCTGAGCTTCAGGATCTCAGGGGCATACTTTTTCTTGCGGCTTTTCAGGAGCTTCTTGTAAATGGGGTAGGTGGAAAGGGCCAGCACCATTCCCACAACACCGATCACAATGCCGGGGATCATAGGATCGGCAAGACCCACGGTGGCACCGATGTCGGTCATCACAAGGCTCATACCGGCGCCCATAATGATGGCGCTGCAGGCACCGTAGATGTATGCAAAAATGTTGGCAGGCTTCTTCACCCTGGCATCCAGCGCCTTCAGCGCGTCCAGCTCGGTGTGGGTGCCTTCTGTGTACTGGGTGCGGATCTTTTGCACCAAAAACTGAGAATCATTGTTGTTCATTTTTATTACCTCTTTCATAGTTTGATTGGCTGCGTTTTTAAACAGGGGAAGATGTTTCTGTTTTTGATTTACGGCCGTATTCTAGCCTGGGGAGTTTTTCAAAATTTTTCTGAAATGTTTGAGAAATATTAATTTGCATAAAAAAGCCAACGCTATTAACATAAGAAAAAGCGTGTCATCCCGAGCGCGACGAAGAATCCCCTTCAAACACGATGGAGATCCTTCGCTGCGCTCAGGATGACACGCTAAGTGATATTATTCTGTTTATTTATTTCCCTCAAGGCGGGTGAAGATGTATGCCATCAGACCTTCCTTGTCCACATTCAGCACATACTGCCATTCGTTGTACAGAAGCTGCTCGGCATCCTTCATAAAATGCTCGTCGGACATATGCAGCCGCTTTCCCTCGGCTTCCCGCGCCTGCTTGTGGAAATGGAGCGCCTGCACCATAGAAATGATGGCAGCCTGATCCCCACCGGCAAGAATGCTTCTGAATGTTTCCTTCCGTTCACTTTCGTTTTCGATCCAGATCGGTGCTTTCCCCGGCATAGAATCGATCAGGGCATTTACCTCAGCCTCTGTCATCACCCTGCGCATCTTCGCCAAAGCCTTTTCGTTCCAGGTGGGCACATAAAAGGTTGCCACTCTGTCATTCTTGGGCTTCAGAACAAAGTATTTCCGGTTGACCCCGTCTACCCGCTGGACCTCCGTGCCTGTGATCTCACAAACACCCTGTGCGCCGTAAACAACAATATCGTTGATCTTAAACATAGCCCCTACCTCAGTTCTCCCTCTTTTTTACCCCGTACAGAAAGAAGTATATACTGAGATTATACCAAAATTTTCTTTTGCGTGTCAAAGGGACAAATTGCACAAATCTGCCCTGTTTTCAAGGGCTTTTGCCGTCAACCGGCTGCCGGACGATGTGGTCCCGACCCGGCAGCCTATGCTTATCCGTTTGTAGAGACCGGCGTCTGGATTTTAAATTCCAATTTATCGCGCTCTTTGGAATGATGTCGTAGGGGCGGATATTATCCGCCCGTCATTGCCGAAGGCAATGGTGATTTGCGTTGCAAATCACGCGGGCGATTGATAATCGCCCCTACAATGTCATTCGATAGACT
>JAZNZZ010000192.1:0-5389 GCA_045595205.1 Faecousia sp.
GTCCCACTTGTCAGCAGCATCGGAAATTTCAACGCCGACCTTGGGCGCATTCTCGATGGCAGCATCAAAGGTGTAGAACGGCAGCACATTCTGACCGCCGATGACGATAGCCTTGTCACCGGTGCCCAGAGTCACGGCATTGATCTTGCCGCTGTAGGCTCCCGTCTTAGGTGTAAAAGACATAATGTTTTCCCCCTTGATAAAATTGTTTTATAATAATAAAAATTATTAACTGGTTCATAGGTGAGAGTTGAGAATTGAGAGTTGAGAGTTAGCTCTTTGTCGTCTTGACGATCGACACTAACAAACACTCTAATTCATCACAATCACGCATTATGGATGCAAACTGCTCCTCGGTCAAATAGCCGGTTTCAAATAACAGCCGCAGCCAATAGTCTGTTTCTGTTGCCTCTTTCAGGGCAATGTTCATTTTAGAAATAAAATCCGCCCTACTTTGCGCGTGCTTTGCTTCTGCAACATTTGCACCAATACTGGTGCCACATTTCTGCAACTGCTCTGTAGTAATGTACTCTTTTCTCGTTTTACGCAAAAAATTACATAAATTGATAATTCTTACTGAAAATCGAAAACTCTTCTCTCTTACAATACTATCCATGAATTCTCAACTCTCAACTCTCAATTCTCAACTACAGCGTCAGACTCCCAAATTTTGCATAATGTTCTTCAGCGCAACTTTTACGGGATTGTTGGCAGGAAGCTTACTGGACGGAGTGCCGTCGCTGTCGCAATCGTACACGCCCTCGTCCTGGGGCAGAACACCGAAAAGCTCCAAATTGTGCTTTGCGATCTCCTCCCTGATGCCGTCGGAAAGAACACCGCCGGGAGCGCGGTTGATGATAAGACCCATTCTGCCGGGCTTCAGCTCCAGCTCCCGGATCATCTCTGCCACTCTTGCCGCAGCCTGAACGCCACGGCGGGAGCAGTCAGAGATCAGAAGCATCGTGTCCACATGGGGCAGCGTGCCTCTTGCCACATGCTCCAGACCTGCTTCGTTGTCCATCACTACATATTTATAATTTCTGGCATACTTTTCCACCAGGGTGGTCAGCACACCGTTGACATAGCAGTAGCAGCCCTTGCCCTGGGTACGGCCCATAATGAGCATATCATAATCGTCCTCTTCAATGAGGGCGGAGTTGAACTTGAAGGAAGCATAGTCGGCCTTGGTCATTCCGGAAGGGATCGAGCCCTTCAGCTCAGCCTGTGCCATTTCCTCCCGGATCGTACCCAAAGTGGTCTCCGCCTCCACACCCAGCACCTCGTTGAGGTTGGAGTTTGCATCTGCGTCCACCACAAGCACCGGGGACTTGCCGGTGTTAACAAGATAATCGATGATCATACCGCAGGTGGTGGTCTTACCCACGCCGCCCTTGCCGGCAACTGCGATGGTATGAGGCATAAGATCTCCTCCTGTATCGTGTAATTTTGACCGATGGGCATAGTGATCCCATAGTCACCCTGCATTATAACACGCTTCTTCTTATTTTTCAACCACATTTTTGCATTTCTTTTCCGGCAGTCTCTCATTATTCCAATTCGTTATGTGCGCCATCAATTTTTGGAATAATTTCAAGAAAGGGGTAGATATTTGTTTCTTTATATGTTATCATAGATCCCGTATATACATTAATATAACATCCAAGGAAGGTGAGGATTTGGAAAACTATACCAAATATGCCTTAAAGCCCCTGGAGCAGCTGCAAGCACTGCTGGCGGAAACCGATGATATTTTCGTCATTGCCTGCAACAAGTGTTTTAAGGAATTTACGGTTTTGGAAGAGCCGGAGCTGGAGGAATTTTTGACCGTTGCAAAAGAGCTGGGTAAAAATGTCACCGGCTCTGTCCGCGCAGATTTCCTCTGCAACAAGCATTTTGCAGAGAAGAAGCTGCCTGCACTGATCCCTGAGGGAACAAAGGCTGTGTTCGTCATCAGCTGCGGTCTGGGCATCCAGACAGTGGCGGACATTGTGAAGCTGCCTGTGTTCGCTGCGGCGGATTCCATCAACTACAACGGTCATCACGGTATGGCGCTGACAGAGAAAAACTGTGATGCCTGCGCCCAGTGCTACCTGAACATCACCGGCGGTATCTGCCCCATCGTGGACTGCTCCAAGAGTCTTGTGAACGGTCAGTGCGGCGGTGCCAAGGACGGCAAGTGTGAGGTCAGCCCCGACAAGGACTGTGCCTGGGCAAAGATCCAGGCACGACTGGAAGCACAGGGCCGCATTGACGAGCTGAAGGCACAGCCTGTGCAGATCCGGGACTACAGCAAGGTCAGCCACAAGCTGGTCGCCGAATATGTGGCAAAGATCCGCGACCTGCGCTTTGCAGGCTATTACGGCGGTGTTCATCCCTCCGAGCACAAGGAGTTCTCTGAGGGCAAGGAGCTGGTCACCTTCCCCGCGCCAAAAATCGCCGTCATTCCTATGGCAATGCATCTGGGCGCCCCTGCCAATCCCGTTGTGCAGGTAGGCGACACTGTAAAGGTGGGTCAGATGGTGGGTGAAGCTGCCGGCTTCATCAGCGCCCCTGTCCACAGCTCTGTCAGCGGCAAGGTCATTGCCATCGAGGACCGTCCCCACGCCAATCGGGGCACCTGTCTGAGCGTGGTCATTGAAAACGACGGAGCCGATACCCTCCACGAATCTGTTGTGCCCCACGGCACTTTAGAGGAGCTGGAGCCTGCTCAGATCATTGAGATCGTGAAAAACGCCGGCATCGTGGGTATGGGCGGCGCAGGCTTCCCCACCTATGTGAAGCTGCAGCCGGGTAAGCCCATCGAATATGTGCTGCTCAACGGCTGCGAGTGTGAGCCTTATCTGACGGCAGACCATCAGCTGCTTCTGCACTACGCCGACGATGTGATCTTCGGTCTGCAGGCTATGATGAAAACCGTCAGTGCCCCCAAGGGTGTTATCGTCATCGAGGACAACAAGCCCGATGCCATCAAGCTTCTGCAGGACAAGACCGCAGCTTTCGATAACATTGAAGTGTGCGTTGCCCGGACCAAGTACCCCCAGGGTGCTGAAAAAATGCTCATCAAGCGTGTCACCGGCCGTATGGTCCCCAGCGGCGGACTGCCCGCGGATGTAGGCTGCGTGGTGGGCAATGTGAGTACCACCAAGGCCATTGCCGATGCTATTCTGACCGGTATGCCTCTGGTGAGCCGTATCACCTCTGTTACCGGTGAGTACATCAAGAACCCCGGCAACTTCCTGGTCCGCATCGGCACCCCCGCACAGGAGCTGGTGGATGCCTGCGGCGGCATCACCGATCCCACTGCCACCGTCAAGGCAGGCGGTCCTATGATGGGCTTTGTGCAGAACGGTCTGGAGGCCCCCATTATGAAGGGCTCCAACGGCATCATTGCCGTGAACACCGATCCTTCTCAGGAGGTGGCCTGCATCAAGTGCGGCCGCTGCGTGGATGTCTGTCCTATGGAGCTGAAGCCTCTGTGGTTTGCCAAGTACGCTGACACCGAGAACTGGGAGGGTATGAAGGCACAGAATGTAATGGATTGTATGGAGTGCCGCTGCTGCGAGTACATCTGTTCCTCCAAGATCCCGCTGGTTGCCAAGATCAAGGCAGGCAAGAACGCTGTAAGGGGGATGAAGTAATGCTGATCACTGAACTGAAATCCAAAGAGCTTCTGGACAGCCTGACCCGGGGCAAGGTGTTTATCATCAACTGCCACGGCTGCAAGGAGGTCTCCTTCCCCGAAAAGGAAGCCGAGGAATTTGAAAAGTCCCTGGGCGACAAGGTCACCGGTATTTTGACCACCGACTATATCTGCAACATCGACAACCTGCCCCTGCGGCTTGAGAAGCACGCCGCTGCCATCGAAGCAGCCGATGCTGTGCTGGTGCTGTCCTGCGGTGTGGGTGTCCAGACTGTGGCAGGACACCTGCCCGGAAAGCGTGTATACGCTGCCTGCGATACCTATGCCCTTCCCGGTCATCAGGGCGTGACCCCTCTGGAGCACGAATGTGACCAGTGCGGTCAGTGCTATCTGAACATCACCGGCGGCATCTGCCCCATCACCGCCTGCTCCAAGAGCCTTGTGAACGGTCAGTGCGGCGGTGCCAAGAACGGCAAGTGCGAGGTTGACCCCAATATGGAATGCGGCTGGGAGCGCATTATGCGCCGGCTGCAGCAGGTGGACCGTCTGGATGTGCTGAAATGCCCCATCCAGCTGCGCCAGTACAATAAATAAACATTCCTGTCATCCTGAGCAAAGCGAAGGATCTCCATCTTAAAAAGCAAGCAAAATCGAAGGGGATCCCCACATCGCTTCGCTCCTGGGAATGACACTATTCTGATTGAGGAGTAATGTATAATGAGAATTACTGAGCTTTTTAATGACGGTCAGTTTGTGGTTACCGCTGAGGTCGGCCCTCCCAAGGGCATCGACTGCTCCCATGTAGTTGAGGAAGCCAAGGAGTACCTGTCCGGCATCCACGCCGTCAATGTTACCGATAACCAGTCCTCTGTAATGCGTATGGGCAGCCTGCCCGTGTGCGTGGCTATGAAGAATGCCGGTCTGACCCCCATTCTGCAGCTGACCTGCCGCGACCGCAACCGCATCGCCCTGCAGTCCGAGCTGCTGGGTGCTGCAATGCTGGGCATTGACAACATCCTGTGCCTCACCGGTGACCACACCCGTATGGGTGACCACCCCGGCGCAAAGCCTGTTTTCGATCTGGATTCCGTCTCCCTGCTGCACACAGTCTCCCAGCTGGAGCAGGGTGTGGACCTTGCCGGCAACGAGCTGGTGGGCGAAGCTCCCAAGTTTGCAAAGGGCGCTGTGGTGTCCCCCTGCTCTGACTCTGTGGATGCCCAGCTTGCCAAGATGGAGCGCAAGGTCATGGCCGGTGCGGAGTACTTCCAGACCCAGGCTGTGTTTGATTCCGAGAAGTTCATCTCCTTTATGGAGAAGGCAAAGCAGTTTGGCAAGCCTGTGCAGCTGGGTGTGATCATTCCCAAGTCTGCCGGTATGTGCAAGTTTATGAACAACAATGTGGCTGGTGTCCATGTTCCCCAGCATATGATCGATGCCCTTGCCGCCGACAAGGAGCGCGCCAAGGCCGGCATCACCGGTGTGGAGATCGCCGCACAGATCATCCGCGAGTGCCGTCCCTACTGCCAGGGTCTGCACATTATGGCCCTTGGCTGGGAGGCCAAGGTGCCTGAGCTGATCAAGCTGGCAGGTCTGTAACCGTAATCCCAAAAGGGGCTGTAAAAAAAGTCCCACTAAAAAGCAGGCTGTGCCGAAAGGTACAGCCTGCAAAATATTTATAGAGAAACGGCTGGATCAGTAGAAGATCCAGCCGTTTGGTGGTATAATGAATGTGTGAAAAACAAATATACT
>JAZNZZ010000193.1:0-10639 GCA_045595205.1 Faecousia sp.
CATGGCTACGATCCGACTTTTATTCTTGCTTTTGCAGGTGCAAAAAATATTGGGTTGCCTTTTGGTTTTATATTATTGGGTGGATTGTTGGGCGTCATATTTCTTGCTTGTTTTCTTGCCGAAAAAAGCAGAACCTTAATAATAGATACAGATAAGCTTATTTTCCCAAGAGGCGCAGAGAAAAATGGTATAACAGTTTTTCAAAAAACTGTTATACCGTTGGATGAAATCCGTTCCGTTGAAAGCAAATTTCACAAAGGTGATAAGATTATTTCTGATGATTGTTTTTTCTATACATTCAGACTGAAAGACGGAACGAGTATCACTGTTACACTTTATGCGTATGGTAAAGAGGCGGAAAAAGAAATATTGGAAACCGTCAAAAACAGTATGGTGTAATTTACGCACCTAATCGCTTTTTTAAATGATGCGTTCCTTTGGAACGGATTCCCACGCCAGTGTGTGCACTGGCTCGGAATGACACGGAGGATTGTACTGAACGATAAACCGGAATTTGAATATCATTATAAATTACGATCCCCTTGGTCAGGTGACCAAGGGGCGTTTTTATCTTCGTCTGCTCTCCATTCTCCCGGAGCGGATCACCGGAGGCTTTGGGTCGGCAACCTCCCAGGTTGGCTTCTTTTCCTCTTCCTCTTTCACAGCGGCACCTCCTTTTTCGTATTTTGTGCAAAATTTTTTAAAATATAGGCTTTACAAACAGAATGTACCGTGATAGAATCGTTGCAGATGCAACTATTGCAACTGCAACTGTTGAAGGTGCAACTAATTTTGGAGGTGAGGTCTTTGTCCAAATTCAGCAGGGACATCAGTGCCATTGACCGGTACTTGCGCGGTCACCGGCGGGAGTATATGGAACCCCTGGGACTTAAGGGCATCCACGCCCGTCTTTTTATGATGATCTGCGGATCACCGGGCAGCTCTCAGGACCAGCTGGCAAAGCGGATGGGCTTTGACAAAAGCACCATTGCCAGACAGCTGGAGCTGCTGGAGCAAATGGGTTATGTAAACCGAAAAGCTTCGCAAAAGGACAAACGCGTGCTCTGTGTTTACCCTACGGAGAAAATGCTGGAGTTTCTTCCGGACCTGGAGGGCGCGATGCAGCGCTGGGAAAATGCGATTTTGCAGGACCTGACCCCGGAAGAGCTGACCCAGCTGGACAGCATTCTGGCGAAGATTCGCGAGAAGGTCGGAAGGGAGGACTGACGGTGAAGGGACTTGCAAAATATATACGACCGGAGATCTTTTACATCATTCTGACGATGGCAATTAAATTTGTTGCCACCTATGCAGAGCTTTGGATCCCCAGCCTGATGGAGACGATGCTGGATAAAAAAGTGCCGGAGGGAGATGCAACGCAGATCTATCTTTACGGTGGATTGATGCTTTTGGCGGCAGTGGCGGCTTTTGCTCTGAATGTCAGCGCAAACCGTATGACGGCCTTCAGCTCCTCACGGATCACCAAGGGCATCCGTCACGATCTGTATGCCAAGCTGCAGCGGCTTTCTGCACGGCAGATGGATGAGCTGACAGTTCCCTCTGCAGAATCCCGGCTTACCAGTGACACCTATAATGTGAACCAGATGCTGACCCGATTGCAGCGTATGGGCATCCGGGCACCGATCTTGCTGGTAGGCGGTATCTTTATGCTGGTGCAGATGGATGCGACTATGGCTTTGGTGCTGGTGGCACTGCTGCCGCCCATCACCATCGTGATCCTGCTTGTGACCCGGAAGAGTCTTCCTCTTTATACAAAGCAGCAGAAGACCCTTGACCGGGTGGTACGGGTGGTGCAGGAAAATATCACCGGTGTCCGTGTGGTGAAGGCGCTGAGCAAGACAGAGTACGAAAAGGAGCGCTTCGGCGGTGTCAACAAGGAGCTGTCCGACATCTCCCAGAAGGCGGGTCTGGTGACCTCCATGACCGGACCTGTGACCACTGTGGTGCTTCGTGTGGGTCTGACGGTCGCGGTACTGGTGGGCGCTTACCGTGTTAATCTGGGCGAGATCCAGCCCGGTGTGATCATGGCGGTGCTGCAGTACTTTATTATGATCATCAATGCCACCGCCGGTGTGACCCGTATTTTTGTGATGTGGTCCAGAGGCGAGGCCAGTGCAAAGCGTATTTCCGATGTGCTGGAGCTGCCGGAGGATATGGAAGTAGAGCCGGAGCAGCCGGCAGAGGAAAACGCACCCCATATCGAATTCCGCAATGTAAGCTTCTCCTACACCGGTGTGGGTAAGAACATCGACAACCTGAGCTTCTGTCTGGAGCACGGACAGACCCTTGGCATTCTGGGCGGTACGGGCTCCGGCAAGACCACCGTTCTGAATCTTTTGATGCGGCTTTATGATGCCGATGAAGGGCAGATCCTCATTGACGGCAGGGATATTAAGACCATCCCCAACGAGGAGCTGCGGGAGAAATTCGGCGTGGTGTTCCAGAATGACTTTGTCACCGAGGGTGACATTGCCCATAACATCCGTTTCTTCCGTGACATAGACGATGCTGCCCTGCAGCGGGCGGCAGACTGCGCCCAGGCGGACTTCATCGCAGAGAAGGAGGGCGGTATGGGTGCAGAAGTGGTGATCCGGGGCAACAACCTCTCCGGCGGACAGAAGCAGCGACTGCTGATCGCCCGCTCCCTTGCGGCAGATCCGGAGATCCTTGTGCTGGACGATGCTTCTTCGGCACTGGACTACCGTACCGATGCCAACCTGCGCCGGGCGCTTCGCGAGAATTACCGGAACACCACAACGGTGCTGGTGACCCAGCGTATCAGCTCTCTGCAGCACGCGGAGCTGATCCTGGTGCTCCACGACGGCTGTGTGATCGGTGCAGGTGACCACGCGCACCTGATGGAAAGCTGCGAGGAGTATCGCAGCATCGCCGAGACCCAAATGGGTGAGGGAAAGGAGGTATCCTGATGGGCGGCCCCGGAATGATGGGTGGCGGTCACGGAATGGGCGGCAGAATGAGCCGCGCAGAACAAAGTGGCGACCGCCGCCAGTTTGAAAAAAGAAAGGTGCCTATGGGAAAGCTCCTGCTGCGCCTGTGGAAGTATATCGGCAAGTACCGGATCTTGGTGATATTGGCGCTGATCTTCTCCACCTCCAGCAGCGTTTTGGGTCTGATCGGACCGAAGCTCTCAGGTACTGCCATCAATGCCATCCGCGGCGTGAACGATGTGGATTTCCCTGTGGTGCTCCAATGTGTTATATGGATGCTGGTGTGCTACATCGGCTCCTCCGTATTGGGCTATATTCTGCATTTTGTGATGCTGAAGCTGTCCCGGTCCGTGTCCCGGCAGATGCGGCAGGATGTATTTGAAAACCTGACGAGGCTGCCTGTGGGCTACTTTGACCGATTCCAGACCGGCGATATTATCTCCACCGTGACCTACGACATTGACACGGTGAACCAGAGCCTTTCCAATGATCTGTTGCAGATCCTGCAAAGCTTTATCACCGTTGCTGTGGCGCTGGGAATGATGCTGTCCATTGCCCCGGTGCTGGTGCTGGTGTTCCTGGTCACCATTCCTATGACCTTCTTCTTTACCAAGTGGATCGCAAAGCGTGTGCGGCCGCTGTTTTCCAACCGTTCCCGGAAGCTGGGCGCTCTCAACGGCTTTGTGGAGGAAATGCTCCAGGGACAGAAGACCATCCGTGCCTACGGTCGGGAAAATGCAGTTCTGGAGCGCTTTGACCAGAAGAATACCGAGGCAGTCAATGCCTATGCCAAGGCAGAGGCGGACGGCACCATTACCGGTCCTTCCGTAAACCTGATCAACAACATTTCCATTGCAATGATCAGCACCTTCGGTGCGATCCTGTATCTGAAGGGCGTGGTGAAGCTGGGTGATCTCAGCAGCTTCATCCAGTATTCCCGCCGGTTCTCCGGTCCGATCTCCGAGGTGGCAAATATCTTCTCAGAGCTGCAAAGTGCCTTTGCCGCGGCAGAGCGTGTGTTCCGCCTTATCGATGCCAAGCCGGAAACACCCGATGCTCCCGATGCCGAGGCGCTGACAGATGTGCAGGGTGATGTGCGCCTTGAAAATGTGGACTTCTCCTATGTCCCCGGTCAGCCTATCATCAAGGGCCTGGATCTCCACGCAAAGCCGGGCAGCCTGACTGCCATTGTGGGTCCCACCGGTGCGGGAAAGACCACCATTATCAACCTCTTGATGCGCTTCTATGATGTGGACAACGGCAGCATCTATGTGGACGGAAAGGACATCCGCCAGCTTACAAGAGCATCCCTGCGAAGAGCCTACTCTATGGTACTGCAGGACACCTGGCTTTTCCACGGAACGATCTTTGAGAACATTGCCTACGGCAAGCCCGGTGCGACCATGGAAGAGGTGGTTGCCGCTGCCAAGGCAGCCCACATCCACAGCTACATCTCCCGTCTGCCCAAGGGCTATGACACAGTGCTTTCCGACAACGGCACCTCCATTTCCAAGGGACAGAAGCAGCTTTTGACCATTGCAAGAGCAATGCTTCTGGATGCCCATATGCTGATCCTGGACGAGGCGACCTCCAATGTGGACACCCGCACAGAGCAGCGGATCCAGTCGGCAATGCGTACATTGATGGAGGGCAAGACCTGCTTTGTCATTGCCCACCGTCTTTCCACCATCCGCTCTGCGGACAACATCCTGGTGCTGGACGGCGGCAAGGTGGTGGAGCAGGGCACCCACGAAAGCCTGATGGCACAAAAGGGCTTCTACTGCAGCCTTTATCAGTCCCAGTTTGATTCTGTATCCTGAAAACCCGGGGGTCATAGCCCAAGTGTCCTTACGAACACTTGGGCTATGACCCCCCGCTTTTGCATCAAATTCCAATTTAGCGGGCAAGCGCCCGTTGTCATTGCGAACCAGTGACCAATGTCACTGGTGTGGCAATCCGTAAAGTAAGTGACACGGAGGATTGTACTGAACGATAAAATGATATTTCATTATTGTGAAAAAAACTTTCTCTTTCCATTTTCGGAAATGTATGATACACTAGACTCGTACAAGTGTAAGCTTACAGAGATAAGGAGGAATTCTTATGAAGCAGCCTGTATTTAAAGGAATGGCAACGGCGATGGTGACCCCTATGACCTCCACCGGCGTGGACTGGAATGCCTTTGCCCGTTTTATTGATTTTCAGCTGGAAAACGGCATCAATGCCCTGGTGGCAGTGGGTACTACCGGTGAAAGCGCTACCCTGACCCCGGAGGAGCGGAAGGAAGTGATCCGCTTTACTGTGAAGCGTGTAGATGGGCGTGTACCGGTGATCGCCGGTACGGGCACCAATAACACCGAGCATGTTCTGGATTTCACCCGTGCTGCCTGCGATGATGGCGCTGATGCATTGCTGGTGGTGACCCCCTATTATAACAAAGCCACCCAGGGCGGTCTGATCAAGCACTTTACTATGGTAGCGGATACAGCCACCAAGCCGGTAATTATGTATAATGTCCCCAGCCGTACAGGTCTGAACCTGCAGGCAAATACGGTGGCAGTTTTGGCGGACCATCCCAATATCGCAGGTCTGAAAGAGGCTTCCGGTGATATGTCTCAGGTGGTGTCCATTGCGGCAAAATGTGCCGGCAAGCTGGACCTCTACTCCGGTGAGGATGCTCTGACTGTGCCGATGATGTCCGTAGGCGGCTTGGGCTGCATCAGCGTGCTGTCCAATGTAGTACCCAAAATGGCGGTGGAGATGACCGACAAATTCTTTGCCGGGGATGTGACGGCGGCCGGTGCGCTGCAGCTGAAAATGCTGCCCCTTGTAAATGCGCTGTTCAGCGAGGTCAATCCCATTCCGGCCAAGGCGGCAGTGTCTGCAATGGGCTTTGGCGAGGAACACCTTCGTATGCCGCTGACTCCGATGGAGCCGGATACCCGGGCGAATCTGTATGCCCAGATGCGGGCGTTAGGGGTGAATGTATGAAAGCGATCATTTGCGGCGCCAACGGCGCAATGGGAAAGCTGATCTGTCAGCGGCTGGATGGCGAGATTACAGGAAAGGTCAGCATTGACCGGGAAAACGGTGTCCCCGGCACCTTTGGAGAGCTGGGCATTGTGGAAAATGATGTGGTCATCGATTTTTCCCACCATAGTGCCGTTGGAGATGTGCTTGCTTATGCCATCGGCACAAACAGTGCTGCGGTGATCGGCACCACCGGTCATACCCGGGAGGAAAAGGCACTGATTCTCGATGCGGCAGAGAAGATCCCTGTGTTTTATTCCGGCAATATGAGCCTCGGGATCGCTGTATTATGTAAACTTGCAAAGCAGGCGGCAGCCTGTTTCCCGGATGCGGATATTGAGATCGTGGAGGTGCATCACAACCGGAAGGTGGATGCCCCCAGCGGCACGGCACGGATGCTCTTTGAGGCAGTGAAGTCTGCCCGCCCGGAGCTTACGGAGCACTGCGGCAGAGCAGGGGAGGGCAAGCGCCGCCCCAATGAGGTGGGCATTGCCTCTCTGCGTATGGGCAATGTAGTGGGCATCCACGAGGTGCACATCTGCACTGAGAGCCAGACCCTGACGCTTCGCCACGAGGCAGGCAACCGGGGAATGCTGGCAGACGGCGCGGTGGATGCCGCCCGGTTTATCTGCGGCAAAGCACCGGGACTTTACAATATGGATAACCTTCTGGAGGCAAAGTAATGCGCGTCCTTTGTATGAGCGGCGCAGGCAATGATTTTGCGGTGGCGGATGTCCGCGGTATAAAGGATGATCTGAAGGAACTGGCGGTGTCCCTGTGCAAGCAGCTGGACACCGACGGCTTTTTAGGGCTGGATCATTCGGATGTTGCGGATTTTAAGCTTCATTTCTACAATCCGGACGGACTCCGGGGAGAAATGTGCGGCAACGGTGCAAGATGCATTTGCAAATTCGCCTTTGATCTGGGTGTTGCACCGGAGCGTATGACAGTGCAGACCGATGCAGGACTTGTGTACGGCAGGCGGCTGGAGGAAAACCGGTACGCAGTGCAGCTGAATCTGCCCTCTGTGGTGGATCTGTTTCGCCGTGAGGACTGCGCTTATGTGGAGCTTGGTGATCCGGGACTGCCCCACGGTGTGACGGAAGTACCCGGTCTTACCTGGGAGATGAAGGAACAGCTTCGGCAGCGGGGTGTTGACCTGCGCTATGCCGGAGAATTTCCCAAGGGTGCCAATATCAATTTTTATTCGGTGCTTGGTGCGGACCGTGTCCGCATTCTTACCTATGAGCGTGGCGTGGAGGATTTTACCCTTGCCTGCGGTACAGGCAGTGCATCGGTTGCGGTGGTGCTTTGGAAAAAGGGACTGCTTCCTGGCGGTACACTGACAGCAGAAAATCCCGGCGGCACCCTGACGGTCACCGTAGAGGACCGGGAAGGGGAGATATCAGCGCTCCATCTGGAAGGCCCTGCACAGGTATTGGCAGAATATAACTTATAAAAAACGAGCCTTTTTCAAGGCAATGTTGTTATGTTAACGATCAAAGTGTCATTCTGAGGACCCCGAGCGTAGTCGAAGGGGACGAAGAATCCCCTTCAGGTACGAGGGAGATCCTTCGTCCCGCTGCGCTCGCTCAGGATGACATTTTCTCATATTAACAACATTGCAGTTCAAGGCTCGTTTTTGTGTATTCAGGGGAGCTGGCTGTCCAGTCGAAGCTGCTGCTTCTGGTAAGCCTTCGGAGAGATACCGGTAAATTTGCGGAACTGCCGGTAAAAAGCCCGCTCACTGGAAAAGCCGGACAGAGCTGCTACCCGCTCCATAGACAGGGCATCCCGCCGTAACAGGAACTTTGCCGCCTCTACCCGGGTACGGTAAAGGTGCTCCATAATCGTGCTGCCGGTATAGCTTTTGAAGTGCTTGCATAAATAATTGGGATGCAAATGGACACGGTCGGCGATCTGCTTCAGCGTTACAGGCTCACTGTAGTGAAAATGGATGAATGTCATAATTTTTCTTACCGTCAGATCTTCCGAAGATTGCCGGGAGTCCACGGCGCTTCCCGGTGTGCAGTAAGGCTGCAGAGCGGCACAGATGGCAACGATCCGGGTGTATCGGAATATTTTGGTATCATCCTTTTGCAGGTCGCCCTGCAGGAGCTGTTCCATCAGTCCCCGAACCTCCTTGTATGCCGGGTGGTCCGGCCGCAGCAGGTCCGGGAGCAAAAGTCTGCCATCGGACAGGGGACTTACAAAATTCCGCTGAAAGATATGTTCCTTCGGCATGGTAATGGCTTCCAAAGAGAAAATAACACTGAGACATACATGGTCCTCGGTATAACCAAGTCCGGTGTGCAGTTGATTGGGATTGATGATGAAAATATCGCCTTCCCGCAATGTTACTTCCCGGTCGTCCACACGCAGGCGCACCGTTCCTGCGCGGAACAGCATCATTTCCACTTCGGGATGCCAGTGGGAAAACCGTCGGGTGTGCATATTGCCGTATACGGATATGGGACAGTCCGAGTTGCCTCGAAGCATATAGAACTTTTTGTCCATAGCAGCTCCTTAATTTGTGGCAGAAAATAGCTAATTTTTAGCTTGTTTATAACATCATATCATATTAAAATATATAATGCAAATCTGTGAATTCCAATTTATTGCGCTGTAGGGTATGCATATATTCATTCCGCATTGCCGCAGGCAACGGTGATTTGCTTCGCAAATCACAGGTCACGGATAAATCGGTTCCCTACGAGACGGAGCGATAAATTGAAATTTGGAAGGAGTACATTTATGAAACGGTTTTTATGTCTTTTGGTGGCTATGATCCTGGTTTTTACTATGCTCCCGGCAGTCAGCCTTGCCGCCGAGGTGCGGACCGTCTATTGGGATCCTGTATCTGGTGTGGATACCAACGACGGTCTGACGGAAGCTGCACCTGTCAAGACCATGGAGGCGGCTTATGCTGCCCTTTCCGGTGCTGACGAGGGTAAGCTGATCCTGCTCAGCACCTTGACGCTGACCAGCGACGAGATCACCGTATTTCCTGAATGCGACATTCCGGTGACCATCACCTCCAAGACAGGCGCAGAGGGCATTGCCACTGCCAAGACGGTCTATTTCTCCGGTGATACCACATTGGAGAAAATGACTTTGACCCTCAATGCCTCCAACAACACCACCTATTTCTCCTCCCAGGGTCACAATATGACCATGGGTGAGGGGCTTACCTGTAAAAATGCTTCCACCTACCGGTTCTGCCTGACCACCCAGCACGGGGAGGGCTCCAACGGCAACGCCACCCTGACGGTGAAATCCGGCAACTGGAGAAATATTTTCTACGGCGGCTACAACAAAGCCACCACCGGTAATGCCACTTTGATCTTTACCGGCGGCAATGTAAACAATCTGGTGGGTCCCTCCTTCTCCGCCAAGACTAACGGCAATATGACCGCCTACATTTCCGGCGGTACCATCACCACGCTGATGTCCGGACCCAACGAGACCGGCAATCACACCGGCAATGTGGATATCCATCTCAGCGGCGGCACCATCTCCAAGGTGCGCCTGAGAAGAGTGATCAACAGCAAGGTGATCCCTATTTACGGCACGGTTACCGTAAACATCGACGGCGACTGCTCCAATGTGAAGAAGATTTTGGACGAAAGTGCCTCTGGCTCTATCGATAAGACTGTTCTGGTGCTGAAAAGCGGCACCTTGGCAATCACTCCCACTGCCATATTTGACGAGACCCGTGTGGAAATTCCTGAGGGTAAGACATTGACGCTGGTGGGCACCACCATTGATGCAACCTCTGTGGACAGTGCCGGTACTCTGATCTTCTCCGGCGCTGCTGCACTGACAGCTGAAGCCATTGCCGGTACTCTGAACTGTGAGGTTGCCGACGAGGTCAAGGAAAACCACGCCTATGTGACCGCCCCTGCCACCAGCTCCGTTACCTTCCCGGAAGAAACCGGCGTTGTGGGCACAAACGGCGTGTGGCAGTACAGCACCGCTTTTGATACCGAGAATTTTGTGGGTCTGGTGCTGAAAACCACCGTTTCCGGCATTTCCGTAAAGCTTTTCCAGAATTACAACACCACTGACGATAAGCTGCTGACCCCGGTATATACAGAAAATACCGATGACGGCGGCACCACCTATTACTATGAGATCCAAGCCCTGAACCGTTACTACCTGATCGCAAAGCCTTCCTCCGGCTATAACCGGTATAATAACCACTATAATCTCTACTTTACCGCGGAGGAAGCCGCCCAAAAGACCGTGATGGATGTGACCCCCAATAAGCGCTCCACCAACGGCTGGGATCCCTCCACTGAGATCCGCCACAGAACAGACGAGGTTATGGACAATGTGTACCCCTCCGACGCCTCCCTGTGGCCTCAGTATGCGGAAATTTTCACCACCCCCGCCTTCCGGGAGGGTCGCAACGAGCATATGCAGACCACCCAGACCGAGATGGAGAATTTCATTGCCGGACTGGATGATGACAACGACAATATGTATGTGTACACCCTGGGTCAGTCTGCCGGTAAGGCCTTCGACATCCCTCTGGTGATCTACACCACGGTAGATCTCTCCGGTGCCGAAACACTGGAAGAGGCTGCCGCCCTCATTCGTGCCGACAGCGAGCAAAACAAGAAGCTGACTGTTCACCA
>JAZNZZ010000194.1:0-8965 GCA_045595205.1 Faecousia sp.
CCATCGATACCCGTACGGAGGCACTGGTGCAAAGGGGTATGGATGCGCTGATGCACGGCAGGACCACCTTCGTGATCGCCCACCGCCTTTCCACTGTGCGTAATTCCGATTGCATAATGGTGCTGGATCACGGACGGATCATCGAGCGTGGTACCCACGAGGATCTGGTGGCACAGAAGGGCACCTATTACCGGCTCTATACCGGTGCATTTGAACTGGAGTAAGGGAGGAATACGATGTTTTACAAAATGAAAGTGGCAGGTCTGGAGCGGGCACTTCCCATTTGTAAGGTCACAGACACCCTCTATATTGCAGGCTTTGTGATCTTCGGCGACCAGGAGCTGACGGTTGCCTGTGCCCGGGAGCTTTTGAAGCGCGCTCCTCAATATGACTACATCATTACCGCCGAGGCAAAGGGAATTCCCCTTGCCCACGAAATGGCGCGGCAGACCGGCGCTGAGAAATATTTCCTTGCCCGGAAAGGCCCCAAGCTGTATATGTCCGGTGTGTTTGAGTCTGCAGTAAGATCCATCACCACCGCAAAGGAGCAGAGGCTTTATCTGGACACCGCAGATGCGGAGCTGATGAAGGGCAAGCGCATCCTGATCGTGGACGATGTGATCTCCACCGGCGAGAGCCTGAAGGCACTGGAGGCATTGGTTGAAAAGGCCGGTGGTATTATCGCAGGTCGTATGGCGATCCTGGCAGAGGGGGATGCCCAGGAAAGAGAAGATCTTGTTTATCTGGAAAAGCTGCCCCTGTTCAACCCCGATGGCACAGTATTGGAGTAAGGTGAAAGATCAATGAAAAAGATACTTGCGTTTTTCCTTAGCGTAATACTGGTGCTGGGGCTGTGTGCCTGCGGCGGTGAGCCGGAAGCACCTGCCACCGAGCCGCCTGCAACCAACGCAGCAACAACTGTAAAAAGCCTGAAAATTTTGGCGATCGGCAACAGCTTTTCTGTGGATGCAATGCAGCATCTGTACACCGTTGCCAAGGCAGAGGGTGTGGAGGAGATCGTTCTTGGAAACCTCTATATCGGCGGCTGCACGCTGGATAAGCACGCAGCAAATGCCGTCTCCGGTGCAAAGGACTATAAATACTACAAGAACACCACCGGTGAGTGGCTCACTACACCTATGGCCTCTCTGCTGGACGGTGTGAAGGATGAGGACTGGGATATTATCACTATGCAACAGGGAAGTCCCAAGTCCGGTATAGCCGAAGAGTACCAACCTTATCTGAATGAACTGGTAGCTTTCGTCAACCGGAATAAGACCAACCCGGATGCCAAGCTATACTGGCATATGACCTGGGCCTATCAGGGGGACAGTGACCACAAAGCCTTCTCTGATTACGGCAACGATCAAAAAACTATGTATTTGGGCATCGTCAATGCGGTGCAGCAGGCGGTGGAGCCTGCGGGCGTCTTTGAAAAGGTGCTGCCGGTGGGAACCGCGATCCAGAATGCCCGTACCGGCTTCGTGGGCGATACCCTCACCCGTGACGGCTTCCATTTAAGTGATCTGGGACGGACCATCGCATCCTATACCTGGTATGCCGTTATTGACGGTCAACCGCTGTACACAGTAAATGTGGATAAGATCGGCGCGCAGAAGCTGACAGACAGCCATAAGAAGCTGATCGTGGAAGCGGTGAACAATGCCATTGCAGAGCCCTATGCCGTAACGGAAAGCACGGTAAAGACACCGTGATGAGAGCCGCTGCCTCAAATTCTTTGGGGCAGCGGCTTTTTTTGCTTATGTTGTTTACAGAATGCGGAATTTTTGTTATAATATCGTTTAAACATCGAAACCTTAGGGGATGAATATTATGGAGTTTTCCAATACTTATGCAAAGATCGATCTGGATGCCATCCGGGACAATTTCGCAGCCATCCGGCAGCGGGCAAATGCACCTGTGATGGCAGTGGTGAAGGCGGATGCCTACGGACACGGTGCTGTCCGTGTGGCACGGGTGCTGGAGCAGGATTGCGCCTTCTTCGGTGTCTCCTCTGTGGCAGAGGCAGTGGAGCTTCGTCAGGCGGGGATCGTAAAGCCGGTGCTGATCCTGGGACATGTCCATCCCACCACCTATGCTGCAGTGGTGCTTCACGATATTCGGATCCCGCTTTTTGACTACGAGGATGCCTGTGCGTTGTCTGCGGAGGCGTTGAAGCAGGATAAGATCGCCCGCTTCCATTTTGCAGTGGACACCGGTATGAGCCGTATCGGCTTTCAGGTCACGGAGGAAGCTGCCGATATGTGTGCAAGAATTGCTGCCCTGCCCGGACTGAAGGCAGAGGGTCTTTTCAGCCATTTTGCCACCGCTGACGAAACAGACCTTTCCAAAACCAGACATCAGGCGAAGCTGTTTGAAGCCTTTGACAAAATGCTGAAGGAGAGAAATATAAACATTCCCATCCGCCATCTGGACAACTCTGCAGGCATTATGAATTTCCGCTGCCATTATGAAATGGTGCGTGCAGGCATCGTTCTTTACGGTCTGTATCCCAGCGGCGAGGTAGATCCCGGTCTGCTGGCTTTGAAACCGGCAATGAGCTGGCACAGCCGTGTGAGCTATGTAAAGACTCTGGAGCCGGGTCGGGAGATCAGCTACGGCGGCACCTTTAAGGTGGAAAAGCCTACCCGGGTTGCAACTGTGCCTGCAGGCTATGCTGACGGCTACAGACGGAGTCTTTCCGGAAGGTTTTATGTGCTGATCCGGGGCAAGCGTGCACCCATTCTGGGCAGAGTTTGTATGGATCAGATGATGGTGGATGTGACGGAAATTCCGGAGGCCACCGCCGGTGACGAGGTAGTGCTTATGGGCACCAGCGGAGAAGAGACCATCTCTGCCGAGTGCATCGCTGCAGCGGCAAACAGCTTTAATTATGAGCAGGTCTGCGACCTGAGCCACCGCGTCAGCCGCGTGTATTATCTGGACGGCAAAAAGGTGGACACCGTAAACTACCTGCTTGGAAGATAAGTCAGAACTTGTCGCGCAAGCTTCGTGTCATTCTGAGCGCAGCGAAGAAGCTCTGTTTTAAAAAGACCGCATTACCGAAGGGGATTCCTCGTCGCTGCGCTCCTCGGAAGGACAGAACGATGTAATGGATAAACGGTTTTTTGAACCAAAGCTTTTAGGAGGAACATTATGCAGGAGAATACATCCCCTGTGATGGAAAAGGCGCAGGAAATACTGGAGGAGGTCCGCAAGGCAGTGGTGGGTAAGGACAGTGTCCTGCTCTGGGTGCTGGCTGCCATTCTTGCCCGGGGTCATATTTTGCTGGAGGACATTCCCGGTGTGGGTAAGACCACTATGGCGGTGGCATTTTCCCGTGCCTTGGGTTTGGGATATAACCGTGTGCAGTTTACCCCGGATGTGCTGCCCTCGGATGTGACAGGCTATTGTGTGCTGAATCAGACCACCGGAGAGATGGTCTACCGGGAAGGTGCAGTGCTGTGCAACCTGTTTCTTGCAGACGAGCTGAACCGTGCCACCTCCCGCACCCAGTCTGCCCTTTTGGAGGCAATGGAGGAGGGGCAGGTAACGGTGGACGGTGTCAGCCACAGGCTGCCCACACCCTTTACAGTGATCGCCACCCAGAATCCCGCAGGTGCGGCAGGCACCCAGCTGCTGCCGGACAGCCAGATCGACCGTTTTACGGTGCGGCTGTCCCTGGGGTATCCCGGCACAAAGGACGAGCTTACTATGCTTTTGCAGCGGCAGGGCTGTGATCCGATGACCGGCGTTCGCCCGGTGATCTCCCGGGAGACACTGGTGCAAATGCAGAATGTAGTTTCCGATGTACACCTGTCGGAAGAAGTGGGGCAGTATGTGGTGGAGCTGATCAATGCCACCCGCTGCAGTGAGCTTCTGGTCCGGGGCGGCAGTCCCCGTGCCACCCTTGCGGTGGCGGCTATGGCGAAGGCGGTCGCCTGCCTCCGGGGAAGAGATTATGTAGTGCCCAAGGATGTGCAGGAGGTATTTTCTGTTACCGTGACCCACCGTCTGCAGGTATCTCCCAAGGCGGAGGCCGAGGATATGGATGCTGCCGAAGTGGTCCGCTCGATCTTGAGCCAGATCCGCGCCCCCAAGCTTGTGTAATATGTGGGGACGGAGGATCACATATCTGGGCTTCCTTTTTGGAAGCGTGGTGTTCTACTGCTTTTACCGGGAATGGTTTTCCTGGTTCTTTATGGTGGCGCTCTGGCTGCTGCCTGTGTTTTCGATTCTGGTGAGCCTTCCCGCGATGCTGACGGTGAAGGCCACTTTGCGTTGCCCCGAAAAGGTGCGGCAGGATATGCCGGTGCGTACCTCCCTGGAGCTGTCCTGCAGGCTGCCCACACCTCCTGTGCGGTGTCAGCTGCGGGTGGTGAATATGCTGACCGGGGGGCGGTATCTGGGGGAACCCGGAGAGCGGATCCCTACAGAGCATTGCGGACACCTTACGGTTACCTGCTGCCAGTTTTATGTTTATGATTATCTGGGGCTGTTCCGCCGGAAACTGAAGCGGGAGGAGTCCTGCAGCCTGCTGGTGATGCCCAAGCCGGTTCCCGGCAACGCTCCGTTACACCGGTCAGAAAAGGGTATGGGTGTGCTGCGCCCCAAGCCGGGCGGCGGCTTTTCGGAGATCCACGATCTGCGGCTCTACCGTCCCGGTGATGAATTGCACCAGATCCATTGGAAAATGTCTGCCAAGGTGGGAAAACTGATCTACCGGGAGCCGATGGAACCGGTGCAGAAGGGATATGTTTTGAACATTGCCCTCAGCGGCACATCTGCAGAGCTGGATAAAAAGCTGGGAAAGCTTCTGTGGACAAGCACGATGCTGCTGGAAAGCGATCTGGAGCATACTGTGCGGGCAATGACCGGAAAGGGACTTTTTGTCTATGAGATAAAGGACCGCGCCTCTCAGGAAAACTGTCTCCGGAGTCTTTTGTGCAGCTCCCTTACCGAGGCTTCCGCCGTGGCTGCGGCAGAGGATGCTCTGTGGCAGCACAATATGGGAGGTGACGGGGATGAAAAATAAACTCTTCACCTTCCTGTGGTCTGTCTTTCTCGCCTTTATCGTGAGCTTTTCGGCCGTAGGCGGACTGGTGACGGCATTTGGTATGGATGTAAGCCTTTGGGTGATCGCCCTTTGGTGCGGCTTCGGAGCAGTGCTGTGCAGTGTCTGCTACAGTGTGCCCCTGGGACTGCTTCCTGTCTCCACGATGGCTCTGATCTGCGGCTTTTTGTGGCAGCAGGGAAGGCTGCGCATCAGCTGGGAAGCGCTTTTGTACCGCTTGAGCCGCCAGTATGACAGAGCCTACGACTGGGGCATTATTAAGCTGAATCACCTTACTGCCGATGATATGGAGCAGCAGCTGTGGCTGATCCTGGGTATTTTGGGTGTGCTGATCGCAATGGGCATTGCCTGGGCGGTGTGCCGGAAAAAGACGGCGGCGGTTGGTCTGATCCCCGCGGGTGTGCTTTTTGCAGCCTGCTTTGTGGTGACAGACACAGTTCCGAAGATACCGCTGATCTATCTGTTCCTTCTGGGTACGGCGCTTCTTCTGATGACCGGCGCCGTGCGGCGGCAGGACGAAAAACAGGGCAATCGTTTGTGTACCGTGCTGATCGCGCCCCTTGCCGTGGCACTGATGCTCCTGTTTACGGCGATCCCTGCAAGCTTTTACCGAGGTACAGAGCCTCCCAGAAAGCTTGTGGACAAGCTGATGGAAAGCGAAACCGTGGCGCAGCTTTTCGGAAAAGCTGTGGAAATGGGTACCAGCGGCTCCAGCGTGGACAGCGGTATTGTGAATTTAAAAACTGTGGGTATGCGCGTGGAGTCCAACGCGGAGATTATGCAGGTGCTCACGGACTACAGCGATACTCTGTACCTTCGGGGCAGGGCACTGGACACCTATGACGGGCTTCAGTGGACAGACAGCGGTGTTGTGCCGGAGGCACTTTACTGGCCGGATGAAGGGAAGCTGTCTGAGGGCGGCGTGACTATGATCACCACCCGCTATGCCCACCGGATGCTCTATTTGCCCTATTACACCCAGAGCCTGACCACCAACAAGCTGGCACGGGGTATCGAAAACGAAAAGAAACTGACCCAGTATACCCTTACCTGCCGTTTGGGCGAGCCGGTGGAAAACCGCCAGACGGGGGAGGACCTGGAGCTGGAGCAGTATCTCCACCTGACGGAGGATGTGCTTGCGTGGGCAGTGCCGCTGGTGGAGGAGATCACCCAGGGACAGACTACGGTCCACGGCAAGGCGCAGGCCATCGGTGATTATGTCAGGTCAAGCGCAAAATACAGTACCAATACCCACCGGATGCCCTCAGGCAGCAGGGATTTTGTGAAGTGGTTTCTGGAGGACAGTGAAACCGGTTACTGTGTCCACTATGCCAGCGCCGCCACGGTGCTTTTGCAGGCCGCCGGTATTCCTGCACGGTATGTGACCGGTTATACCGTCACAGTGCGGGATTCCTATCCTGTTACGGTGCGGGCAAAGGATGCCCACGCCTGGACAGAGTATTGGCAGCCTAAGTACGGCTGGGTGATCCTGGAAGCCACTGCACCGGAGGAAGCGCCGGAGTCTGTGGTAAGACCCACCGGCGGAGCGCAGGCAACCGTGGGAACGGAAGAACCCACAGAGCCGGTGTATATCGCGCCGGAAGGAAAGCCACAGATACAAAAACCGGAGAAGAACAGTCCCTTTGGTTACCTCTGGGTCCTTTTGGTGCTGGCTGGCCTTGTGGGAATCGTGATCTCTCAGCGGACCCTGCGCTTGTCCCTTAAGAAAAAGCGTTTGGAGCGGGGCAACACCAATGAACGCACCCTTGCCTGCTGGGCAGAAGTTGCCCGCTTGTCCCGCCTGTTGGGACAGCTGCCGGATCCGGAGCTGTACAGCCTTGCGGAAAAGGCAAAATTCAGTCAGCACGCCATTACAGAGGAGGAGCTGGACCGTTGTCTGCAGTTTATCGAGGAAAGGAAAGCGCTTCTGAAAAAGCGTTCTGTATTCCACCAGCTCTGGTACAGGCTGATTTTGGCAGTGTACTGATCCTGTGAAAAAATTTTTCTTGTATGCAAAATTATTTCTTGCACTGGAAAGAGAATGTATGTATAATGGTGCTATATTTTATGAAATATGGAGGGAATTTGTATGTCTGAAAATGTTCGTCCCGAATCCATGGTGAGAATCACGAATCTTGAACTGGCTAATGCTTTTATTGAGGAGCAGGTGGCAGCAATTCGTGCACAGGTGGGTGACAAGAAGGTGCTGCTGGCACTTAGCGGCGGTGTGGACTCCTCTGTGGTGGCTGCGCTTCTGATCAAGGCCATTGGCAAGCAGCTTGTGTGTGTCCATGTGAACCACGGCCTGATGCGTAAGGGTGAGAGCGAGGATGTGATCCGGGTCTTTAAGGAAGGTCTGGATGCCAACCTTATCTATGTGGATGCCACCGACCGTTTCCTGGACCTGCTGGCAGGTGTTGCAGATCCTGAAAAGAAGCGTAAGATCATTGGCGGTGAGTTCATCAAGGTCTTTGACGAAGAGGCTGCCAAGCTGGAGGGCATTTCCTTCCTGGCACAGGGTACGATCTACCCCGATATTCTGGAGTCCATCAAGGCGAAGGAAAGCGGCAAGCCTGTGAAGTCCCATCACAATGTGGGCGGTCTGCCGGACGATATGGCTATGGAGCTGGTAGAGCCTGTAAAGCTGCTGTTCAAGGACGAGGTCCGCGTAGTGGGCGAGGCTCTGGGTCTGCCCCACGCTATGGTCTACCGTCAGCCCTTCCCCGGTCCCGGTCTGGGTGTCCGCTGCCTGGGCGCCATCACCCGTGACCGTCTCCACGCACTGCGTGAGGCAGATGCGATCCTCCGTGAGGAGTTTGACAAGTGCGGCCTTGCGGAGAAGGTCTGGCAGTATTTTGTGGCGATCCCCGACATCAAGAGCGTGGGTGTCCGCAACGAGGCCCGTTATGAAGGCTGGCCTGCCATTATCCGCGCCGTGAATACCACCGATGCTATGACCGCCACTGTGGAGGAGATCCCTTACCCTGTGCTGCATACCATCGTCAACCGTATCACCTCCGAGGTGGAGGGCATCAACCGCGTCCTCATGGACCTGACCCCCAAGCCCGTCGGCACCATCGAGTGGGAATGACCCCGTGTGGCTATTAGGTTCTTGAAATAGTTAGAAAAACACCGTATTTTGCGATTAAAGTCGCAGAATACGGTGTTTTTTTGTTCTTGCTTTACACAATTCAAAAACTGCCATTTTGAATTTGACCAACAGTTTCCAACTGGTTTTTCGATACACTTGTTATTCAACAGGCTCTATCAAATCTTCTGCTTTGCAGTGCAGTGCATTGGCCAGCATCATCAGGTACTCGGCCTGTGCCTTGTTGATGCTCTTTTGCCGCTGCTCGTATTGCTGAATCGTCCGCACCGGAACGCCGGACTGCTCTGCCAATTCACTCTGGCTCATTCCGGCACGTTGCCGAAGCTGTTTCAGTTTTGTCTCCGGATTGGCAGCGCGGTACAGCTCGTTCATCCGGTCACAGAACTGGCGGATATCCATTTCATGATAAGGCGTGTACATACGAATGATATCATCCAGAGGAACACATTCCAAGATATCCAGAAATGACATAGCGGTTTCCCACTGGTAATAAGCCAGTGCCCAACCCGCCCAGTATGCCGGGCTTCTGTCAGCCGAGTACCTGGGTTGCCGCTCCTCTACCTGATGCTTGGTCAGCTCCAAAACCCGGTATGCCAGCTCTACGCCGGACATTCCAACCGTCACATGAAACTCACCCTTTTCAAACCGCTTAGCCAGCCCGGAATTCAGAAATAGATCAAAAAAGGTGCAGGGCTCATACCCTAAGTCATAAGTGGCGAAGTCCAGCATACGGCCCAAATTGTTACGGGCCTTTTCCAAATAAACCTTATGATAAGCGCGGA
>JAZNZZ010000195.1:0-2552 GCA_045595205.1 Faecousia sp.
CCTTACGGACCTGCCGGGAGCAGACTTTGCCACCGATGCAGATACTCTGTATACTACCGGCACAAACAGCGTGGTGATTCAGAATATTCTGAAGGGCGATGCAAATGATGCCGACCGGGCAATTGCGGACATCTATGCCGCTTCCTATGTCAAGCTGAAGGACGGCACTGTGCTGACAAGTAACGAAAACATTGCCTACAGCCTGTACGATATTCTGCTTCTGGTGAAAGAACAATATCCCGATGCCTTTAATAGCTTCGTTGAGACCCACAACATAGAATCCTGGTTCTAAACAACAAGCCGGAGATGGGAAATCCCCACCTCCGGCTCTTTTCATCTGCAAATTCCAGTTTATCGATCCATTGGCTCGATAAACAGTTGAGAGTTCAGAGTTGAGAGTTCAGAGTTAATGTGTGTCGCAAAGCGACTATTTTAATCATTTTCCGCAGGAAAATACGACAATTCTCAACTCTCAATTCTCAATTCTCAATTCTCAACTCAGCAACAGCCCGCTAAATTGGAATTTGATGCAAAAAAGCTGCCTCGTTTTGAGGCAGCTTTTTTATGGCGTTATGCGGGCTCGAAGCTGCAGCCGGAGGCGGCAGTAATGGTGGAAATGATGGTATCTATATCATCTGACATTCTGGTGTACATTGCCTGCCCCTCCGGGGAGAACTGCACATCTGTGGGGTAGGTCGCCACCAAATGCCAGACCTTACCGGTGGAGTCAGTCAAAAGACCCACCGCTTGGAAACTGGGCAGATAGGTATATTCGCTTTCGGAGGAGTACAGCGACAGGGTAAAGATGTGTCCGCCGTAGTCTTTATAGCTCTCGGTCTCCCGGAAGCTGATGTAGGAATCCGTTGTCTGAACGGTGCCGTATTTTTTCCAGTAAGCAGGGGTCTTTACGGAGAACAGGGGGTGAGAAACGGTGTTGGTATAAGAGGTGTCCAGATCTTTGATGCGCTCCAGAGAATCCTGGTAGGCTCTCAGGCGCTGCATATTCTTTTCTTCAACGGCGCTGAGGGCGATACCGGAGCTGACACCGGGAGGGGTGTTGGGGATGTACCAGGAGAAATGGAGGAAGTACTCCAGAAGGTGCTTGTCGGAGAAGGTGTAGCCGTGGCGGGCAATGATCTCGTTTCGGGCAATGCAGGCCTCCTCGGCAGAAAGACCGTAGAAATACCAATCCTCCAGTGCCTTGGTGCTGCTGTCCGGGAAAAGGTAGGGTACATCGTGCCGGTAGCAGGCGGCATAGGGATTGCTGCCGGAGAAGCTGACACCTGCAAGCTTTTGCTCATAGATCCGGATGAAATCCACATTGGCGCGCTCAATATCACTCATCACATCGCTGGAGAACTTGTCTGCGGGTGTGGTGGGCTTATACCAGGACTTGGATGTGAAATACTCCGAAAGCGCAGCATCGGTAAAAATAAAACCGTGGCGGGCAAAGATCTCGTTCCGTGACAGCACAAGACCGTCCTTGGTCAGGTCTGCCACATCCTTGCTGCCCAGATTCCGGGTCTGGGTGGCGGGCATAAAATAGGCTGCCCGGTCAGGACACAGTGCAATATAGGGGTTTGCCATATTCAGGGGCAGCTCTGTTTCCTCCGGGATGCCGGGAAGGGTGGCGTCGGTGGGAAGACTGGTTTCGATGCCTTGGGTAGGCATTGCCGGAGCTTTGGTGCGCGTAAGGTTGGGAATAATGAGGAATGCACCGATCCCGAGACAGGAGAAAAGCAAAAGAACTGCAGCTACGATACCAAGGATCAGAGCCACAATGCATCCGGTGGAGCGGTTGGTGCTGCCACAGGCGGGACACTTGCTTTGCCCGGAAGGGATCTCAGCGCCGCATTTTTTACAATACATGAGAAAACCTCCTTTTTTACATCATATCACAGAAGACCGAAAAATGGCAATAGTTACTACAAAAAAACTGTGACACGAACAGAAAAAGTGTCATTCTGAGGAGGCACGACGAAGAATCTCCTTCAAAATACGATGGAGACCCTTCGCTGCGCTCAGGATGACACTTTTTATCTGAATGACATTTTTTGAAAGGAAGCAGCTGTTGTTATCAGCAGTAGAAATCCTTGATCTTCTTTGCGCGGCTGGGGTGGCGCAGCTTGCGGATGGCCTTGTTTTCGATCTGGCGGATACGCTCACGGGTAACACCGAAGATCTGACCCACCTCTTCCAGGGTGTGGGTGCGGCCGTCATACATACCGAAGCGCATACGCAGCACATCGGCCTCGCGCTCGGTCAGTGTGTCCAGGATTTCCTTCAGTGCCTCGGCAAGCAGCGCGTTGGAGGTGGCATCTGCAGGACCGGGGGTGCGCTCGTCCTCCACGAAGGAGCCGATAGAGGTGTCCTCCTCGTCACCCACAGGGGTGTCCAGAGAAAGGGTGTCGGCAGCGGTGCGGGTTGCCTCAATGATCTTCTCCACAGGCAGACCCAGCTCAGCAGCAATCTCTTCCACCGTAGGTTCTCTGCCCAGCTCCTGGACCAGCTTTCGGTTGCACCGGGTAGCCTTATTGATGACCTCTACCATA
>JAZNZZ010000196.1:0-7903 GCA_045595205.1 Faecousia sp.
GTCCGGGGTCCTGGAGCTGCTTACATACAGTCTGTACGCGGGTGCATTCTCTGACAAAAACTCCACATGCTTGGAAAGTCTGCAGCCGGAATAGTACAGCGTAGCAAGACGGATCTCCTCATACCGGCCGATACCCTCCACGCTACAGATGAGATTCAGCATATGACCGGAATCTACACCCAGAGAGTTACCCAAGGTCAGAACCCGCAGCGTTTTTTTCTCTTCCCCAGCATTTTGGCATTTTGCTCCTTTTTCTTTACTTTCTACCATAAAAATCTCCTGTGTTGTCATAGTGCCAAACCGATACATCAAAAGCAGAACTGCTTTTTGTAAGTCCGATCATTGAGCAGGTGCTTCTGTGTACTGAGACTGGGTCATTTCCATTGGATTCTTGAGGGCGTTGTTTACCGACTCCAGAAGGATCGCCTTTTCCATATCGGTGAGGACTCTGTCCTGCGTCTTGTCTTCCGTGGATTTCAGGAACTGCTTGGGAACGGCATCCAGCTTGATCTCGTCCAAGTGGTCAATGCCCAAAAGCATACAGTACCAGGTGTAGGAGGTCATAACACGGCCGTAATCGCTGGCGTGGGCATAGTCACGGTGCAGATCCTTCTCTTCCAGATAGCTGGACCAGGCATTTTGAATGGTGGTGCCGGTGGGGATCACGAACTTGAAGGTCTCATCGGTGAGGATGTGACGCTCCACACAACCTACCATTGCCTCATAATAGGCACTCTTATCCAGATTGTAGGCAAGATAGTTCTGATAGTGAGGGTTGGGTTCATAGGGGTACAGCTTCAGAAGGGTCTCGTCAGCAGGCAGCGCCCAGGGCATATGCCAGGCATAGATGGCAAGGGGGTTCATCTTATTTTCATTCACATAATTCTGGATCTTCTGCACATTTCCGCCGGTGAAGCCGGAATCGGCATCGATCTCCCAGGGACCGCCCTGCATAACGATGATGTCCCAATAATCAAACCGCAGGGCATCATACATCGTAACCTCGTCTATGGCTGCCGGCGGCTGATCCGGGGTCTTGGAGCTGCTGATGTACAGGCGGTACTCCGGTGCATTTCTTGTCATAAAATCTACATGCTGGGACAGCTTACAGCCGGAATAGTACAGAGTGCCGATCACGATCTCATCATACTCCCCGGTGCCCTCCGTGCCGCAAACCAGATTCAGCATATAGCCGGTATCCACCGCCAGAGAGTGACCTAAGGTAAGGACCTTCAGCACTTTTGCCTCCGCCGCAGGCTCTGTGGCAGCAGGGGTAGTTTCAGGTTCTGCAGTTTCGCCGCCGCAGGCAGTGAGCATACCCAGTGCCATCACTGCACACAGACACAGTGCAAGCAGTCTTTTCCAAAGCTTGAACATATTTTGTTCCCTCCTGATTTATAGTTATTTTTCGATCTGGGTCACAAAGGCGGTACGGTCGGCTGCGCCATAGAAGGCAGAGCCTGCCACCAGCACATCGGCGCCGTTTACCTTGCAGATCTCTGCGGTATTCAGGTCCACGCCGCCGTCCACCTCCAGATGGCAGGTGGGGTTTACCTTATCCAGCATTTCCCGCAGCTGGCGAAGCTTGGGCATCATATGCTCCATAAACTTCTGACCGCCAAAGCCGGGCTCCACCGTCATCACCAGCACCAGGTCCACCATAGGCAGGTACTTTTGGATGGCCTCTGCAGGGGTGTTGGGCTTGACCACGATACCGGGCTTGACACCGTGGCTGCGGATCAGCTCCAGGGTCTTTTCGATATTCTCGGGAGTATCTGCCTCCACGTGGATGGTCAGGTAATCAGCACCTGCCTTGCAGAACTCCTCGGCATACTTGATGGGGGTATCGATCATCAGGTGCACATCCAGCACCAGGTCGGTGATTTTCCGCATAGACTTGACCCAGGCATAGCCGAAGGACATATTGGGCACAAAGTGACCGTCCATAATGTCCACATGCAGCCACTTGGCACCGTTTTTCTTTGTTTCGTCCATATCTGCGTGGAAGTGCATATAGTCCGCAGACAGGATAGAGGGAGAAAGGATCGCCATAACTTATTCCTCACAATTCAACATAGTTTTGCCCTCGCCGCAAAGGGACTCAAAATCAGCCACAAAGTCGCTGACGGCGGTAGTAACATTGGCGTTTCTGATCAGGTTTTCGATCACATCAGAGGCAATGGTCAGGCAGCCGATGCCGTACTCGCACAGCTCCTGCACCTGCTGAGAGTTCTTAAAGCCTGCCGCCAGGATCTGGGTGGGCATATCGTTGCGTACATAAATATCGTGTATCCGCTTGGTGGTTGCCACACCGTCACCGCCCAGATTGTCGATGCGGTTTACATAGGGCGCGGCATACTCCGCACCCGCCTTGGCAGCCAAATATGCCTGCATAGGGGTGTAGATCGCCGTGGCAGTTACATGGTAACCCTCACCACGCAGGATCTGCATTGCCCGCAGGCCCTCCGGGACAGTGGGGATCTTGATGTAGGTGTTGTTGCCCAGGATCCGCTCGATCTTGCGCCCCTCCTCCACCATAGCCTCTGCAGTGGTGGACACCACCTGTGCGTGAAGCTCTGCCTTGTTGCCGATAAATTCCCGGATAGCAAGCAGCGCCTCATAGGGCGGCTTGCCGTACTTGGCAAGGATAGAGGGATTGGTGGTCACACCGTCGATGGGATAATACTGATACAGCGCCTTGATGCGTTCAATATCCGCATCATCAATTAAAAACTTCATAGGAAACCCTCCTGTTAAGAGATGCTGCCAATCTCCAAGGCTGCCTTATACAGGGCATTGAAGCGGCGGTACTTGCGCTCCAGACGCTCTGTGGGATGGGGCTCGTACTGCATCTGCATTTTCACAGTTGCATCTACAGCAGCCTGATAGCTTGCAAAGTGACCGTCACCCACAGCGGCAATGATGGCGGCGCCCAGACAGGCAGCCTCCTTCTCCGCGGGGATCTGCACAGGAAGTCCCGTAATATCCGCCTGCAGCTGACACCAGATGGGGCTCTTTGCGCCGCCGCCGGTGGCGATGATCGCAGTAGGCTTCATACCGTTGCGGGCAATATACTCGCAGTTCTTCCGAAGCACGAAGCTGACACCCTCCATCACAGCACCTGCCATATCGATGGCATCGTGCTCCTGACGCAGACCCCAGAACACGCCGTTTGCCTCTGCATCAAACTCCGGTGCATTGGTGCCCACCAGATAGGGCAAAAACAGCAGCTCATTGGGCTCACGCTTTGCAAGGGTGGCATTCATTTCATCATAGTCCGCCTGCATACAGCTGCGGCGGAACCACTCCAGGCTCACACCGCCGCTCTCAGCAACAGGAAGCATTACCCAGGTGTTGGGCAAAAAGCCATAGTGCATTGCGTTGCCGCAGCTCTTGGGGGTGGGCTCGCCGCACATCGTCGCCATCGCCATCACCGTGCCGGTGGACAGAGTAATGCCGCCGGGGGTGATATTGCCTGTGCCGATCATACCGGCAAAGTGATCCAGCGTACCCACATTGACCTGGGTCTCCACGCCCAGCTGCAGCTGCTGTGCGATCTCCGGCAGCAGACCGCCGGCTACGGTACAGGGCTCGCACAGAGCAGGAAGCTGCTTTTCGGACACGCCGATGGCATCCAGCATTTCCTTCCAGTAGACCTTATTGTAAATATCAAAGTAGAAGCTGAAGGTGGCAATGGACATATCGGAAAGCTTCTTGCCGGTGAGGGCAAATACGATATAGTCCTTCAGAAGCATATAAGTAGCTGCGTTGTTATAGATTTCCGGCTTATGGGTACGCAGCCAGGCGATCTTGGTGGCAGGCCAGGTGGGCAGCACTGCCATCTGACCGGTCACAGCCTCGCACAGCTCCGGGGAAAACTGCTTTGCCAGTGCCTCGCACTCCTCGGTGGAGCGCTCGTCCCTCCAGGAGATGGCATTCATCAGGGGCATCCCGTCACTGCCCAGCACCACCAGGGACTCTGCCTGACCGGTAAAGGCGATCTGGGACAAAGATCTTACCCCGTTTTTCTCCACCATTTCTGCCAGCAGACCCACCAGATCGCGGAAGTAGGCATAGGCATCGAATTCCACAAAGCCGTTATCCCGGATGTAATTCACAGGGCGGCTCTGACGGTCCACCAGTTTAAAATTCTCATCGTAAATGGCAGCCTTAATGTTGGTACTGCCAAGGTCGATTCCAGCAAACATACAAAAACCTCACATCATTTCAATATCCATCATCTTGCAGAAGTCCCGCAGTGCCTCGGTATAGTCACCGTAAGCCACGATCACGTGCTGGCAGGATACCTTCTGGGCAAACTCCTCCACGGTGCAGGAGTCGGGGAACACCTCCAGACTGGGCAGCTGGGGTGCAGGATCATCCCAGCCGTACTCGTTCCACGCGGGAGGCTCCTTTGCCTCGGCGGTGTAAACATGCATCTTATACCTGCCCTTCAGGTACACAAGACGGGCACAGGTCACATAGCCTGTTTTCACCTTGGACACATTCAGAAGGCTGGTATTCAAAAGTCCGAAGGCAGCGGGCAGCACCGTCACATCCCCCTGGGTGCAGGACTTGGGAACAAAGTCCGGCACACCGATGAGCATACTGTTTTCAAAGAATTCGTAATACTCCAGATACGGCACGGTCTGACCGGAGATGTACTTCATAATCAGCTGGGTCACAGCACCCATCACATCGTTTTCCGGCACAGTGAGAATATCACAGTAGTGCTCCAGCAGCATAAAGACCATTGCAGGCGGGAAGCCCTCCAGCTTCTTCATACCGTCCACATCGATGAGGGTAATGGCCTCCCAGCCGCGCTCTTTGATCTTCTCACGAATGGCAAGGGCATAGGACACACCCTTTTCAATGATGGCATCGTCGCAGGGCTTTTCAAACTTCCAGTTCTCCCTGACAAAACGGACACCCTCAGCCACCGCTTCATCGGTCAGAGTATCCAGGGCACGGACCATCTCCAGCATTTCATAGGGCTCGACCTCCACGCCGAGCTGTCCGCGCATAGAATTGCCCTCGTACTGAGTGCCGTAAAGCAGCATATCCCGGTAACCCATGGTGCCAACACGGGCACTACGCAGGTTATGACGGGCGCGGCAGGCGGCAATAAAGTCGGTGATTCTACCCATAGGCCAGGGCTTGCCGATGGTATTCCACACATACTTAAAGGTATAATCCAGTGCCTCAAAGGCGGGGCGCAGGGCAGTAGTACCTGCCTGCTCGGCAGTGGTAATGATACGGCCATTCTCCTTCCAGCCGCACAGTCCCCACAGAAGCATAGGAATGTGACGGAAATGGTCGGTGACACGGATCACCGCGTGGGTGGGGACCCAGCCGGCAACGCAAACCACAAGGCAGCTCATATCCAGACCTGCCAGCTTTGCATAAGCGGCATCGGCAGTTTCATAGGCGGGATCATCGATCACAAGACCGCCGTCCACAACACCCTCTGCCTGTGCCTGCAAAGCCGCCAGTGCTTCATCGTGCTTCATCTGAAGCCGCTGGATAGGCGTGTTGACTTCACCGAAGCAGACAAATCCAATACTATTCTTCATAAGCACATTCTTCTCCACAATTACAGTGCCTTATTGTTCAGCCGCTCACCCACAGCTCCGCCCGGGTGGATCAGTGCGAACTGCTCAGCCTGGTAGCCGGTGTACTCAATGAGGGCAGCCTGCAGTGCGTGGAAGATCATACAAAGGGCAGTGGTAGAGGTAGTACCCTGGGCGTTCCACTTGTCAGTCTCACGGTTTACATGCTGCTTAATGACCACATCCGCAGCCGTAGCCAGAGGAGACTCCAGATTCTCGGTAACGGTGATGATCTTAACGCCCTTTGCCTTGCAGATGTCCACGATGGGCAGCAGCTCCTTGGTCTTGCCGCCGCGGGAGGCAAACACCATCACATCCCCCTCCTGAATAAAGCCGGTAGCACCGTGCACAGCCTCAGCAGGGCTGACAAAACGGGCGGGGCGCTCGATGCAGCACATCAGGTGGGCAAAGTGCTGGCAGATAATGCCGGAATGACCGCAGCCGGCGGCGCCGATCCGGGGTGCGCTTGCCAGCAGCTCCACAGCCTTGGCGAACTGCTCGTCGTCAAAATATTCCTTCATTTCATTGATGCAGGCAGCCTCAATATCGTAAGCAGCCTTCGCAGCATCCAGTGCAGCTTTTGTAACCATAGTAAAATTCCTCCTGGTATTCCTATTTTATAGACACTATAACTATACTATTTTTCTTCCGTCATTGCAAGGCAAAAAACTGACAAAATACAGTTATTTTCCGCACTCTCCCGTTGGCAACGGGTTTCCCCTGTGGGATAATGCCAAAAAATTTATTTCATTTTATCGTGCTCTTTGGAATGATGTCGTAGGGGCGGATATTATCCGCCCGTCATTGCCGAAAGCAATGGTGATTTGCGTTGCAAATCACGCGGGCGATTGATAATCGCCCCTACAATGTCATTCGATAGACTGAACGATAAATTGGAATTTGCAATTTCTTACAAATCCTGTTGACTAAGGAAAGCACAGTTGTTATAATATAGCGTAGATAAAATGAGAGGAGAATGCTCTATGACAAATATCAAAGCACCGTTTTTTGAGATCGGCCCCAAGTCTTATCTGTATGGCGATGAGATCCTGGAGCTGGCAAAGGCTGCAGACGCAGCAAGCGAAAAGTACGATGTGGACATCATCTTCACCTGCCCTGTGGTGGACATCCGCCGGGTCAAGGAGAACACAAAGCGCATCCATGTGTTCGCCCCCCATATGGACCCCATCCCCGTGGGACGCGGTCTGGCAGACATCCTGCCCGAATCTCTGGTGGCAGCCGGCGCAGAAGGTGTTATGCTGAACCACGTGGAGAAGCCCCTTTCCTTCGAGGTGCTCGCTGAGACCATCAAGCGCGCTGTGGAGGTGGGTCTGACCACCATCGTGTGTGCCGATTCTGAGGAAGAGGCCGCCAAGATCGCTACCCTGAATCCCGACATCATCGTGGCTGAGCCCTCTGCCCTGATCGGCACCGGCGTCAGCGTTGGTCCTGAGTATGTGGAAGCTGCTACCAAGTGTGTTAAGGATGTGAATCCCGACATTCTGGTGCTGACTGCTGCCGGTATTGCCGGCGGTGAGGATGTGTACAACACCATCATCGCAGGTGCTGACGCTACCGGTTCTTCTTCCGGCGTTGCCAAGGCTGCTGACCGCGCTGCTATGGTGGACGAGATGATCGCCGCCTGCCGCAAGGCCTGGAACGAGCGCCACGCTTAATGCAAAACGGAACGGATAAATCCGTTCCCTACGATTTTTTCAACCATAAAAATTTACATAAACTGGAGGAAACGAAAATGGATTTCAAAGTAGTACAGAAAGAGATTCAGCTGCAGTCCCGCGGTTGGATCCCCACCTTCCACGACATCTCTACCGATGTTATGAAGATCGTTGAGGAGTCCGGCATCAAGAACGGCACCGTGGCTATCGTGTCTCACCACACCACCTGCTCCGTTATGATCCAGGAGTGCTCCCACGACTTCGACACCTTCGATCTGGAGTACCTGCAGCACGATCTCCTGGACATTATGCGTGACCTGATCCCCGACTACACCGACGAGGGCGATTACCGTCACCCCGGTCCTGTCCACGCACAGTTCGGCCGCTATGTCAACGAGCCCGGTAACTTCACTTCTATGAACACCGATGGCCACCTGCGCAGCGTCTTCTTCGGCAGAAGCGAGACCATGACCATCAAGGATGGCAAGCTGGACGGCGGCGAGTTCGCTCACGTTTACTTCATCGACTGGGACCATGTCCGTGCCCGTCCCCGTCAGTGCAACATCACCATTATGGGTACCACCGAGGATGTGGAGTCCCGTAAGTACAACAATGGTG
>JAZNZZ010000197.1:0-3121 GCA_045595205.1 Faecousia sp.
GCAAGGCAAGGAAGATAAACAAAAATACAAACGAAAGGACGGTTGTGGGGCTGTCGGTGTTCGACTCCCCACTGCTTACTATGGAAAATCAAAACAACGAACAGCTGAACGACAACTGGCTGGACGAGATCCTTGGAGGCACCGGCTCTGCCCGGGAGCTTACTATGGACGAAGCCGCCCTTGCCGCAGATAAGGCTGATGAAGACGAGCTGGAGCGCATCGTAAAAGAAACGATGGAGGAAAACTGGGGCAGCGAGCTGCCGGAAGAGCCCGCGCCCGTTGCCGCCGTACCCAAACCCACAGCGCCCCCGAAGAAGGAGAGTGCCCCCGTGAAGAAAAAGAAAGGCTTCCTGCAGAAGGCAACCGACCTTCTTTCCAAGGGTGACGGAATGTTCGGCATTCCCCACCTGCTGTCCACCGTTGTGTGGGCAGTGCTGATCATTGCCATTGGCACCGCCCTTGGCCGTACAATGTGGCTCTGTGCCTCCGATGTGCTGGCACTGGGCAAGACCGGTCAGGAGGTCACCATCACCGTAAACATCGAGGACAGACTCCCCGACATTGCCGACAAGCTGGAGGAAGCCGGTATGATCCGCTACCCCGGTCTGTTTGAGCTGTTTGCGAAGCTCACCGGCAAGGGCAACAATATCCTTGTGGGCTCCATCACCTTCAGTCCCGAGATCATATATGACTACAATGCCCTGATCAATGCAATGTCCTACAAGGGCGGCTCTGTCATCACCGTGGAGGTTATGGTCCCGGAGGGCTACTCCTGCGCCCAGATCTTTGAGCTGCTGGAGGAAAAGGGTGTTTGCTCCGCTGCGGCACTGGAAAAGCACGCCAAGGAGGGCGAGCTGGACGAATACTGGTTCCTGGAGGGTCTGCCCCGGGATCACAAGTACTGTCTGGAGGGTTACCTCTTCCCCGATACCTACGAATTCTATATGGACGACGATCCCCGCCGGGTGCTGGAGAAGTTCCTGGACAACTTCAAGAATCGCTTCTCCCAGCGTATGGTGGACAAATTCGTTGCCCTGAACAACAAAACCGGTCTGGACCTCTCCCTGCAGGAAGTGATCATTATGGCTTCCATCGTGGAAAAGGAAAAGGCCGCCGATGCAGAAGGCTACAACATTGCCTCCGTATTCTACAACCGTCTGATGAATTCCTCGGTGTATCCCACCCTTGACTCCGATGCTACCATCAATTACGCCATCGACTACTACAACAAGGGCGAGCTGATCACCGACGAGCAGATCAATGCCAGCCCCTACCACACCTACAGGCACGCGGGTCTTCCTCCCACACCCATTGCCAACCCCGGTCTTGCCAGTCTGGATGCGGCTCTGGATCCTGAGGATACGGATTACTACTACTTCATTCTCGACCGCAGTGCCGGTGCACACCGCTTCAGCAGAACCCTTGCGGAACACGAAAGACTGGAAAGGGAACTGGGTTATCGATGAAAAAGCTTGAGCTTCTGTGTCCTGCCGGAGATATGGAACGGCTGAAAATGGCCGTTCTCTACGGCGCTGACTCCGTTTATCTGGCAGGTACAGACTTTGGTATGCGCTCCTTCGCCGGAAACTTTACCCCGGAGGAGCTGCCCCTGGCAGTAAAATTTGCCCACGACCACGGTGTCTCCGTCCATGTGACGGTAAACACTATGCCCCGCAACAATGAGATCGCCCAGCTGCCCCCATATCTGGAGCGGCTGCAGGATGCGGGTGTGGATGCCCTGATCATCGCAGATATGGGTGCCTTTGCCCTTGCAGGAAAATACGCGCCCAAATGTGCCCGGCACATCTCCACCCAGCAGTCCGTCGCCAACTACGAATGCGCCAAAGCCTGGTATGATCTGGGTGCATCCCGGGTGGTTCTGGCACGGGAGCTGAACCTGGAGGAGATCCGCACCATTCGGGAAAACACCCCCCGGGAGCTGGAGATCGAGACCTTCGGTCACGGTGCAATGTGTGTCAGCTACTCCGGCAGATGCCTGCTGAGCAACTATATGACAGGCCGGGATTCCAACCGCGGCGCCTGCGCCCAGCCCTGCCGTTACAGCTATGCCCTTGTGGAGGAAAAGCGCCCCGGGGAATACTTCCCGGTCTACGAGGACGAAAAGGGTACTTACATCCTTAACTCCCGGGATATGTGTATGATCGACCATTTGCAGGACCTGCAGGCTGCAGGGGTAGACTGCATCAAGATCGAAGGCCGTGCAAAGTCCGCCTACTATGCCGCCATCGTCACCGGCGCTTACCGCCACTGTGTGGATGCCGTGGCAGAAGGCAAGCCTCTTGACCCCGTGTGGCGGGACGAGGTAGAGCACGTTTCCCACAGGATCTACTCCACCGGCTTCTACTACGGAGAGCCCGGTCAGTACACAGAGAACTCCCGCTACATCCGCCAGTGGCAGGTTTGTGCCATCGTGGAAAGCTGCGACGAAACAGGCCGTGCTCTGTGCAGCCTTCGCAACAAGTTTGCACAGGGGGATGCATTGGAGCTGGTGGGTCCCGATACAAAGCCGGAGTCCTTCACTGCCGATGCAATGGAGGACACAGAGGGCAATCCCCTCACAGAGCCCCGGACACCCCAGATGCAGTTTTATCTGCAGCTGCCCCGCCAAGTCCCGGATTACACCATTCTCCGCCGTGCGGTGGATCTTTCAGCCAAATAAAAAATGCCGGCTCAGTTCATCCTGAACAATGCTATTTAGATAAGAAAAAGCGTGTCATTCTGAGGAGCGACGCGACGAAGAATCTCCTTCAAAATACGATGGAGATCCTTCGCTGCGCTCAGGATGACACGCTTAACTTAATGGTATTGCTCAGAAGTACTGAGCCGGCGATTTTTTGCTTAACATTGTAGGGACCGGCGTCCCCGACGGTCCTTTTGTAGAGACCGGCGTCCCCGACGGTCCTGTTTGGTGGAAAGTTGAGAGTTGAGAATTGAGAGTTGAGAGTTATGGTTCAAATTTCAATTTATCGCTCTGTTCGATAATCCCAAGTTGTAGGGGAGGGTCTTGACCCTCCCGCCTGAAAATGCTTGCATTTTCAGGATTTACGAAGTAAATACCAATATAATTCCCTTTGGGAATTGTGATTTGCGTAGCAAATCA
>JAZNZZ010000198.1:0-10186 GCA_045595205.1 Faecousia sp.
GGGCTTGGATTGTCTTCCTAAGACCGCTTGGCCTCCGACTTTGCCCTGAACCCGGACCTGTGGGAGATCCTCTTGCAGCTGACAATGAAGCACCAGCTTCGCTATCATTGGGTCAAGGGTCACGCAGATAACCCCAAAAATAACCGCTGCGACCAGTTAGCAGTACAACAATCCCAAATGTACAAGTAAAAACATCATTGTCATTGCGAACCAGTGACCGCGTCACTGGTGTGGCAATCCGTTAAAACTCCGTCATTGCGAACCAGTGTGATCACTGGCTCGCAATGACAATCAATCAGTGCTTATTTGTGTATAACCGGGAGAAATAATATGTACTTATCCATCGGAAATGATATGGCGGTGCGGGAGTCGTCCATCATCGGGATCTTTGATCTGGACAACACCTCCACCTCCAAGCGAACCAGAATATTTCTGGAAAAAGCGGAAAAAGAGGGTGGCGTTGTGCCCTGTGACGATCTGCCAAAAGCCTTTGTGCTTACCGCAGAGTACGGTCTCAACCGGGTGTATCTGACCGCATTGGCATCCTCCACATTGGAAAAACGGTTGAAATAAATCTCTGTAGGGGAGGGTCTTGACCCTCCCGCCTGAAAATGCTTGCATTTTCAGGATTTACGAAGTAAATACCAATATAATTCCCTTTTGGAATTCTGATTTGCATAGCAAATCACCGGGAGGGTCAAGACCCTCCCCTACAAAAAGGAAAGCTAAATTATATTTTGAAGAGATAATTAAAAAAGAGGTGCTTTTATGTACGCATTACTGGCTTTCATTCCCATCGTGTTTTGCGTTGTGGTGATGGCGGTGTTTAACTGGCCTGCCAAATTCGCAATGCCCATCACCTGGCTGATCACGGCGATCCTTGCTTACTTCTTCTGGAGCGTGGATCTTCTGACCCTGACCGCCTATTCCATCGCGGGTCTGTTTAGTTCCATTGAAGTGCTGATCATTATTTTCGGCGCGATACTGGTGATGAACACATTAAAAATGTCCGGCGGTATGGTCGCCATCAACAACGGCTTCCGTTCCATCAGCCCCGATGCCCGTGTTCAGGCTGTGATCATCGGCTTTCTGTTCGTCTCCTTTATCGAGGCGGCAGCCGGCTTCGGCACACCTGCTGCCCTGGCTGCTCCCCTGATGATCAGCCTTGGCTTCCCCCCGGTGGCTGCAGTGGTGGTGGCGCTGATCTGCGACAGTGCCTGCGTTGCCTTCGGTGCGATCGGCACACCGGTGGTCCAGGCCATTACCTGTCTGGGCGGTGCAGAAAATCTGGACCCCGCTTACATCGATCAGATGTCTTTGTGGACTGCCATCCCCCACGCTGTGGTGATGCTGGTGCTGCCCTTTATTGCAATTGCCATTATGTGCAAGTTCTTCAGCAAGGAAAAGTCCTTCAAGCCTGCCCTCCAGGCGCTGCCCTTCTGCGTGTTTGCAGGCGCAGCCTTTGCAATTCCCTATGTGCTGATCAATATTTTTGTGGGCTATGAGTTCCCGTCCCTTTTCGGCTCACTCATCGCTCTGGTGGTCACCGTGCTGGCGGCAAAGTTCAAGTTCCTCACCCCCAGGGAAAACTGGCATTTCGGTAACGAGTCCGACTGGGAGGACAGCTGGAAGGCCACCCATATGCCTGCACCCCCCAAGGAATCCAAAATGGGTCTTGTGAAGGCCTGGATCCCCTATGTGCTCATTGCTCTGATCCTCATTGCTACCCGCATCCCCGCCCTGGGACTGAAGGGTCTGCTCAACGATGAAAGCACCGTCTTTGTGATCAAGAGCGGAGATCTGTTCGGTGTGGAAAACACCGCCTTTACCCTGAAATGGGCGTATGTCCCCGGCTTTGTGTTCATTGTGGTGGCACTGATCACGGTGCTGCTGCACAAAATGAAGCTGAAGGATGTGGGCGCAGCGTGGGCAGCCTCCTTTAAGCAGGTCAGCGGCGCAGCCATCGCCCTGGTGTTCGGTCTTGCTATGGTGCAGATCCTGCGCTACTCCGGTGCTACCAAGATGGAGGATTATGCCGCCGGTGCACATATGAGTATGATCTTCTATATGGCAGAGGCGCTTTCCAAGGTGGGTGACCTCCTGTACATCGTATTCTCGCCCATTATCGGCATCATCGGCTCTTTTATCTCCGGCTCCAACACCGTGGCGGTGATCCTGTTTAACAACCTCCAGGAGCAGGCGGCAACAAACCTCGGTCTGAACACCGCCATCATCGTGGGTGCCAATACCGTTGGCGGCTCTATCGGCAATATGATCTGTGTCAACAATGTGGTGGCAGCCTGCGCCACCGCCGGTACAGCGGGCCGTGAGGGCAAGATCATCCGCATCAATGCCATCCCCTGCGCCATTTACACCGCGATCGTGGTGCTCGTCCTCTTCGTGGCATTTTATGTTTTAGGATTGTAAAAAACCCGGGCGAACACAGTTCGCCCCTACGGGGTAAAATGTGAGATGGGAAAAAATCCCCCGCCTGACGGCGGGGGATTGGCATTTTTTAACCAAACACCTTCAGCAGGAAGCCGGCGGCGATGGCAGAGCCGATGACGCCTGCCACATTGGGGCCCATAGCGTGCATCAGCAGGAAGTTGGCGGGGTTATACTTCTGACCCACGGTGTTGGAAACACGGGCAGCCATAGGCACAGCGGACACGCCGGCAGAGCCGATGAGAGGGTTGACCCTGCCCTTGGTGAGCTTGTACATAATCACGCCGCCCACAAGACCGCCGCAGGTGGACAGGATAAAGGCACACACACCCAGCAGGATGATGGCACCGGACTTGAAGGTGAGGAAGTTGGAGCCTACCATAGTGGCGCCCACGGAGGTGGACAGCAAAATGGTGACGATATTCATCAGAGAATTCTGGGCAGTATCTGCCAGACGCTCGGTGACACCGGTCTCCTTCAGCAGGTTACCGAACATCAGACAGCCGATGAGGGGTGCAGTGTCCGGCAGCAGCAGTGCCACGAACAGGGTGACGGCAATGGGGAACACGATCTTCTCCGCCTTGGAAACGGTGCGGGTCTGCTCCATTTTCACCTTCCGCATTTCCGGGGTGGTGAGCAGCTTCATAAAGGGCGGCTGGATCATAGGGATCAGTGCCATATAGGAGTAGGCTGCCACGGCAATGGCACCCAGCAGCTCCGGTGCAAGCTTGGAGGTGAGGAAGATGGCAGTAGGACCGTCTGCACCGCCGATGATACCGATGGCGGCTGCCTGCTCCGGGGTAAACTTCAAAAGGATCGCGCCGAAGAAGGCGGCGAACACACCCAGCTGAGCAGCTGCACCCAGCAGCAAACTCTTGGGATTGCTCAGCAGCGGTCCGAAGTCGGTCATTGCGCCAACACCGATAAAGATCAGACAGGGGTAGATGCTGGTTTTCACACCGATATAGAAGAAGTCCAGCAGACCACCTTCACTGAGGATCGTGCCGTAGGAGTGGTAGGCCTCGTGGTTTGCATCCATAAAGTTTGTCCAGAGCTCCTGATGGTACAGACCTGCACCGGGGAGGTTGGTAAGGATACAGCCTACGGCAATGCCGCACAGCAGCAGAGGCTCAAATTTCTTCACGATGGCAAGGTACAGAAGCAGGCAGCCAATGGCGATCATCACAAGATTCTGCCAGCCGCCGTTCAGAAAGCCGGAGATAATGGCATTAAAGCCGCTGTCCTGCCACAGCTTCAAAAGGACATCCAGAATATTCACCTTTGCTCCACCTCCTTCACGGAAATAAAACGAAGCTCGTTTATGGGCTTCTGCATTTTGTCGGCAACGATCGCCATCAGCATTGCGGCGGTCTTGGGGTCAACATTGTTGAGCTTCACCTCGCCGGCAGCGCCGGGGGCGGCAGGACCGGTGGGTTCGGAGCCAGGACCGTCGGGGTGTTGCAGAGCGCAGCGAATCTTCAAATAACAATGATTGCCGGTGGCAATCATACCGATATTCAATACGCCGGTCCCTACATTGGAGGAAGCGCCAGGACCGTCGAGGACGCCGGTCCCTACATTGGTATTTTTGGGTTTCCGGGCAAAGGCCTTGCCCACAAGGATCACCACAAGCATTAAAAGGATAAGACCGAAGAATACCACCGCGTAGCCCAAGAGGGCGTGGATGCCGGATTCCAGAATAAGCTCGGCAAAGCGGATGGAGGCTTCCTCCTCGGGAATTGTTAATAAAGGCATTTTGTTACCTCCTTATGAGGGATATGGTATTACGGATCACCACACCGGTGTGCATACCGGTTCGCAATGACATATCGTTGTTATAGCATTGTAGGGGCGAACTGCGTTCGCCCGTTTTTTCTGGCGAACACAGTTCGCCCCTACGGTATCTGAATGATGAGGTGCGAAAAGCGAATGTTTACTTTTCAGAGAACAGCCAGTTGATGAACACGGTGGTCAGGGCAATGATGCCGATCACCACGAAGATCACCAGCATACCCACGCCCATATACTGCAGGTTCTTTACGAACTGCATAGGGTCGAAGATAAAGCCGGGGGTATTGCCGGATGCGGCAATGTTGGTTAAAAGGTTCAGCATAGTTAACCTCCCATCAGCTTGGCGGCGATATTCAGAATAATACCGCCGGCAATGACAGACGCGATCTGACCGGACACATTGACACCGATGGAGTGCATCAAAAGGTGGTTCTGGGGATCTTCTGCCAGTGCCATTTTATGAACGATTCTGCCGGACATAGGGAATGCGGAGATGCCCGCAGCACCGATCATAGGATTGATCTTCTTTTTCAGGAACAGGTTCAGGAACTTGGCAAACAGCACACCGCCTGCAGTGTCCACGATGAAGGCGATGAGACCCAGACCCATGATCAGCAGGGTGTCCACCTTCAGGAACTTGTCCGCAGTCATATTAAAGGCAACGGAAATGCCCAGGAAAATGGTGATCAGGTTTGCCAGCACATTCTGTGCGGTATCGCTGAGGTTATCCAGCACGCCGCACTCCCGCAGCAGGTTACCGAACATCAAAAAGCCGATGAGCGCAGTGGCCTGGGGCACGATGGCGGAAGCCACCACGGTGATGATGATGGGGAACAGGATGCGGGTGGTCTTACTCACAGCCTTCTGCTCGTAGGGCATACGGATCCTGCGCTCTTTCTTGGTGGTCAGCGCCTTGATCACAGGGGGCTGTATCACCGGCACAAGTGCCATATAGGAATAGGCGGCAACGGTGATGGCACCCACATAGGAGGAGCCGAGCTTATTGGCAACGGCAATGGAGGTGGGGCCGTCGGCTGCGCCGATGATGGCAATGGAGAAGAAGTCCCCGAAATCGGGGAAGAAGATGCTTGCCATACACAGGGTAAAGAAGATACCGAACTGCGCCGCAGCACCGAAAAGCATCAGCTTGGGGTTGGTCAGCAGCGGACCGAAGTCGATCATCGCGCCGATGCCGATGAACAGAAGCAGCGGAAACAGCTCGTTGGCAATACCTGCGTGGTACAGCTCCGCAATAGGACCTGCCAGGGCATCGGAGAAGGGAATATTCACCAGAATAGTACCCAGACCCATAGGCAGCAGGAGGGAAGGCTCCATCTCCTTCTTGATGGCCAGATAGATCAGCAGGCAGCCCAGCAGGATCATCACAAGATCCTGCCACTGGAACGCCAGCAGATTCTTATAGAGAATTTCCATTTGCTCCTCCTTAGCCGATCACGACAAGAGGAGCGCCGGTATCCACCTTGGAGCCCTTGGACACCACCACCTGGGTGACAGTGCCGGACTTAGGCGCCATAATTTCGTTTTCCATCTTCATAGCTTCCAGAATGCACAGCACATCGCCTTCCTTCACGGCCTGACCGTTCTGGACATTGACCTTCAGGATGGTGCCGGGCATAGGAGCGTTTACAGCCTCACCAGCGCCGGTGACAGCAGGCGCAGCGGCGGGAGCTGCCTCTGCGGCAGGGGCGGGAGCAGCTGCAGGAGCTGCAGTGGGCACGATTGCCTCGTACTCGGAAAGAAGCATTGCCTTACCGGCTTCGACCTCCACCTCATAGGTGCGGCCCTTCAAAGTGATCTTATATACCATTTTTATTCTACCTCCTTGATGGAAATGAAACGAAGCTCGTTAATGGGCTTCTGCATTTTGTCGGCAACGATCGCCATCAGCATAGCGGCGGTCTTGGGCTCTACATTGTTGAGCTTCACCTCGCCGGCAGCGCCGGGGGCTTTAGGACCGTCGAGGACGCCGGTCCCTACATTGGACGAGGCAACAGAATCGTCGGGGACGCCGGTCCCTACGGTGTCAGGGGCAGGCTTCTTTTTGGCGGTCAGCTTGCGGATCACCATTACCAGAATGGCAACGGCGATGGCGGCAACGATGCCGATGGTGAGAATGTTATCCAGTGCTGTGGGTGCTGCCTCTGCCACAGCCTCCGTCGCGGAAAGAATCTCGTTTTCCATACATTAAGCCTCCACGATGGAGTAGGTGCAGATGTTCTCTTCCCGTTCCTTCCGGGCATTCATAAAGTCCTCAGCCAGCTGGGGGAATGCAATGTAGGACAGAACATCCTCGTCACTGCGGGCAAGACCCTTCAGCTTCTCACGGGTGGCTTCCACAACAGGAGCGAGGGTATCAGCGTAGCGGCCCTCCACGATCTTGTCACCTGCCAGGATCTTTTCCCGGATCTCGGGGTTGATGGGGGCGGGGGTAGTGCCGTACTCGCCGCGGCAGTAAGCCTTGATCTCCTTGGAGACACGCTTGTAGCGCTCACCGGCAAGGACATTGTTCACAGCCTGCACGCCAACCATCTGAGAGGTGGGGGTGACCAGCGGGGGATAACCCATATCGGCACGGACCTTGGGCGTCTCAGCCATAACCTCCTCCAGACGGTCCAGGGCATTCATCTGCTTCAGCTGGGTCATGAGGTTACTGAGCATACCGCCGGGGATCTGGTAGATCAGGCACTGGGTATCCGTGGCAAGAGCCTTGGGGATCAGCGTGCCGTCGGCAATGTACTCGTCACGGACGGTCTTGAAGTAGTTTGCCATCTTGGTGGTGCAATCGTCATTGAGCTCCACCTCGTAGCCCAGCTGGCGCAGGGCGTAAGCCATCGTCTCAGTGGCAGGCTGGCTTGTGCCGCCGGAGAAGGGAGAAATGGCGGTGTCGATGATGTCCACACCTGCCTCCACAGCCTTCAGGTACACAGGGTAGGCAAGGCCGGTGGTGCAGTGGGTGTGAAGATCGATGGGCAGATCTACGGAATCCTTGATGGCGGAAACCAGATCGTAGATCTCCTGAGGTCCGATGATGCCGGACATATCCTTGATGCAGATGGTGGAAGCGCCCATTTCCTTCAGCTCCTTCACCATTTCCACATACTTCTGAAGGGTGTGGACGGGAGAGGCGGTGTAGGAGATGGTGCCGGAGGCGATGGCGCCGGCGTTGACGGTAGCTTCCATTGCCACCTTCATATTCTGTACATCGTTCAGAGCGTCGAAGATACGGATCACATCCATACCGTTTTCCACTGCCTTCTTTACGAAGAGCTTTACAAAATCGTCAGGATAGTGAGCGTAGCCCAGCACATTCTGACCGCGCAGCAGCATCTGCAGCTTGGTGTTGGGCATAGCTGCACGGATCTTCCGCAGGCGCTCCCAGGGATCTTCGTTCAGGTAACGAAGACACACATCGAAGGTCGCGCCGCCCCAGCACTCGGCAGCGTAGTAGCCTGCCTTGTCGATGGTTTCCAGCATCGGCTCGAACTTCTCGAAGGGCAGACGGGTGGCGATGAGGGACTGGTTTGCATCACGCAGCACAGTCTCCACAAACTGAACTTTTCTTCCCATATTTTTTTACCTCCAATATCGTAAAGGACAGAGTCCTAATATTAACAAATGGAAAATGGATAATTGACAATGGACAATTAAATTCCTGTTTATCGTGCTCTTTGGAATGATGTCGTAGGGGCGGATATTATCCGCCCGTCATTGCCGAAGGCAATGGTGATTTGCGTTGCAAATCACGCGGGCGATTGATAATCGCCCCTACAATATCATTCGATAGACTGAACGACAAATTGAAATCTCAATTCTCAACTCTCAACTCTCAATTCTCAACTCTCAATTCTCAATTCTCAACTCTGCGTTCCGGAGTCTGTATTTTCAATCCGAAAACGAACATCCTCCACCACATACAGGATACCACAAAATACCTGAAATGTAAATACATTTTTCCTGCATTTTTGCTTTTTTATGAAAGATAAAATTCATGCAATAAATTATGCGAATTTCTGTTGATTTTTTAAATTAGATATAGTATGATACAATTGCAAAATATGTGATGACCGGCGGCAAGGCTTGCAGCTTCTGCTGCATTTTGTCGCAGATCGTCAGAAAAAGCATACAGACTGCCGGGGCTTTCACCGGTAAAATCCAAGAAATGAGGTATTTATTATGGCAATCGATCTGAGCAAGTACGGTATCACCGGTACCACCGAGATTATCCACAACCCCTCCTACGAGGAGCTGGCAAAGGCTGAGCTGGATCCCGCTCTGGAGGGCTACGAGAAGGGTCAGCTCACCGAGCTGGACACCGTCAATGTTATGACCGGTGTTTACACAGGCCGTTCTCCCTCCGACAAGTACATTGTTATGGACGAGAACTCCAAGGACACCGTGTGGTGGACCTCCCCCGAGTTCGTCAACGACAACCATCCTATGAGCGAGCAGGTCTGGTCTACCGTTAAGGAGCTGGCAATGAAGGAGCTCTCCGGCAAGAAGCTGTATGTGGTGGATGCCTTCTGCGGTGCCAATGCCGACACCCGTATGAGTGTTCGTTTCGTGATGGAGGTGGCCTGGCAGGCTCACTTCGTCAAGAATATGTTCATCGTCCCCTCTGAGGAGGAGCTGAAGAGCTTCGAGCCCGATTTCGTTGTTTACAACGCTTCCAAGGCTGCTGTGGAGAACTACAAGGAGCTGGGTCTGAACTCCAGCACCTGTGTTGCCTTCAACATCACCTCCCGTGAGCAGGTCATTCTGAACACCTGGTACGGCGGCGAGATGAAGAAGGGTATGTTCTCTATGATGAACTACTACCTGCCTCTGAAGGGCATTGCTTCCATGCACTGCTCCGCCAACACCGATATGGAGGGCAAGAACACTGCCCTGTTCTTCGGTCTGTCCGGCACCGGCAAGACCACATTGTCCACCGACCCCAAGCGTCTGCTGATTGGTGACGACGAGCACGGCTGGGATGACAACGGCGTGTTCAACTTCGAGGGCGGCTGCTACGCCAAGGTCATCGGCCTGGATAAGGAGTCTGAGCCCGATATCTACAACGCCATCCGCCGCAACGCTCTGCTGGAGAATGTTACTGTGGACGAAAACGGCAAGATCGACTTCGATGACAAGTCCGTCACCGAGAACACCCGTGTTTCCTACCCCATCAGCCACATCACCAACATTGTTAAGCCTGTTTCCGCAGCTCCCGCAGCCAAGAATGTGATCTTCCTGTCTGCTGACGCTTTCGGCGTGCTGCCTCCTGTGTCCATTCTGACCCCCGAGCAGGCACAGTACTACTTCCTGTCCGGCTTCACCGCAAAGCTGGCAGGCACCGAGCGCGGCATCACCGAGCCCACCCCCACCTTCTCCGCCTGCTTCGGCCAGGCCTTCCTGGAGCTGCACCCCACCAAGTACGGTGAGGAGCTGGTCAGGAAGATGGAGGCCAACGGCGCCAAGGCTTACCTGGTGAACACCGGCTGGAACGGCACCGGCAAGCGTATCACCATCAAGGACACCCGCGGCATCATCGATGCTATCCTGTCCGGCGATATTCTGAAGGCTGAGACCAAGAAGATCCCCCTGTTCAATCTGGAAGTCCCCACTGCCCTGCCCGGCGTGGACTCCGGCATTCTGGATCCCAGAGACACCTATGCCGATGTTTCCGAGTGGGAGCGCAAGGCCGAGGATCTGGCTGGCCGCTTCGTGAAGAACTTCGTCAAGTACACCGGCAACGATGCCGGCAAGGCCCTGGTAGAGGCCGGTCCCAAGCTGTAATTTCATAAAAGAAAGCTCCCTGAGGAACCCCCCTCAGGGAGCTTTCTGTTTATCGTGCTGTTCGTATAACGCGACTGTAGGGGAGGGTCTTGACCCTCCCACCTGAATATGCTTGCATTTTCAGGATTTACGAAGTAAATTCCATATAATTCCC
>JAZNZZ010000199.1:0-8722 GCA_045595205.1 Faecousia sp.
TTGCCCTGGAGCAGCCACTTCTTAACGACCTTCTTCTGCATCTTGTACAGGCAGACCTCGATGTGCATCTCGAACTCTTCTTCACCGTACTTCTCTACGAACTGGTTCTTGAAGTCGATGCGGGCAGCGGTGAGGCGCTCCTCGCGGATGTTCTTGTCATCGGTGTCCAGAGCGTATTCAATCTGGGGCAAACCGTAGGCACTGAGGTCGTCCAGCAGATCGTGGTTCACAGCAGCCTTCTCGAAGGTGAACTTGGGCTTGCCGATCTCAGCCACGATGCCGTTAATAAACTTAACGATCTCCATATTGGTCTCGTGCGCCACGCGGATGGCCTCGTAAACGATGGCTTCGGGAGCCTCGTTTGCCTCGGTCTCGATCATAACCACCTTCTCGAAGGTGGAGGAGATGCACACGAAGCAGTCGCAGGCCTCACGCTCAGCAGCGGAGGGGTTGACGATATACTTGTCACCCACATGGGCAACATTGGTGGTGGCAACAGGTCCGTTCCAGGGCACATCGGAAGACGCGATGGCGATGGAAGCGCCCAGGGAAGCCACGATCTCAACGCGGTTCTCATCGTCGTCGGCAAGCACGGTGCAGGTCACAACGGTGTCGTTACGCAGCTCCTCGTCGAAGAGGGGGCGCATAGGACGGTCGATGATACGGCTGTTGAGGATGCCGCGCTCGGAGGGCTTGCCCTCCCGGCGGGTGAAGGAGCCGGGGATACGGCCCACAGCATACATTCTCTCCTCAAACTCAATGGTCAGAGGGAAGTAGTCGATGCCGGCCTTGGGAATGGGGTTACAGGTGCAGGTGGTCAGCACCACGGTGTCACCGTAGCGGCAGATGCACTCTGCGTTGGCAAGCTCAGCCACCAGACCGGTTTCCACGGTGAAGGGGCGGCCACCGATTTCCATCTCGTAAACGTGATGGTTGGGATACTGTTTGCGAGTAATCATTTGTGTTTCCTCCTTTTTTATTAGGCATCTCTCGAAGCCGATTTTTGCCTGACCAGCAGCCCTGTTGCCACAACTCTGCACCACAAAAGCCTCGAAATACACAAAGTATGCCTTCGTTTTTGTGGCTTGATTTGTGCCAACATTTCTTGCTGTCAGTCTAAAAATTCGCTTTTTCGAGACGCCTTGACGCCCTAACGATAGATTATTTGTCAGGGGTTTGTATTTCACGGGAGGTTTAGCACTTGAAGCTAAGCTTTCCGTAAAAACTCACCTTCAACTGCTAAATGCACTCCCGGCGGATGACGAATGGGTTTTGCAGGGTTTGTGCGATATGCTCGGAAATAAAAACTTACAAATTTGGTACCGGCGAGAGATTTTTTCTCAGTTCGTTCGTTGACAACTGAGGGTATACTTTGTGTATCCCGAAGGCGTCAACGGGCGAAATGAGGAAAAAGATCCGCCGCGTAAGATAAGGGGCGATGTATCGCATCGCCCCTTAATGTAATTACTTACGGATACCCAGCTTGGCGATGATAGCACGGTAACGGTTGATATCCTTCTTTGCCAGATAGTCCAGCAGGTTGCGGCGCTTACCGACCATCATCAGCAGACCACGGCGGGAGTGGTTGTCGTGCTTGTGCACACGCAGGTGATCAGTCAGCTCGTTGATACGGGCAGTCAGAATAGCGATCTGGACCTCGGGAGAACCGGTATCGCCTTCGTGGGTTGCATTCTCGAGAATGACTTGGGTCTTCTTTTCCTTCAGGATCATAGTGTTTACCACCTTTTCTAAATTTACCCTGCGCCAAGTAAAGGGTCGGTGTCTTCCCAAAACTGAGCTGCGGGCATAATAATTCACCGGCTCATAGCCAGCCTGGCTAGTATATCACACCTTTTTCCAAAAGTAAAGAGGAATTTTTCTACAAAGTTCAACTTTTTTTCAAATGTTTTTTGCACAAAAAAGAATGTCATAAAGAATGTCATCCTGAGCGAAGTCGAAGGGGAGTTGAAGGATCTCCCCCATAAAACAAAATGTCATCCTGAGCGCAGCGAAGGATCTCCCCCGTACTTGCAGGAGATCCTTCGCCGCGTTGTCCGTCAGAATGACATTGGTTATTCCGTTGTTTCCGCAGGTGCGGTAGTCTCTTCGGGTTCTGCAGACTCCCCGTGGATGCGGGCCTTGATCCGCTTCAGGGCATATTTCATTGCCTCAAAGGTGGTCTCCGGCACACGGTCGATGTAGCCTGCGCTGTAAGCATCGATGGCGGGCTGGATCCGCACCACCTGCAGGGGTCTGTTCTCCTGCGCCACCGTGAAGATGGGGGTGTAGTCAAAGGAGGTGATCCTTGTTTTCCTTGCTTTGAGATCCTTGGTGATCTCCAGCTCCAGCACCACGGAGTATTCCGAGCCTGCCCGGTCCGTGGCGGGGATGAAGTCACCCAGGGAGTATGCCACAAAATTGTTGGTCTCCGGGTCCAGAGTCATACCCTGCACATAGTGGGAGTGGGTGCCAATGACGGCCCGGACACCGTTTTCCTGCAGGAGCTCCAGGATCTCCGTCTGGGTCTTGCTGATGGTGTTGTTGTACTCACTGCCCCAGTGCAGCAGGGCAATGATCACATCCGGGCGCTCCCGCTTGGCAGCCTCGATCACCCTGGTGATGCCCTCCTTGTCCACCTTCTGGTAGTCGGTGGCATAGTCGGTGTACAGAAGATTTACGCAGCTTTCATTTCCGGGGGGCAGTGCCATACCGTCCATACCCTTGGTGAATGCCACAAAGGCAAGCTTCACGCCGTTGACCTCCCGGAGGGTGTAGCCTTTGGCAGCCTTGGCCTCTTTTTGACTGGCGTAAGCACCCAGAGGCTCCATACCTGCGGCGCGGATGGTGTTTACTGTGGCAGAAAGACCCTCCATACCCTTGAAAATGGAGTAGGAGTTGGCGATCTGCAGCATATCACACACCGGCATCTGCCAGTGCATCTGCCAGTGCCTGGGGGGCTGCGTGGTCAGGGTCGTCGCTTCCACCGAAGAAGCTGCCCTCAAAATTCAGCACCGTCAGGTCTGCATCTGCCAGCGCCGGGGTCACATCCATAAGCAGCCGGGTGTAGTCCTCCGCATTTGCCACCTGCTCTGTCACATTCAGGTCACCTGCAAAAGCCAGCCGCACCACTGCCGTATCTCCGGGGACAGCGGTTTCCGGGGGTACTTCCGTGCCGGTGGCAGGAGGCGTATTTACAGTCTCTGCCGGCGGGGTGTCATTTCCCATGCTGACCAGTACCAGGATCAGGATGCCCACAAGGACCAGCACCCCAAGGGCGATCCCCAGCTTGATAAGAAGGGACTTTCTCCGTGCCTGCTGCAGCTTCCGCTGTTCCAGCCGCTGCTGCCGCCGCTTCTTCAGTTCTTCCGGATCCAAAGCCATAGACATCCCTCCTCCTTCGTTCTTTTTGATATTCTACACTATTTTTTTTCGTTTCACAAGTGGTAAAAAGAAATTTAAAAAAGCGCTGCCTCAAAAAGCCAGAGGCAGCGCGGTGTGTATAGCTTTGGTAAAAAATGGGAAGTCTTTCTTAGCCGGCAAGGATCTCTGCCTTGATCACGCCGGGCAGCTGAGAGAACTCCCGGAGCATCTCCTCCACAGAGACGGCCATATCCGTCGTTTCTGCAGAAATGGTAACAACAGCTGCGCCGTTGTTGGGGATGATGGAGTTGATGGTCTGGATGTTGGTCTTATGCTCCGTGAAGATCTGCAGCAGGGCAGCCAGCTGACCCTTCTGGTCCTGGAGCAGGAACTGGAAGGTTATGACCCTGCCGGACATCATATTCTGGAAGGGGAGCACAGCATCGCGGTACTTATAAAAGGCACTGCGGCTGATGCCGGTGAGCCGTGTGGCATCGTTGACTGTGGCAGCCTCGCCGGTTTGCAGCAGGCGCTTCGCCTCAGCGACCTTCAGGAAAATCGTGGGGAGCGCAGATGCCTCCACAATGTAATACTTGGGGACTTGTGCCATAATAAAGACCTCCCAATGGTAATTTGCTGTTACTATCCTACATTTTAGCATATATTTTACAAATTGCAAGACCCCGAAAGGAGAAAACTATGACCCTGCCCTTTTTCAAAAAGCTGCTGCTCTGCCTTGGAGGGATCCTGCTCCTGTGGCTGGGGGTGCGGTATGTGCTGCCGCTTATGCTGCCCTTTTTGCTGGGAGGACTTCTGGCATTGGCGGCAGAGCCTGCGGTGCGCTTTGGTGTAAAAGCCCTGCACCTGCGCCGGGGACTGGCATCGGGGCTTGGGGTGACGGTGACCCTGGTGCTTCTGGGGGGGATCATATCCATTCTGGCTGCGGCGGCGGTAAAGGAGCTGAGGTCCCTGGCAGGGGAGCTGCCGGATGTGGCGGCAGGTGTATCCCTTTTGCAGGACCGGCTGCTGGCAATGGCGGAGGCTGCCCCGGAGGGGATCCGTACCGCCGCCCAGCGCTCTGTGCTGGAGCTCTTTGATGACGGCACTGCCCTGATGCAGCAGGTGGGGAGTAAGCTTCCGGGAATGCTCACCTCTGTGGTCAGCGGTGTGGGCAGCAGCTTTCTCAATGTGGGCACGGGGATCTTGTCGGCATTTCTGATCAGCACCCGGCTGCCAAAGCTGCGGGAGAAGACGGAAGCCTTGTTGCCGGAGCAGTGGAAGAACCGGTATGTGCCTGCCATAAAAAAGGTGCGTAGGGGTCTTTGGGGGTGGATCAAGGCACAGGGAAAGCTGTTTTTGCTGGTGTGGGCGGTGGTCAGCGGGGGACTGCTGCTGTCAGGGATCTCCTATGCACCTTTGTGGGCGTTTTTGATCGCCCTTGTGGATGCAGTTCCTGTGCTGGGCACCGGCATCGTCCTTGCCCCCTGGGGCGTGGTGCGGCTGATCCAGGGTGACCGGCTGCAGGCCATCGGACTGTTCTGTACCTACGGTGCTGCGGCACTGACCCGCACGGTGCTGGAGCCTCGGCTGGTGGGAAAGCAGCTGGGACTGGACCCTCTGGTCACCCTGCTGGTGGTCTATGTGGGCTTTCGCCTCTGGGGACTCCCGGGACTCCTTCTGACCCCCATCATCGCCTCCGCCGTCAAACAGCTGCTGTAAATTCGTATTTATCGTTCAGTCTATCGAATGACATTGTAGGGGCGATTATCAATCGCCCGCGTGATTTGCAACGCAAATCACCATTGCCTGCGGCAATGCGGAATGCATATATGCATTCCCTACAGCACAAGTTGGGGTGAAGCGCCCTTGCGCTTCAAATTTAGTAACTTTAGTATTGTATATCCGTTATCTTTTTGTTATAATAAAAGGAAAATGATATAATTGGATGTGTTATACTTTGAAGTACGGAACTTGGAAATGGAACGAGCCGGGGTTAGATGCAGTAAACGGATTGGTCTCAGGGGGATATGCGCCGCTGGTGGCAATGGTTCTGGCAGCCCGCGGCTTCGACACGGCGGAGAAGGCAAAAGCGTATTTGTCCTGTGACTGTCAGCTCCCGGACCCCTTCCGCCTGCGGGATATGGACAAGGCGGTGGCCCGGGTGCGGAAGGCAATGGAGGAAGGAGAAAAGCTTTGCGTATTCGGTGACTACGATGTGGACGGCATCACCGCCACCTGCCTTCTGACGGATTATCTCCGCAGCACAGGCTGCGACTGCATTCCCTACATACCCGGAAGGCTGGAGGAGGGCTACGGTCTGAATCCCATTGCCATCCATCAGCTCCACAAGCAGGGCGTAAAGCTGATCATCACTGTGGACTGCGGCATTACGGCAATGGAAGAGGCGGAGCTTTGTGCCGGTCTTGGGATCGAGCTGGTGATCACAGACCACCACGAATGCAAGGATCAGCTGCCCCGGGCGGTTGCTGTGGTGGATGCCCACCGGATCGACTGTGCCTACCCTCACAAGGATCTCTCCGGTGTGGGTGTGGCATTTAAGCTGGCGTCTGCCCTTTGCGGCAGTCAGGAGGAGATCCTGGCGCGTTATGCAGATATGGTCTGCCTTGGCACGGTGGCAGATGTAATGCCCCTGACCGGGGAGAACCGTGTATTTGTTGCCCGGGGTCTGGAGGCGCTGAAGCATACTGCCCGTCCCGGCCTGCAGGCACTGATGCGGCTCTCCGGCTGCGACAAAAACGATATGACCGCAAACTCCGTGGGTTACACCATTGCACCCCGGATCAACGCAGCGGGGCGTATGGGCAGGATCGAGCTGGCAACAGAGCTGTTTCTGACCGACGATCCCCAAAAGGGCGAGGCAATGGCAAAGGCCCTTTGCGATCTGAACCGGGAGCGGCAGTGTGTGGAATCGGATATTTATCAGCAGGCAGTGGAGATGCTGCCGGAGGACCGGACCCCCGATGCCATTGTCCTTGCGGACGAGACCTGGCATCAGGGTGTGGTGGGCATCGTGGCATCCCGCATTGCGGAGGAGTATTGCTGCCCCACCTTCCTGATCTGTCTGGACGGGGAGCACGGCAAGGCAAGCTCCCGCAGCTACGGCGGCTTTAATCTGTTTGCAGCGCTGACAAAGCTCTCGGACCTTCTGGAAAGCTACGGCGGTCACGAGCTGGCGGCAGGCTTTACCATCGGAAGAAGCAGCATCCCCGCCTTCCGGGAGGAGATCGGCGCTTTGGCGCGTGCCTTTTATAAGGATGACAGTCCCCGTACGGTGCTGGAGGCGGACTGTGCAGTGAAGCCGGAGCTGCTGACCGTGGGCAACATTGATTCTCTGTCCCGGCTGGAGCCCTGCGGAAACGGCTGTGCAAAGCCGCTTCTGGTGCTTCGGGATGCCACTGTGGAGCGGATCAGTCAGGTGGGCGGCGGACGGCACACCCGCCTGCGGCTGAAATGCGGCTGGCACAGCCTTCAGGGTATATGGTTCTCCACCAATGCAAAGACTGCCTCTCTGGAGGAGGGAGATCTGGTGGATGTGGCATTTATTCCCCAGATCAATGAATTCCGGGGCGAGCGCAGCGTGCAGCTGAATGTGCAGGACATTCGCCCCGCCTGTAAGACGGAGGTCTGCGTGGAGACTGCAGACTACGGCGCACTGTGCCGGGGGACCCTTACCCCTGCGGCGGCGGAACGGCTTTTGCCGGACCGGAGCACCCTTGGAACGGTGTGGCGGTATCTTGCCGCAGTGCCGGAGGGAGCTCTGGAGGAAACGGCAGACTGTCTGTGCCGTAAGATCGTCCGCCGGTCGGAAATGCCGCTTACCTTGGAAAAGCTTTTGGTTTGCCTGGATGTTTTTGCTGATGTGGGGCTTTTGGAGCTCCGGCGGCAGCACAGAACATTGATCATCCGTCTGCTTCCCAGGGAAGGGAAGGCAGACCTTCAAACGAGTCCCACCCTGCAGAAGCTGCAGGCTTTGAAAGAGAGTAGATAGTATGGAATCTTTTCAGGAACACTATGATTCGTTAATGACCACCCTCCAAAAATATATGCCCGGTATGGATATGGGCATTGTTGAGCAGGCCATCCGCTATGCCGGTGAGAAGCACAAGGAGCAGAAGCGGAAGGACGGCTCTCCCTATATCATCCACCCTCTGGCGGTGGCGGAGATCGTGGCGGAAATGGGTCTGGATACGGATGCGGTGCTGGGTGCACTGCTCCACGACTGCATTGAGGATACCGATGCCTCCCGGGATGAGATCGCCAGGCTCTTCGGTGATGCCACTGCGGAAATGGTGGAGGGTGTTACCAAGCTGACCCGTGCCAATTTCTCCAGCTCCGAGGAGCGGCAGATGGAGAATCTGCGGAAAATGTTTATGGCAATGTCCAAGGACATCCGTGTGGTGCTGATCAAGATCGCGGACCGGCTGCACAATATGCGTACGATGCAGTATCAGACCCCGGAAAAGCAGATCAGCAAATGCCGGGAGACGATGGATATTTATGCTCCCCTTGCTCACCGCCTTGGTATGCAGAAAATGAAATGGGAGCTGGAGGACATTGCCCTGAGGTATCTGGATGCAGCAGGGTATGACGATATTATGTCCTACCTGAAGGCCCACAAGGAGCACGATGAGGCATTTATGCATATGATCCAGGAGCGGATCACCCAGCGCCTGAACGATATGGGCATCCACCATAAGGTCTACGGCCGCATCAAGCACGTTTACTCCATTTACCGCAAGATGCAGGCACAGGACAAGACCCTGGATGAGCTTTACGATATTTATGCCTTCCGTGTGGTGGTGGATTCCATCCCCGATTGCTACAATGTGCTGGGTCATGTGCACGATCTGTTTAATCTGGTGCCCGGACGGTTTAAGGACTATATCTCCACCCCCAAGCCCAATATGTACCAGAGCCTGCACACCACGGTCATCGGCACCCAGGGCATTCCCTTTGAGGTGCAGATCCGCACCTGGGAGATGCACGAAACCGCAGAGTACGGCATTGCCGCCCACTGGAAATATAAGCAGGGGGGCAACGGCTCCGGCAGTGAAAAGGACTTTGAGTGGATCAGAAGACTGCTGGAGAGCCAGCAGGACGCGGATGCGGAGGAATATGTCAGCTCTCTGAAGATCGATATGTTCGATGACGAGGTCTTCGTCTTTACCCCCAAGGGCAAGATCGTGTCCCTGCCCGCAGGCTCTACGCCCATTGACTTTGCCTATGCCATCCACTCCGGTGTGGGCAACGCCCTGGTAGGAGCCAAGGTCAATAACCGGATCGTCAACATTGATGCAGCCCTGAAAAACGGTGATATTGTGGAGATCATCACCTCCAAAAG
>JAZNZZ010000200.1:0-14467 GCA_045595205.1 Faecousia sp.
GCCATCTGCAAAAGGCTGCTTCTTGCATCATTTGCCATTTTCTTTCCTCCTTTGTTTATTGCCATCCCCATTGGGGAAGTGCTTATGTTTTATTCTTTGGTCTGCTTTTGCATTCGGGACGAAGGGTTTCATCATCCCATACATTTTGGGCTTACTCATCCTCATCCTCCTCGTCTGCCATCCGCTGCAGGACGGTGTAACGCTTGTTCTTACCCTTGCGGACCCGGCCCACCATACAGTAGAAGGAATTGACAGACCGTTTCAGCGCCTTGGCACACTGATCCGCCGTTCCGTCAATGATAATGGGATCATCCGTCCTGTTGTCATACACTGAGTACCGGCTGAAGCAGCGGGACCCGGACACCGTCCGATGCCCCCGGTTCACCGGCACAAATCCGCTATTTGCTGTGATCATCGGCGCACCTCCATTTCTTTGAGCCACTTCGGCTTCCTGGGTTCCTTATTTCTCCACGAGATCCACGAAAAGATACGCCACATTGGTGGCTCACTGTTTTTCCACCTCCACCATCGCTCGCAAAAATTTGATGCAAGGGCGATTCGTCTCTTATACCGGCGATTGTTTTTCTTCGTCTTTCCCACCTTTACACCTCCAGTTTTAATTGCCCTTCCAGGGGGATGCGCTGCGATTCTTCTTTTTTGGTCCGCTCCGGTCTGACAAGCTTAATGACCGGTCCTCTGGTCCAGAGCTTATTGAACATACCACAGGCCTGCCAGCGCTGTGTCCAGTCGGATGCCTGACTGGGCGTGTCTCCGTAGACTTTACACTTTGAGTAGTTCCAGCTCCCTTTGATCAGATTGCTGCACTCCCGGCAGGTGTGACCTTCGCACTTACCAAACTGCCGGTGCATCAACTCAATTTTTCGCAGTGCCATTCCGCACCGCCCTTTCTGCTGCCGCTTCTGTCAGGAACACATCACGACCGAAAGCCGGATCCCGGAAATTCTTCTCCAGCACCGCCTCCTTTGCGTGGTAGCGTGTACGCCCTTTTCTGCTGACATAGATGTACTGAATCTCCATCGGGACGATCCTGCCTCCAATGATTGCATATACGGTATCTCCGATGCCGGCACGGAGGCGGACAAGCCGACCGGATGCATCCAGATCCTCGTACCGCTTCAGCCGGAGGTAGAAGTTCAAAGCCTGCTTCTCCACCTTGCTGACATCGATCATTGAACACTTGATCGTGCCGTCAGGAAGCTTCTCATCAGCAATTGTTAATCTGTCCAAGTGTTTTCTCTCCTTTCTGTAATATGCGCGTACATTACCGTGCTAAGATCTACGACGGCAACCAGCTTCTCCCCGTTGTAGGCAAGGAGTACATTGTTGTCTTTGTCGATCTCCAGCCGATCTGCTGTTGTGTGAATGGTTTTGCTGTCCGCCAGCTGTGCGAAGAATTTCATATCCCTTCCTCCTACACCGCCACAGTCTTATGCAGCTGCGCCATTGTCACGATGGTGGTGTCGCACCATTCCGGCAGATTTGCCCGGACCATAGCGCAGGAAATGACCGGAGAAACCGCATTGCCACACTTTGCAGTCTGCTGATTCTTGGGATAGGCATTTCCCAGGTAGTCATACTCAATGGCATAATCAGGCGGAAAAGCCATCGCCGCATACTGCTCTCTGGGTACCAGCATTCTCAACTCAATGTCCGAAATGTAATGGGCAATACCCCCGATAATCAGCAGGATCACCTCATCATCCTTCAGATCATAGCCGCAGTGCTTGTTCAGGAGCTCCCGTATCTGCGGCCAGTAACCCATATCCCGTCCGTCTGCCTTTACAAGAACCGCCGTACACACAGCAAAGTGCGGTGTAGCAGTCAAAGTCGGTAAAGGCTCGGAGGCAGCGGTACCTTCCTCATCCCGCCGGAACTTAGCGATATGCGCCGCAACAATACCGTGCCGGGGCTGTACTGTGACCGTAGACAGGGGCGCATCTGCAGGATCTCCGCAGCCTTTGTATTCGCCGTTAAAATACTTGTCGATATGTACTGCCACTAAGCCGTCCCGATCGTGGGTCGTTACGGTACGAATCGGCTCTGTAATATCGTGGGCTTTGCCGTTGCCGTAGTATTCCACCAGGCTTGCGCTGACAAGCCCGTAACGGTTGGCGCCGTCCAAAGTCATCACCGGCTGTCCCATATCCGCACCACGCATCTGCTCGGACTGCTCCGTGTGGTACTGGATCAGATTGGCAGCAGCAAACGCGGTGCCGCCGGCTGTCCGGATCGTCCCGATTGGCTGATCAGCAGAAGATCCAACGCTTCCGCCGGTGTTGCTGAATGTAAACGGTGCAATAACCGCTCCTGCCAATTCGTGCGCCCCAACCGTGGTGACCGTACTCAAAGGTTTGGAAATATCCTGTGCAGGATTGTTGAACTTCTGCTGTGCAATAAAAGGTGCCATCACCGGAGTGCAAACACCAATCTTGTCCTTACCAACAACCGTAGGCAATGGGCTGTCTAAATCGTGAACTCTTGGTGCTTGACCTTTCCGTTCACCGTACCCGGTAGGAACCAGAAACGGCTTCCCGCTTTTGATGGTAAACTTGTCCACACCCCGGATGATCCGGCGCAGGGTGTTGTCAGCCAGAGGACGAATTGCATTGACACCGTATTGTGCCTTGATCTCCTCCTTGCTTTTGAAGATGGAGTACCTTGCCAGAGACCAGTCAATGATCTCCGCTGCGGATCTCCAGGGCTTCAGCTTGCCGGAAAGCACTTCTTCACTGTCACGGGGGGCGTGGGTACGCTCCGGCCACACAATAGGTCTGCCGTCACACCGGGCAACCAGTACAAAGCGCTTCCGGGTAGTAGGTGCGCCGTAGTCTGCTGCCACCAACTCCCGGTATTCCACCACATACCCCAGGTCCTCCAGCTGCAGCAGCCATTTTTGGAATGTCTGACCGGCTTTTTTCTTGATGGGCTTTCCCTTTCGGACAGGTCCCCAGGTCTGGAACTCTTCCACATTCTCCAGCATAATCACACGGGGACGGACTGTTCCTGCCCACCGTAACACGATCCACGCAAGACCCCGGATGTTCCGATCCACAAGGGCACTGCCTTTTGCTTTGGAAAAATGCTTGCAGTCCGGCGAAAACCACGCCAGTCCCACAGGCCGTCCCTTGCAGACCTCCACAGGATCCACATCCCAAACAGATGCCCGCAGGTGTTCCGTGTAGGGATGATTCGTCTTGTGCAGCAGGATCGCAGCCGGATCGTGATTGATGGCAATGGTCACCGGTCTGCCTGCCGCCAGCTCAATGCCGGTAGAAGCACCGCCGCCCCCGGCAAAATTGTCCACGATGATTTCATCGAATATGTTGATTTGTGTTTTTCTCATTTTGTTTATTCACCCTCTCGATGGATCGTAATCCTCAAATCTGGGACACGATTTGAATATGATTCGATTGTTGCACCAGCGTTGAAGCAATAGCGCCTCCCTGGGTGCATTCGGCTTGTCGAAGACCATCACAAAGGGACGGAATCCCATCTTGTCCAGCTTGTATATGCGAAACAGGTTTTCTGCCATCGTTGTGTCGAAGTTGACCAACACATACACCGTTCCCCAGTCACCGTGTGGATCTTTCTTGCCGTATCGTTTCCAGGTATTCAATCCACGGATGATCCTTTTGGAATTCTTCATTTGATCCCAGGCAAAATGAATTTCCTTGATTTTAAGCCGCTTGATCGCCGCAATATTCTCTGGATTCAGCAATCTTGCATCAAATCCCTGGTTTACATCTACCCACGCTTTGGATTCTGCAAGCTGCCCCAGCAGGTCCATATGCTCCCTGCAGCCCAACAGATTCGGATCACAAAGAACAATATGCTTCTGCCCATCCCACCACTGAGAAAGGTCTGCTACCTTATAGCTGCACCTGCCTTCTTTTTGGCTCACAATGCAGAAATCGCAGTTGTTATGACATCCTCTGGTCAAAAATCCATATGCGGTATCTTTGACCAAATTTGGGTAAAGGCTGTAATCGGGGTAACAACACTCAATTTCTGCAGGAAGCTTTTCCGTGTAGAGAACATTTCCACGACGAAAAGTGTCCTGTGTGCCGTTGTCCCTCCATTGCCCGTCAGTAAACACTTCTGCGCTGCCATCTTTTTGGCGCCGAAAATAACCTGTCCCACCCTTGATGATACAGTCAACATTCACCGGCTCCGGCTTGTCCGAATTGTATGTATCATCAAACACCTTGCTCATATACACTTTGTCATATTGACTCCATCCCCAATACCACTCAACCTCGTCACCTCTTGCTTTGTGATATGCAGAGATCTTCATAAGCGGAAGGTTGGGGAAATTGTGACTGTCTACATCAATCAGTCCTATTCTCATTCATCCATTCCTTTCCCGGGCGCATCCTCTCATTCCACGCGATCTGCACCTGATGCCGCACCGTTGTGCCAACATCCACGGTCAGACCACAGTCAAAACACTGCACCCGCCATAATTCCTCACAGCCCTTTTTGTATTTCACATAGGCTACATTGTCACTCTTGCACCGGCAGGAGACCAGACGGTATTGACTGTCCGGCGCCGGTATTTCGATTTTGATCACATCATCCATTCTCATTGTCATCCTCATACTTACGCATAAGGGTCCTGTAGAGCTCACAGTTCTTGTAATACTTGCAGCAGAATGTGCGCATATGTATCTCATAGTCGCTCCAATTCAGGAAGCCCAGGCTAATGTTGCTCTTGTCCACCAGACCCTCACAGGTAATGCGCTTCCCGCCGTCGTTCTTGTAAAAGGGACACTGCACATCAACTTGCTTAAAAGAACCGCTTGGCATACGCATCACCTCCTTAATCGTTAGCCTTCGCGCTTGTTCCCGATCAGCCGCTGGATGTTGTTAAGCTCCGCGGCACCCAGGGTAAAGCCAACTTCCCCCTCTGCTGCCTGTGCCGGTGGTGCTTTCCAGAAACCCCGCCTGAGCCAGTTGCAAAGCTGGGGGATATATTGACCTCCATCTTTGGCCCATTCCTTGCTTCGTTTCCATACACACAGATTCTTGATTGCCGTATCCGCGTCGCCGTCCTCCTGAATCACTTCGGAAAAAGCGACCTTTGCCTCCGACATAGACCCTCTGCGAAGCTCAGGATAATCATTCCATAATTCTGTGAAACGACCCTCCATCCCGGTTCGGTTCGGTTCTCTTCGGTTCGGTTCTCTTCGGTTCGGTTCGGTTGGGATTCCAACTGGATTCCAACTGGATTCCAGAGTGGATTCCAAATGGATTCCAGTCTTGACCTCCAGAAGTGTCTTGCAGCCCTCTACCGGATGGTCCGTATAAGCCTTGTTTGGCTTGATCCAAATTTGTGCAGCAATGCCATCATAAGCCAGCGGCTTCAGCCTGTCGTTCTTTAAGGAGTTGGAAATTCTCCAATGTTTTACTACATAAATATCCTTAAAACGCAATAAAAACCGCTGTTTTACCAACTCTTCCAGCGCTGCTTTACCCTTCTTGATTTTTCCGGCAATGCTGGATGCGCTGTTGATAAAGCCGTCATCATCCGCCGCCTGATTCAGATGGTAATAGAGCGCCTGGGCATTCACGCTGAGCGCATAGAACGCATCACTTTCAACGATTTTATCGCTGAAACATCTTCGCCCAGCCACAAAATCACCTCACTTTGCTTTCATTTTTTGTTCAGTACGAATCACTTTTAGTTCAAAACTGATTCACTTTTGATGCGAAACGGATTCATTTTGATGCAAAACCGATTCACTTTTTGCACGCTTTCACTTCAATTCCCCACGGAACAGCTCTCAAAACCTTGGTGAGAAATTGCCCCTCGTGACTGGTAGCATCACTAAGGTGGAGCAGATGGATCTCTCTGCACCGGCTCAGATCCATACGCCTGAGAATGCCACAAAGCACATCGATCTCCATATGGGTGTTGGCTACACGGTGCCGTACCTTCTCCGGCATCTTTTCGCACCGGTCAAGGATGGCCTGCTCAAAATTCGCCTCCACCGCCAGAACACCCACACCGGGGAATTCATAGGGCAAATTCACCGTATCAATGGCATATACCAGGATGTCACCATCGGTCCTGCTCTGCATACAAAAGCCCACCGGCTCTGCCGCATCGTGATAGGTCTCAAAGGGAAGAATGTCGATAGATCCGACTGTAAACTGCTCCCCGGCCTTGATTTCGTGTGCAAGCTCCATCAGACTGTCCGGCAGCTCCAGCGCCTCCGCAGTGCCCCGGGTCAGATATACCGGCACACCGTCCTCCAGCAGCCGTTTCACACAGCCACTGTGATCCTTGTGCTCGTGGGTGATCAGGCATCCGTCCACTGTGCCCAGAGAAAACCCAACCGCCTGCAGCAGCTTCTTGTGGGTGAGACCACACTCCAGAAGGAGCATCGTCTCACCGTCAATTACAAGATAGGCATTTCCCTTAGAGGAAGATGCCAGTCCTTCAAATTTCATACCGGACAACCTCCTCAGATCGGACACTCAGCAGCATTCTGCACCGCACCTGCAGTGATCTGCCCGCCCTGGCTCCCTCCCTGAGGGAGCTGGCTCGGCGCAGCCGTGACTGTGGGAGTGTACTGCCCATTCTGCACCACCCCGTTTGTCATTCCGAGCGCAGCCGAGGAACCCGTCTTAACCTCCACCGTTGTCACCGGTGCATGATCCTTCTGATACTGGGTAGATTTCTTGATTCTTTCCTGTGCCCATTCCGGCAGCTTTTCAAAAACAGCATCATCCCACTTGTCCATATCGAAATAAATCAAGGGGAGCGTGGGCGCAGGGTATATATCCCCTTCAAGTGGCTGCATTGCCGCAGAAATATTGGCATATTCACCTGTATCATTATGGATGACACTCAGCATAGCGTTCCAAGAGAGCAAAGTTCCAGGATCGAAATCGTCCCATTCTTCGTCTGACATTTTCTTTCCGGTCCAGTCCTGAACAAACTTACGGAATGCAGAATTGGCACCGCGGGTAAAATTGAATGTGCGAGAAAGATCAAGCGGTGTCTGCTTTCCGTCAATATCCTTCGTTTTTCCAATAAGCTCATAGGTAAAGATAATCTGGTTCTGGTAGTAATCTCCCTTCTTGCCTTTAATCAGCTGCTCTCCAATGTCAATAACATAAACAAGAGCTCCTCGATATGTGCCAGCTGGAACAGGAGGCTCCTTGGGTTTTACTCTGTCCTTAATTTTCATAATTCACTCTCAGCTCCTTATCATTTTCACTAACAACCAGCCGCACGATCTGGCTGTTGCACTTCTCCAGCTTCGTCACGCTTTCCGCATTGTCCACAAAAAGCGGCACACGGACACCGTAGGCAGCCGACAGCGTATTGATAATGTCAATACCCAGATTGATCTTCATACCGTTGTTCACGCTGATATACGGGATGCCGGCATAAACAACATCGCACCGATCCTCCACACCACCATTGGCCTGCTCCCGGAACAGGCGAAACCGGGCGATTCGGAACAGCACATTGATGCTATCCTCTACAAATTTCGTCTTGTACCGGGTATAGGTTTCAATCAGGAACAGCATCTTTTCGATGTCCTCCAGCTGCTGGGCGGCGCGCCTTGCATCCTCCCGGAGCTGTCCGATCCGCTGCCGGGAATAGTCCAGCAGGCTCTCTTTCTGGATGATGGCGGTGTGCTCGTCGATTTGCGCCGTCAGTGCGCTCATTTCTTGCCGCAGCTTCATCTTCAGACCGGACACATTGCTCTGGATCTCGTGAAGCTCCGCATTCAGCTTGTCCACCCGGCTCTGGACGGCCGCCTTCCGCTGGGCATAATCCTCCATATCCTTGGGTTCGACCTTGTTCTTCTCCGCCTGGGCGATCTGCTCCCGGATGCCGGCGATCTCCGCTTCCATCTCCATAATCTCTGCCTGGGTGCCGGAGAACCGGTCCTCAGCCATTGCCTTGGCATTCTTGGCATTGTTGGCATCACTCAGGATGTTGTGCAGCCGTACCTGCTTATCTGCTTCAAACTGCTCCACGGCGGCCTGCAGCTGCTCCTGAGGGAGGTTCTGTCCGCAGGTGGGACAATTGCCGCCTGCAAAAGTCTCCGCGTTGACGGTGATCCACTTCTTCCTGTGAGAAGAAATCTGCTCTTCCAACTGGGAAATATAGCTGCTCTCTGCATCAAGAGATCTCTTCTTCACCGCAAGACCGGTCTGCAAAGAGGTGAGCCGAAGGTTCAGCGCCTGCACATCTACGCTGCCAACGGTCTGCCGGTCACGGTAAGCCTTGTTTTCCCTTTCAAGAGCCTTCATCTCCAGCTCCGCTTCCCGGATCTCCAGCATCTTCTTGTCCGCCTCACCGCTGTGATCAAGAAGCAGCAGCTGCTCAGAGATTGCATCCTTCTTGCCATTCAGCTCCGCAGCGGCTGCTTTGGCACCGGCAAAATCCAGACCTTCAATATCCTCGATTGTCTTCTGACACTCGCTGATCCGGGCGGGGATCTCCGTCTTGGCACCGGTGAACTGCTTCTTTTCCGCCAGAAGCTTCTTTTTGTAATCCTCCAGACTCAGTCTGCCCATCCCCTGCACAAGGGGTCTGAATGCCTCATTGCTTGCCAGGATCTGGTCATCGTTCATCACACCGGCAACCTTAAACAGCACCGCCCGGCGTTCCTGCCAGGAAATGCCGCTTGCAAAATAACTCACGGATGTGAGCATCCTGAAGGTATCCTCGTCCACCAGATCACCCACCTTCTCCTGAAAGCCGTTCTTCTTCACCGGCACACCGTCTACAAAATATTCGGAGGTGTTACCTTCATAAGTAGCCTCGGAGCTGCCGCGCTTGGTAGCCCATACCTCCTTGTATGTACGGCGCAGGGTCACTTCTTCGCCATTCACATCCAGCACAGCCTCCACATCTGTCAGGGCATCGTGATCCTTGACCTCACCGTTGGCATTCAGGGGCTTAATCTCGATGTTTTTTTCACCGTTGCCCTGGCTGTCCTTGCCGAACAGCAGCCACACAAGGCTGTCATATACAGAGGTCTTGCCGGTGGCATTATCACCGGCGATCGTGGCATTTCTGCCGTTAAACTCCAGCTTCAAATGCTGATGGCACTTAAAATTGGAGATTTCCAAACGAATGAGTTTAATGTCGTTCATCTATCAAATTTAACTCCTTTTTGATTATTCGATTTATTTCGGCTTTGGGTTGCCATATTCACCCATCGGCAGTTATCGGGGCTGTATCCCTTGTCATTGTCAATGCGATCAATCGTGCATTGCCCTCTTGGTGCATTCTCGTCATAGCCCGCAGTCATAGCCCAATCGTAAAATGCTTGAAAACTGTATCGCCACTGGTCGCAAACAGTAATACCTCTGCCACCGTATCTGTGATAACTATTGTGTTTGGGGTTGCTACATCGTTGTATCATATTGGCCCAGACCCAATATAGCCTTGTGTTAAATTTTTTGTGAGTGGTTCTCCGCGCTTTTACTGCTTCGATATTCAGGCACCCGCAACTCTTGGTGTAGCCATCTACCAAGCAAGTCCTGGATACAACACACTCATTCCCACAATCACATCGGCAAAGCCAAGTAGCTAAGCGCTGAGGTGTTGCACCCGATCTCCGAATTACGGTCAATCTACCAAATCGTTGACCGGTTAATTCTTTAACTTTGCTCATTTTTTACTTGATTCCTTTTTAGCAATGTGCTATACTGCACTTGTCTTAATAGGCGTTTGCCGTCTTTCCGGGCTCCTATCCCCGGGAGGCGGCATTTTTTATCGCATAAAGCTGCTCCAGATCCTGCCTGCATTGAAGGCAGCCACCAGCGCCGCTACGCCCATCAGGATCGCCATAAACAGCTTGCTGATGAAGTGAATGTAGGCAAGACCGGAAAACACCAGCATCGCCGCAAGCACAATGCCCAGCAGACGCACCGTCCGCCGCAGGGCATCTCTCTTCCGTGCAGCCTTCTGCGCCGCTGCCCTCTGGTTCTGCATTTCAAATTCGCTCATTCTGATTCCTCCTCTCCCGGTATTTGATAAATGATCCCGTTGTGACCGTCCTGGGGCTTCCATACGGGACTTTCCGACGTGCTGATGACGGCAGTTAAGACCTTGCGAAATGCCTCCGCTGTCTCAGGATCCGCGTTCTGAAACGATGTGTGGATCGAATTGATCAAAACCGTAATGTCATTTGCGATCTCCATCGCACTTCCCCTGGCCTCGATCTCCGACCGCTTCCCGCGCTCAATATGGCACTTAATCATTTTTACTTTCCTCCTTAAATATCTACCCCAAAGAACCGCAGAAACGGCAACTTCGGAATTTTCATACGGTTACCAACAAAGGTAAATTCATAACCGATCAGATCAGGTCGCTGCCGCGCCGTGACCCGGATGGTCTGGGGATCCGACCCCAGCACACCGGAAATGTCATCCGGTGTAAAGAATGCCTTTTCAGAGGCAATCAGCTCTTCCAGTGTCTTCATATATCCACTACACTTCCTTTCTGTCCGCTTAATAGGACTGTATATTTGATTTACTGATTACACCGCAGGATCAATATTCCAGGATCAGACCAAACAGCTCCTCTGCTTTATTCCGTACCAATGTCAGTGCTTCCAGCGACTCTTTCGGCAACTCTTGAAGTTTATCTTTGCCACTGAACTGCCTGAGATTGCCATATTTGAAGTCTGCATAATCCCAGCAGGCCCAGGCAAGTCTGCGCGATATATCAGGGGGTAACTCTTTTGTCGCGACGCAGTTTTTTGTGTAAATATCCATAGTATTCCTTTCTGCCAACCAAAAATCAGACCGGGTAAACACTAACTTCTCCCCACACACCGGGCAATAGATATGTTCCTCCTGCCGATCTGCACCGCAATGTCTGCACTTTTCCATTTATTTCACCTCCTTAGATTACCACCATAAATCAGGCTTCGTTTAACGCATTAAACATCCGCATTAAAAAAAAGACGATCCACTGTGGAATTAAGAGCTTTCGCCAACTTAAGCAAGGTCTTTGTAGTAGTTGTTTTATCCTCTCCACTCTCTAATGCGGAAATAGTACCTCTACTCACGCCGCTGCGTTCTGCCAGCTCTTCTTGTGTCATATTGCACGATTCCCTAAGTTCCTTAATTCTGAACCCCATATATAAGTACACCTCCTTACATATTGATTTTGTAACCAGTGCAATACACAGGTGTGTTTAATCGGTTACACACAAATGGTACACCATTGAGCTCTGATTGTCAATAGCCTAAATAGAAAATGTTTAATTTATTTCACAAGCTGTTGACTTTTCCGCTATTGTTTTGTATAATGTATTGAACAAGGAGGGATTGTTGCCTATGAAATTAGGAGATTTAATCCGCGAGTATCGCCAGGAACACGACTTATCTCAGCGCCAATTTGCTGACAAATGCGGTTTATCTAATGGCTATATATCTATTTTGGAAAAAGGGATAAATCCGAACACAGGAAAACCTCTCATTCCAACACTTCCCCAATATAGCAAACTTGCAAAAGGTCTTGATTTGACAATTATGGAAATGTGGGACATCGTTGATGATATGCCGATAGACATTGCAACAGAGATTTCCAATATATCACCTATGCCTGAAATGAAGAGAATTCCACTGATCGGCGCCATTGCTTGCGGTATGCCTATCACAGCTGAAGAGCACATCGAAGAATATCTAGACATCCCCAAACATATACAGGCTGATTTTGCGCTCACCTGTAAAGGAGATAGTATGATTAACGCCAGAATATTTGATGGTGATGTTGTGTATATTCGTCAACAAAGCGCTGTAGATAACGGACAGATTGCTGCCGTCCTCATTGACGGAGATGCCACATTGAAGCGTGTCCATCTCTACACGGATCATATATCCCTTGAGCCTGAGAACCCTCAGTACCGCCCCCTCGTCTATTGGGGAGAAGAAATGAATCAAGTCCACATATTAGGTAAAGCTGTTGCTTTCATCAGTGCCGTCCGCTAGCCATACAACAACCCTATTTTTTGCGTTTATTTAAAATTTCCGAACAAAAAATATCTGGTCAATATACACATTTACCACGATTACATTAAATCCAACAGAGGTAAAACAGAACGAAGATGCTTCGCAAGCAAGCTAATGTCTTTTGTTGCAGGAACAATATACCTTCTGTTTTTCTTTAATCCCGATCGTTATACTTAAAACGACCACAGGGCTCATACACCGCAAATGCGCAAGAAGCCAGATAACCAATAACTCAATAAGATTACTTGAAAGACATAGAGGGAATTGTTGTGACCGTATTGTATGTATCATTGATCATTACCTTGCTTTGTGCAGTGTTCTTTTTACTTTCGATATGCATTAAAGCATATAATGCTAAATCGTTGAAGAAACTGGTTGCCTGGTCTGTGACCGAGGATAATCATATCCGCTGTAACCTTCCTCTATCCAGCTATATAGTTAAGGCGCAAAACAAGTTATCGATTCCTTGCGAATACCGCATTTCAGGAAAAACGGAAACCTGGTATATGGAAGAGATCCTTGCAATGTATCAAAAGGACTTATCCCAGGCTTATTTCAAAGATCAACTGGTGGTAATTAAAAGCAAGTATGTCATTACCGGAGAATTCTACTTTATGTACTTGCTATATGTTTTTTTGTCAGATCACCAATATGATTACGAGTTTTTGGGGCACGATATGCACAAGGAGCAATTGGAATATACCCACCACGGAGATTGGGGCGGCCCTTTATTTAATGCCACATATTCTCTCACAGACTTTGCACTAGTGTTTCACAAGATGCATTACATTACCTATATGTATTGCCTGAGCAACGAGGTGTTAAAAGATTTTGTTCCTGAATGGAATGAAGAAAATCTAAAAGAAATACTTGATACTAAGCAAATCCAAATATCAAGAATATAAGACCTAACGCAAGAGAATCAGTTGAGTTTTAAGAAACGAATTGAGTTATGACTTGTAAATGAAAAACAAAGAAAAAACCGCCCCGGTGCGCCAACACCGAAGCGGTCAATATAGAACACCCACTCGAACCACCAAGGGGGTAGTCTACCTATTTATGGTAGCATATCCCCTCCAAAAAAGCAAGGAGGAACTATGTCAAACTGCATAAAATGCGCCACCCAGCTCCCGGAAGGTGCTGTGTTCTGCCACCTGTGCGGCAAGAAGCAGGTTACGGAGCAGAAGAAAGCACCGCGCAGATGTAACGGCACCGGCTCTGTCTATAAGCGCGGTAACACCTGGGAGGTTGCCGTAGTCCTTGGATACAAAATCCAAGACGGAAAAGCCGTACCGATCCGCAGCACCAAACGCGGCTTTAAAACGAAGAAGGAGGCTATTGAGTACATCCCAACGCTGCGGCAGGATCGCCCAAGGGCAACACCTACAATGAACGACCTGTGGTACCGATTTTGCAATTCGCGGCAGTTTGAAAAGCTGTCTGCTTCCCGAAAAGAGAAATACCATATAGTCTGGAAAAAGATTGAACGCGAAACTTATATTCCGATCGATCAGCTGACCGTTGCAGATCTGCAGGGCATAGTTGACCGCAATGCAAAGACCTTCTACCCGGCCCGTGACATCAAAGACACCCTCTCAAAACTATTTCAGCTGGCACTACCCGATAAGTATGTTACCATTAACCTGGCCGAATATATTGAACTGCCGGATCCGAAATCCAAAGAGCGCCAGGCATTTGATCAGGACGATATTACAAAACTCTGGGAGGATTATGCCGCCGGCAATTGGTGGACAGGATACATTCTGTTAATGATATACACCGGTATGATGCCCGGAGAGCTGTTGTGTGCTCTCAAAAACCAAATTGATTGGGACCACAAGCAGATATACGGTGCCGGCAAAAAAACGGAAGAACGGAAAAAGGTCCCCATCGTCCTGGCTGATGTGATTCTGCCGGTACTGAAAACTTTGTGTGATCACACAGACGGCGAGAAGCTGATCAGGATCAACAAGGACAATTTTTATGAACGGTACTATGAAACCTTGGAGCGTGCAGGCTGCAAACGCCTGACCCCCTACAGCTGCCGGCACACCGCAGCCACCACACTGGCTCTGGAAAATATCGCGCCCAGCGTGATCCAGAAAATTATGCGCCACGCAAAATTCTCTACCACGGAGCAGTACATTCATATTGATGTTGATCCTATGCTGAATGCTGTCAATCGCCTCAAAAAGCCAGAATGAAAAACAAACCTTTACCGGCACAAGCATCTGGATACGCAATAGAATACGCAATAGAATCCCAGTATGCACCATTTCAGTCCATTTGTTCGATCATTGTACACACCGTAATTTCTAACTTTATATAACAAAAAATCCCGACTTTGCCTTGTTTAATAGCAAAATCGGGATTTTTGGCGGAGTGAGAGGGATTTGAACCCTCGCGCGCTGTTTAGACGCCTACTCCCTTAGCAGGGGAGCCCCTTCGGCCT
>JAZNZZ010000201.1:0-19223 GCA_045595205.1 Faecousia sp.
CCCCGTTGTCATTGCGAACCAGTGACCGAGTCACTGGTGTGGCAATCCGCGCTCCCTGTCAGGACCGTCGGGGTGTTGCAGAGCGCAGCGAATCTTCAAATAACAATGATTGCCGGTGGGAATCATACCGATATTCAATGCGCCGGTCCCTACCGCGCCCCGTCATTGCGAACCAGTGACCTATGTCACTGGGGTGGCAATCCGTAAAGTAAGTATTTGGAACGGATTCCCACGCCAGTGTGTGCACTGGCTCGGAATGACACGGAGGATTGTACTGAAGGATAAATACGAATTTACCTTTGTTTTTGAAAAATTTAAAATTTTCCTGCGAAAAATACTGTCCATACTTGATTATATATGATATAATAAAGGATGAAGTAAAATAAGGGGGAGTATAGCTTCCCCCGGAGGACCGTATGGAATCGAATTTTGAGGATCAGGTACAGGAACGGGCAGTCCTGGTGGGACTGAACGCAGACTGCTTTAAAAAATCCCAAACCGCAACGGATGAGACCCTGGAGGAGCTGGAAGCCCTTCTGGAGACTGCCGGCGGCTTTTGTACCGGGAAGTTTCTGCAAAACCGCCACGCCCCGGATGCCCACAGCTTTATCGGTGAGGGCAAGGCGTTAGAGGTAAAAATGCTGGTGGAGGCCACGGAATCCACAATGGTGGTCTTTGACAATGAGCTCTCTCCCGGACATATCCGTGCTCTGGAGGAAATACTGGGTGTCACCGTGCTGGACCGCAGCGCGCTGATCCTGGACATTTTTGCCCAGCGTGCCAAGACCCGGGAGGGCAGACTGCAGGTAGAGCTTGCCCAGTATCAGTATTTGCTGCCCCGGCTGTCCGGTATGGGCAAAAGCCTTTCCCGTCAGGGCGGTGGCATCGGCACAAGAGGTCCCGGCGAGACAAAGCTGGAATCCGACCGCCGCCACATCCGTGAACGGATCGCAAGACTGCAGAATGAACTGGAGCAGGTGCGGCACGTCCGCGCCGTCCAGCGGGAACGGAGAATGAAGAACTCTGTCCCTGTGGTGGCAATCGTGGGCTACACCAACGCAGGAAAATCTACTCTTTTAAATAAGCTGACGGATGCTGGCATTCCTGCCAACAACCGCCTGTTTGATACCTTGGACACCACCTCCCGACAGCTGCGTGTGTCGGACAATCTGGATGTGATCCTGTCCGATACCGTTGGCTTTATTGCCAAGCTGCCCCACCATCTGGTGGATGCCTTCCGGGCAACGCTGGAGGAGCTGGAATATGCAGATCTGCTGCTGCATGTCATTGATTCCTCCGATCCCAACCGGGAGGAGCACATCGAGGTGGTGGACAAGCTGATCTCCAAGCTGGCAAAGCCGGGGACAAAGACCCTTCGGTGCTATAACAAGGCAGACCTTGTCCCTCCGGAGGACATCCCCATCGGGGAGGATGTGGTGAAGCTCTCCGCCAAAACCGGTATGGGCACAGATGTACTTTTAAAAGCCATCGAGAATGCCCTGGGACACAGCCGCCACCGGGTTATCGTGAACCTTCCTTACGCGATGGGCGGTATGGTGGATACCCTCCATTCAAGCGCCCAGGTGCTGAATGTGGAATACACCGGTGAGGGAATTCAGGTGGAGACGATCCTGGACCCCATCCTTTACGGAAAACTCAAAGAGTATATCACAAAGGAGTGCTGACCTTGGACGAATACCTTGTGCCTTCCGGCTACGGGGAGGATGAGTTTACAGAAAAAAAGTCCCGCTTTATCGGCAGAGTCTGGTGCGTGGAAACGGAGGAGGAGGCACTCGCCCGGATCCAGGAAATGAAAAAGCAGCATTACGATGCCTCCCATAACTGCTGGGCTTATGTGATCCGTGCCGGCGGTATGCGCTTTTCCGATGACGGTGAGCCCGGCGGTACAGCGGGCAATCCGATGATGCAGGTGCTCCAGCGGGAGGAGCTTTACAATGTGGTCTGCGTGGTGACCCGTTATTTCGGCGGTGTACTGCTGGGTGCAGGCGGGCTTGTGAGAGCCTATACCAAGGGCGCAAAGCTTGCCATTGATGCTGCCGGCAAATCTATGAAACGGGTATGGTCCGTTCTCTATGTACCCTGTCCCTATAGCTTCTATGAGCGGGTGAAGCTGGAGGTGGAGGCCTTCGGCGGCATTATCCGGGATACCCAGTTCGGCGCGGAAGTGGAGCTGGAGATCCTTGTGGCAGAGGCGGATGTGCCTGCGTTTTTGGAAAGACTGACGGATATGTCCGCAGGTACGGTGGAGGGAATGGAAACTGCCAAGGAGTACCGGGCATTTCCGGTGGAAAAGGGTGAATGAAAATGAATGTTCGGCAGGAGCTGGAAGCAAGAGAGCACGAACACCTGTCTCCCGGGGCAGCCTGTTCGGATGAAAGCCGGGGCAGACCCATCCCACAGGAGCCGGAGGAAAACGATGTCCGTACCAATTATCAGCGGGATACAGACCGGATCGTCCATTGCAAGGCATTTCGCCGGCTGATGCATAAGACCCAGGTGTTTTTGCAGCCGGAGGGTGACCACTACCGTACCCGGATGACACATACCATTGAGGTCTCCCGGATCGCCCGTACCATCACCCGGGGACTGGGGCTGAATGAGGATCTGACCGAGGCTGTTGCAATGGGTCACGATCTTGGACATACTCCCTTCGGTCACGCAGGGGAGCGCGCTTTGACAGAGTGCATCGGCAAGCCCTTCTACCACAATGAGCAGAGCCTCCGCGTGGTGGATGTGCTGGAGCGTGACGGTATGGGACTTAACCTAAGCTATGAGGTGCGAATGGGCATTCTGGGGCATACCGGTCCCCGGATCCCGGAAACGATGGAGGGAAGGATCGTCCGGCTCTCTGACCGGATCGCTTACATCAATCACGACATCGACGATGCAATGCGTGCCGGCGTTCTGAAGGAGGAGGATCTTCCCCGGGAGATCACCGCAGTTCTGGGAAACAGTCACTCCCAGCGTATCGACACGCTTGTGCGGGATATGATCGTCACCTCCCGGGAGGCAGGGGAGATCCTCTTGTCGCCCCGGGTGGATACGGCGCTTTTGGAGCTTCGGAAATATATGTTCGACAATGTCTACTTCAATCCCGTTGTAAAGGGCGAGGAGACAAAGGCGGAGGATATGCTCAAGCGGCTGTACGATCATTACTATCACCATCCCGAGGCGCTGCCTGTGGATTTTCAGCCTCAGATGTCCTTTGACGGACTGGAGCGTACCGTGTGCGATTACATTGCCGGTATGACGGACAAATATGCAGTGGGTAAATTTGCGGAGCTTTTCATCCCCGACGGCTGGCAGCAGCGGTGATTTAGTCCCATTTAATACCCACGATCTGTGATAAAATGATATGACTAAGAAAGGAGGTAACGAAAATGGCATTTCCCCCTTCGTTTATCGATGAACTTGTGGCCCGCAATCCCATTGAGGATGTGGTGGGTCGGTATGTGAGCTTAAAACGCTCCGGCAGCAATCTGTTTGGCCTGTGTCCCTTCCACGGTGAGAAAACGGCATCCTTTTCCGTCTCTCCGGATAAGGGCATCTATTACTGCTTTGGCTGTCATAAGGGCGGCGGCGCAGTGAATTTCATAATGGAGATCGAGGGGCTCAGCTATCCCGATGCCGTCCGAACTCTGGCACAGCGCTGCGGTATGGAGGTGCCGGAGGATGAGCAGTACCAGAGTCGTTACCGCCATCAGGAGCGCCTGTGGGCGCTGATGAAGGAGGCAGGCAGGTTCTATAACAGCTGCCTCTATGCCCCTGAGGGAAAGGAATGTCTGGAGTATGTAAAGCGTCGCGGACTGAACAAGTCCATCGTTACCCGCTTCGGTATGGGCTATGCCCCCAATTCCTGGAATGCCCTTGTGGATGCAATGCGAAAGAAGGGGTATACGGATCAGGAGCTTCGGGATGCAGACCTTGTGGGCGAGAAAAACGGACGGATCTATGACCGTTTCCGTAACCGCCTGATGTTCCCCATTATCGATGTCCGGGGCAATGTGATCGGCTTTGGCGGCCGCGTGCTGGACGATTCCAAGCCAAAGTACCTGAATTCCAACGAGACGCTTATTTTCAACAAACGAAAAAATCTTTTCGGTATGAACTTTGCCAAAAAGACGAAGCAGCCTTATATGATCCTGGTGGAGGGCAATATCGATGTGGTGACACTGCATATGTACGGCTTTGACAATGCAGTGGCATCCCTTGGTACATCTCTTACGGAGGAGCAGGTGACCCTGCTTGCCCGTTATACAGAGCAGGTGGTCCTGACCTATGACGGCGATGCCGCCGGTCAGCAGGCAGCACAGCGTGCCATCCCAATGCTGGAAAAGGCGGGTATCCGGGTGAAGGTGCTGCAGATGACCGATGCAAAAGACCCTGACGAGTTTTTGCACAAATTCGGTGCAGAGCGTTTCCGTATGCTTCTGGAGGACTCTGCCAACCGTGTGGAGTACCAGCTGACAGCCATTGCCAAAAAGTACAATGTGGCAGAGGACGACCAGCGGATCCGCTTTATCCACGAGGCGGCGGAGCTGATCTCCACTCTGGGCAGCGCCGTCCAGCGGGAGGTCTACGGACACCGTGTGGCAGAGGCGGGCAGAATCACCTATGAGGCAATGGAAACGGAGATCAAAAAGGCCTACAAAAAGAGAATGGACCGGGAGAAGAAAAAGCAGGAGAAGATCGACCTTGCTCCTGCCAGAGCAATGCAGCCGAAAACCCGTACCATTCGCTATGATAATGTGAGATCCGCTGTGGCGGAGGAGGGACTTTTGGCGCTGATCCTCCGGGATCCTACGCTTCTGAAGGAGACCGGTGACCTGACAGGCGCAAGCTTCTCCGTGCCCCTTCTGGGCAAGGTGTTTGACGCTTTTTGCAGCCGCTACCGGCAGGGACTTGAGGTCAGCATCAGCGTGCTTCCTGACCTGACACCGGAGGAGATCTCCCACCTTGCGGGGATCACCCAGCGGCAGCAGGGTCCCGCCAATGAGCGGGAGTTCCGTGACTGCGTCGCAACCGTTCGCGGGGAATCTCAGAAAAAGCAGATCTCCAGTGATGCAGATCTGATGGCCTTCCGAAATAAATTGAAGGAAAGTAAAGGAACAAAGAAATGACAGGTGCTCTTTTGGAAAAAGAGAATATTTCCCCTGTTTCTGCGGATGACGATGTGAGCACATTCCTCCGGGAGATCCACGGGTATCCCCTTTTGTCCCAGGAGGAGGAGCTGGAGGTAGCAGTTGGCTGCGCCAGAGGTGACGAGGAGGCCATCCGCACAATGGTCAATTCCAATTTGCGGCTGGTGGTGTCCGTTGCCCGGGAGTATGCCGGACGCGGCGTGCCCCTTCTGGATCTCATTCAGGAGGGCAGCATCGGACTTCTGGCAGCTGCCCGGAATTTTGACTATACCATGGCGTGCCGATTCTCTACCTATGCCACAAAGTGGATTCGCCAAAGTGTGAAACGGTGTGTGGACAACCACTGGGGTGTGATCCGTGTGCCACTTCATACTATGGAGAAAATGCGAAAGCTTCTGGCAGTGCGTGCAGCGCTGCTTCAGGAGCTGGAGGAGGAGCCGACGGCAGAGCAGCTTGCGGAGCGCACAGGCTTTCCCTGCGAGAAGGTAAAGGAGTATCTGGAGCTTCTTCCCAAGGTGTGTTCACTGGATGCACCGGCAGGGGAGGACACTGCCCTGCAGCAGCTTCTGGAGGACCTTCAATCGCCCCAGCCCTACGAGCAATTGGTGCGGCAGGAGCTGAAGCATACCATAGAGACACTTTTTAAAATGCTCACTGAGCGCCAGCAGCAGGTGCTGCGTCTGTACTTCGGAATGGATGACGGCAGCGGTCTGTCCCTGGAAGAGATCGGTCTGCGCCTTGGGATCTCCAAGGAAAGGGCACGGCAGATCAAGCAGCAGGCGCTGGAAAAGCTGAAAAAGCTGGGTGTGGGCTTTGGATTGGAGGATTTTCTGTAATGACAGAGTTCATGACCTTTGAGGATGCACCCTGGGAGCAGGTGCTGGGGAAGCTGTCCCCGGATTCCTGTTTTTCCGGCGCACAGCTGCTGACACTTCTGGAGGATGCATCGGAAGAGAATATAGAGAACGCACTGGCACTGCTGGAGGAAAAGAATATCACTCTGGATATGAGGGACTTCCCGGCGGTGCTTGTGGCGGGAGCAGCTGCGGTGCGTCTGCGGCAGGAAAAACAGCTTGTGCAGCAGGATGCACTGCTGACAGGACTGGAAGAAAATGACCCCCTGCGCCTTTATTTGGAGGAGCTGGCAGGCATCCCCGCAGCCGGTGATCCGCAGGTTCTTGCCCTTGAATTGCTGGAAGGGGATGCTTCTGCCGGTGAGCGCCTTGCGAATGTCCTTTTGGGGCAGGCGGTGGCGCTTTCAAAGGAATATGTGGGTATGGGCGTGCTTCTGATGGATCTGATCCAGGAGGCAAGTCTTGGCCTGTGGGAAGCAATACAAAGCTATAAGGGCGGAGCGGTCGAGGCTTACTGCGTGAGCCGTATGCACCGGTGCCTTGCTTTTTCCGTGCTGCGACAGGCGCTTAACAGCGGTGTCGGTCAGCGGCTGCGTCAGACAATGGAGGACTACCGTGCCGTGGATGAGCGGCTGCTTACAGAGCTGGGCAGAAATCCCACAGAGGAGGAGCTTGCAGAGGCACTGCACCTGTCCCTGGAGGAGACCCGGGCAGTTGCGGGAATGGTCACCGGAGCAAGAGCCCTTCAGCGGGCACATGCCCCCGAGCCGGAGACACTTCCACAGGAAGAGGATCAGGCAGTGGAGGATACGGCATATTTCCAGATGCGAAGCCGCATCCAGGAGCTGCTGTCGGGGCTTTCTCCTGAGGATGCAAAGCTTCTGTCACTGCGTTACGGTCTGGAGGGCGGTCTGCCCCTGGAGCCTGCTCAGGTGGGCGTGAAGCTGGGTCTTACGGCCCAGGAGGTTATGGAAAGAGAAGCGGCGGCGTTGGCGCAGCTGCGTAACTAATATAAGAGGTGAATATTATGGCGAAAACATATTCTATTGCGATCGACGGTCCTGCCGGTGCAGGCAAGAGCACCATTGCGAAGGCGCTGGCTGCAGAGCTTGGCTACCACTATGTGGATACCGGTGCCATCTACCGTACTGTGGCATACTTCCTGGATCTTCTGGGGATCAGCCCCAAGGATGTGGACGGCGTGGAGCGTTACATTGACGAGCTGACGGTGGACATCACCTATGACGAAACCGGCAAGCAGCATATGATTATGAACGGTATGGATGTGTCCGACGAGATCCGCACCCAGGATATTTCCCAGAAGGCTTCCCTTGTCTCTGCCCATAAGGTGGTGCGGGATGTGCTGCTGGATATGCAGAGGGATGTGGCAAGAAAGCATAATGTGATCATGGATGGCAGAGACATCGGCACGGTGGTGCTGCCCAATGCCACGGTGAAGATCTTCCTGACAGCTTCTCCTGAGGTCCGGGCAAAGCGCCGCACCGATGAGCTGGCGGCAAAGGGTCAGAAGGCAGATTATGAGCAGATCCTGAAGGAGATCATTCAGCGGGATCATCAGGATACCACCCGTCCCATTGCCCCTTTGAAGCAGGCGCACGATGCTGTGCTTCTGGATACCTCTGAGCTGGACATTCCCCAGGTTCTGGCAGAGATGAAGCGGATCATTGGGGAGAGAATCGAATTATGAGCGTAACAGTTGCCAAAAGCGCCGGCTTCTGCTTCGGTGTGAACCGTGCTGTGGAACTGGTGGAGCAGGCGGCGGACCGGGGGGAGCGTGTGGCTACCCTGGGCCCCATCATCCACAACCGGCACGCAGTGGCACACTTTGAGGAAAAGGGTGTCCGTGTCATCGACAGTCCTTTGGATGCCTGCCCCGGGGAGACGGTGATCATCCGTTCCCACGGTGTAACACGGGCAGTCTATGAAGCGCTGGAAGCAAAGGGCGTTTCTGTGATCGATGCCACCTGCCCCTTTGTCAAGCGTATCCACGGCATTGTCAGCAAAGCCACCGAAGAGGGGAGGCTTCCTGTGATCACCGGCACCCGTACCCACCCGGAGGTGGAGGGGATCGCAGGCTGGTGCGGTGATTGCCGGGTGTTTGAGTCCCCTGAGGAGCTGGAAAACTGGGTAAAAACCGAGGATCCTCCGGCGGATTTGCCAATTTGTATGGTTTGCCAGACAACTTCCACTGAATCTTTGTGGAATTTGTGCACAAATTTTGCAAAAAAACAGTTTACTAACGTTGAAATTTTTGATACAATATGTAAAGCTACTGAATCCCGGCAAAGTGAAGCGGCAGATTTAAGTACGATTTGTCAGGCCATGGTCGTTGTAGGTGACACTCACAGTTCCAACACAGGCCGCCTTGCTATGATTTGTCGGGAGCACTGCGAAAAGGTCGTTCTGGTGGACAATGCATCGGAGCTGGAGCCTGAATTCTTCCGCGGTGTAAGTGATGTTGGAATCACTGCCGGTGCATCGACTCCGGCGTGGATTATAAAGGAGGTCAATAAGACTATGAGCGAAATTACTAAAATTGATGCTGTGCAGGAGGAGAACTTTGCCGAGCTTCTCGAGCAGTCCATCAAGACTTTAAATACAGGAGATAAGGTTCTGGGTATCGTTACCGGTATCGGCGCTACTGAAGTCCAGGTCGATCTGGGCACCAAGCACGCCGGCTACATTCCCTACGACGAAGTCAGCGCTGATCCTTCTGTGAAGCCTGAGGACATTCTGAAGGTCGGTGACGAGATCGAGGTTTTCGTTGTTCGTGTCAACGATCAGGAAGGCACCTGCCAGCTGAGCAAGAAGAAGCTGGACGGTATGAAGGTGTGGGACGACATCGCTGCCTGGTGCGAGGAGAAGGCTACTGTTGAGGGTACCATCACCGAGGAGAACAAGGGCGGTCTGGTTGCCAATGTGAAGGGCATCCGCGTATTCATTCCCGCTTCCCAGTCCGGCATTGCCAAGGGCGGCGATATGACCGGTATGGTGGGCAAGACTGTTGAGCTGAAGATCAGCGAGGTCAACCGTGCCCGCCGTCGTGTCATCGGCTCTATCCGTGCTGTGAACGCTGAGGCACGCAAGGCTGCACAGGAGAAGCTGTGGGCAGAGATCGAAGTGGGTGCAAAGTACCACGGTACTGTTAAGTCCCTGACTTCTTACGGCGCTTTTGTTGACATCGGCGGTGTGGACGGTATGGTTCACGTTTCCGAGCTGAGCTGGAACCGCATCAAGAATCCCGCTGAGGTCGTCAGCGTGGGTGACGAGATCGATGTTTATGTCATCTCCTTCGATGCTGAGAAGCGTAAGATCTCTCTGGGCTACAAGACCAGTGAAATGAACCCCTGGAATCAGTTTATGACCGGCTACAATGTTGGCGATGTTGTGACTGCCAAGATCGTGAAGCTGATGACCTTCGGCGCATTTGCTGAGATCATTCCCGGCGTTGACGGTCTGATCCACATTTCCCAGATCGCTGACAAGCGCATCGGCAAGCCCGAGGATGTGCTGAGCGAGGGTCAGGAGGTTCAGGTCAAGATCACCGATGTGGATGCAGAGAACAAGCGTATCTCCCTGTCCATCCGTGTTCTGCTGGAAGAGGCTGCTGAGGATGACGAGGCTGCTGAGGATGACGAGGCTGAGGCTCCTGCTGAGAACGAGGAAGCATCTGACGAAGCGTAATTTGTTATTACATACCGGGGTCGGTGCGCCGACCCCGGTATTTGCATAGGAGGATAATTATGGTAAAGCATATCGTTGTTTATAAGCTGAAGGACGGCGTGGATAAGGAAGCGGCTGTTTCTCTCATCGGCTCTGTGCTGGAGCCGCTGGTGGGAAAGATCCCCGGTCTTCTGCATTTGGAGATCCGATCCTGCTTTCAGGGTGTGGACTATGCCCTGTACTCGGAGTTTGAGAGTAAGCAGGCACTTTTGGATTATGCGGTAAACCCCCTGCACATCGAGGCAAAGGGTCATTTCTCCCATCTGATCGATAACCGCGTTGCTGCGGATTATGAACTGTGAGGTATAAAAAATGAAAGCGATCGTAACGGTAGTTGGTAAGGATGCTGTGGGCATCATCGCAGCTGTCTGTGTGCAGCTTGCTTCCTATAATGTAAATGTTCTGGACATCAGTCAGACGGTTATGCAGGGCTACTTCACTATGATGATGGCGGTGGATGTTTCCGGCTGCTCCGTGCCGCTGGCAGAGCTGGCAAAGGCAATGGAGGAGAAGGGCAAGGAAATGAGTCTGTCCATCCGCCTGCAGCGTGAGGATATTTTTGAAGCAATGCATCGTGTGTGAGGTGCCGACCTATGCTGAATATAAATGATATTCTTTATACCCAGGATCTGATCGACAAGCGCCATTTGGACATCCGTACCATTACAATGGGCATTTCTCTTCTGGACTGCACCGATACTGACATTAAAAAGTGCGCCCAAAAGGTCTATGACAAGATCACCCGGCAGGCAGAGAACCTTGTGAAGGTGGGTCAGGATATTGAGTGGGAGTTTGGTATTCCCATTGTGAACAAGCGTATTTCCGTCACGCCTATGGCGATCATTGGCAACAGCTGTGAGGCAGATTCCTATGTGCCTCTGGCGATCGCTATGGACGAAGCCGCCAAGACCTGCGGTGTTAACTTTATCGGCGGCTTTTCTGCACTGGTGCAGAAGGGCTGCACCAAGGGCGACTGGATCCTGATGGACTCCATTCCGGAGGCGATGGCAGTGACAGAGCGTGTCTGCTCCAGTGTCAATGTGGGCTCTACCCGGGCGGGCATCAATATGGATGCGGTGGCAAAGATGGGCAAAATCATTAAGGCAACGGCAGAGCGTACTGCAGATAATGACGGCCTCGGCTGTGCTAAATTGGTGGTCTTTGCCAATGCGGTGGAGGATAACCCCTTTATGGCAGGCGCCTTCCACGGCATTGGTGAGCCGGAGTGTGCCCTGAATGTGGGTGTTTCCGGTCCCGGTGTGGTGTATCACGCTTTGCAAAGTGCCAAGGGCGCATCCTTCGATGAAATGGCGGAGATCATTAAAAAGACCGCCTTCCGCATCACCCGTATGGGTCAGGTGGTGGGCGTGGAAGCCGGCAAGCGGCTGGGCGTTCCCTTCGGTATCGTGGATCTGAGCCTTGCACCTACCCCGGCGGTGGGCGACAGTGTTGCCCGCATTCTGGAGGAAATGGGACTAGAGGTCTGCGGCACCCACGGAACGACTGCAGCACTGGCTATGCTTAACGACGCTGTGAAAAAGGGCGGCGTTATGGCATCCGGCAATGTGGGCGGTCTGTCCGGCGCTTTTATCCCTGTGTCCGAGGACGAAGGTATGATCGCAGCCGCAGAATCCGGCACCCTGTGCATCGACAAGCTGGAGGCAATGACCTGCGTTTGCTCTGTGGGACTGGATATGATCGCTGTTCCCGGTGATACGCCTGCATCCACCATTTCTGCCATCATCGCAGACGAAGCAGCCATCGGTATGGTGAATTCCAAGACCACCGCTGTCCGTATTATTCCCGCACCCGGCAAGGTGGTGGGTGACCGCGTGGAGATGGGCGGACTTCTGGGCAGCGCGCCTGTAATGCCGGTCCATCCCGAATCCAGCGAGACCTTCATTTCCCGGGGCGGCCGCATCCCCGCACCTTTGCAGAGTCTGAAGAACTAAGCCGTAATTTACGGGGAGTGATTTTGTGAAGCTTGGCATAAAGAAACACTATTATTGGGTGATCGCGGCAGTTGCGCTTCTTCAAATGCTGATCTACGGCGGCGCGGTGAAGCTGAAGCTTACCTGAGAATAATAAATAGCATTAAACAAAATGTCATCCTGAGCGAGCGTAGCGAGTCGAAGGATCTCCCACATAATTGCAGGAGATCCTTCGTCGCGTTGTTTCTCAGAATGACATTTCTTTTTATGCAGTTTTTACAGGGGAGGAGACCTTGGCAAGGCCGCACTTTTTCTTCCAGGCACCGCTGTACCAGCGAAGAACAAAGCAGATGCTGCGGCAGAGCCAGTCCGTGACCATAGCAACCGATACGCCGATCGCGCCCCAGCCGAGATTGACACAAAGGATCTGAGCAAGGGAGAGTCGGAAGATGATCATAGAAAGAACGCTGACCCACATACAGAAGGTGCCATCATTGGCGGCACGCAGGGGAGAGGCGATATAGAAGGAGGGTGTGTACAGGAGCAGTCCCGGGATCAGGTGGATGCACATCAGCTTCATAGCGAGCTCAGCAGCCTCCGGGGACAATCCTGTGTACAGACCCACAAGAGGCTTTTGCAGAAGCAGGACCGTAACCGCAGCAATGCCGTTGGAGATGTAGCACATGATCAGCAGCCTTCGGTTATTGATTTTGATCTGTTCCTCATCGTGGGCACCTACGCATTGACCAATCACATTGACAGCACCGGTGCGAACTGCGGCATTGAAGGTGACCACCAGACCGAGCAGTGAACCGGAGGCGGAGTTGGCAGCGATCTGTGCCGTGCCAAAGCCGGAGATCATAGAAAGGGTCATCAGCCGTCCCAGCTGGAAGATGCTGTTTTCAATGGCATTGGGCAGACCAATGTGGAGCATCTTGCCCATCATACGGGGATTGATGTGGAAAATATCAGACTTTTCAGGACGGAGCTTGTGCTTCTTTGTCAGGACGATGGTCATCAGGATCGCAGCACCCACCAAACGGGAGAGTGCTGTGGGAATGGCAACACCGGCGACACCCATTTTGAGATAATAGATGCAGATGGCATTGCCTGCAATGTTGACGATGTTCCGAAGAATGCTGATGTAGAACATTGTCTTACTGTTGCCTCTGGAACGGAGGATGGCACCGCCGGCGGCACAAAGGGCCATCAGGGGATAGGATGCGGCATCGTAGAAGAAGTAGATCGTCGCATCCTTCAGGACGGATTCTTCGATCTTACCGAATACCAGCTGCAGAAGTGGCTTGTTAAAGCAAAGACAAAGGGAGGCGATCACCAGACTGCACAAAAAAGACATTGTAATGATCTGGCCTGTGGAGCGCTTTGCATCCTTGTCCTTTCCGGCACCGATGAGCTGGCTGGTGACGATGGAACCGCCGCTGGCAAGTGCGACCAGAATGTTGATAATGACCGCACTGAAATTGGTCACCAGGGAAACGGCAGACAGGGCAACTTCTCCAACGGAAGAGACCATAATGCTGTCCACCATACCCACAAGCTGTGTCAGCAGTGTTTCGCCCATAATGGGTACCATCAGCAAAATCAGACTGCGTGTGGTAAACATACTTCGTCGTGGCTGCTCCATAACCCGTACCTCCGTAATGCTTTATTTATTTAGCAAGGGCCTGATGCGTTCACGGTGAGTATATACCCCTTAGCTTTTAATTGCAACCCGTAAATTGCACAAAAAACCCGTGTTTTTTATTTGCTTTTTGTGGAATGGTTGGTCGGTTCTGCTAAAAGAAAATGAAACAGGACTCCCAAACGGGAGTCCTGTCAATTTATAAGCCAAACAATACGCGAACAACGGGGATCTTTTTGATGATCAGGCAGCAAAGGCAGGTCATCAGGATATTTACAATGATCACAGGCCAGACGGTCAGAAGGTTTACAGGGATCAGCACAAACAAAATGACCTTGAAGAAGCTGTCAAACAGCATAACCTGCAGGGAGATATTGCCAAGATAGGATAAGAATTTAATATTCTGGGGCAAGGCCTTGGCAAGAAGATAGAATAAATACATAGAGCTAAAAGCCAGCAGGGTTTTCAGGAAATGAGGCATTGGGTGATCGTAATTTAGCTTGAAGCACAGGATTCCTGCGATCACAAGGAAAGCAAGAACGATAAGTGCAGTCTTTCGTTTCTTAGCAATGGCGGAAAGCTCGTCTTTGTACTGCTGTAGGAGAATGCCGCCAACAAAGAAACAGGCGTAGGTGATGGTTAGATGCACCTGAAGAATATTCCATAGGTTGATGCCGGTCACCTCCAGCAAGGTGCTGACGGTGACAAGTGCAATGAAAAGCGCAATGTTTCCCTTTTTCATTTTCCACAGCAGGGGAGAAGCGGCATACATATTCAGAATCGCGTAAACAAACCAGTACAGACTGCCGGTTACAAATGCATTTATCAACTGCTCCACAAAGGAATCAGCGTGCGCGTGGGAGCTGTCAATGAGTACAGAATAGGCGACCTTCAATAGGGAGAAGACAACGAAGGGGACCAGCAAACGCAAAGCCTTTTTCTTAAAATAAGTGCCAAGGGGCTGTTTGTGGCAAAGATAGCCGGCTATGCACAGAAACATTGGAACGTGGGTATGAATGATCAGAGTGTAGAAGGCTTCGAGAACGAAATTGGAGTTTTGAAGCTCTGCATAGCTCAGGGCGTGATGTACAACCACAAAAATAGCGGCGAAGGCTTTTAAATAATTCAGATAAGCGTAGTTCTCTTTTTTGGACATATCAATCGCCTCCAGAATAATATCATAAATAATTCTGGTGGATTTGTCAATATGCGCCGTAAATAAAGGGACTGCCACCTGTGTATGCAAGACAAATAATCAGACCGCAGAAAACAAAAAACAGCACCAGATGCCAGAATTTTGTCAGATCAAGCTTGGGATAATAAGCATCCACAAAGCACTGGTTTATTTTATTCTCCGGCAAGGGCCTTCCCCGGGAGGAAATGACAGCGGCAATGCAGCAGCCGATGAAAACCACCAAAGCGAAGAACAGCCACAGATACAGATGCTGCACACCGCTGCGGAAGCAGAAGATCTGACCCAAAACCTGCATAGCTTTTTCGAAGGAATCAGCCCGGAAGAACACCCAGCACAGACAGGTAAAGCCAAAGGTAAGCAGGGTGGAAAGCACATTGGAAAGGGTACTGTGTTCCTTCTTCGCACTGCCGGTCTTCTGCACCCAAAGCTTATGTACAGCCAGAGCCACGCCGTGAAGCAGACCCCAGATTATATAGTTCCAGCTGGGACCGTGCCAGATACCGCCGATGACCATAGTGATGATCAGGTTGATATAAGTCCGGACCACACCCTTGCGGTTTCCTCCAAGGGAGATATAAAGATATTCCTGCAGCCAGGAGGAGAGGCTGATGTGCCAACGCTTCCACAGCTCTGTAACATTGTGGGAGAGGTAGGGAAGATTAAAGTTTCTGGGCAGGTGAATGTCCAAAATCCTTGCCACACCCACGGCCATATCCGAGTAGCCGGAGAAATCAAAGTAGATCTGCATCGCGTAGGCAAGGACGGCGAGGAGTACAGTCATACCGCCGAATGCCAGCGGGGTATCAAAGACTTGATTGACAAAAACAGACAATCGGTCTGCCAAAACCAGCTTTTTGAACATACCGAACAGGAAGATCTGAATGCCGGTGCTGAAGCTGCTCCAGCCGATGCTTCTGGGGGCATCCAGCTGGCTGAAGAAATCCTGACTTCTTTGGATGGGACCGGAGGTGATCTTGGGGAAGAAGGCAAGGTAAAGGGCAACATCCGTCAGTCCTCTTGCTTCAGTCTTTCCCCGCAGCACATCCACAAGATAGCTGATGGCACTGAAGGTATAGAAGGAAATGCCCAGCGGCAGGATAATATTCAGTGCGTTGTAGTCATCCTTTCCAAAGAGCTTACAAAAGGAATCTGCAAAGAAATTTGTGTATTTAAAAAATGCCAGAGCCAGCACAGAGGCGATCACGCCATATTTGATGTGCTTTTTGTTTTTGGCGCAGAGCCAGACGATCACCGTCAAAGCAGCCAAAACCAAAGCGAACCGAAGATCGGCGTAGGCGACAAACAGATAGCTTGCCGCAAGCAGGATCCACTTTGTGGCAGACACCTTGCGGGCATCTGTTTTTAAGAGCTTGTTGCACAAGTATATTGCAACGAATATTGCTGCAGCAAAAGCGAAGAATACAAAGCTGATCATCTGCATAATTCGTCCTCCTGATCCAAACGGTTGATCACTTCTGCCAAAGCCTCTGCTATAACACGGTGCCCGTCAGCATTCAAATGTCCGGTGCCAATGGCGCCGGTAATGAAGCCGTGGGGCAGCTTGTGTTCAGTTTCGTACATTTCGGTAAAAGCTTCCGTCATATTAAGGAATGTAAAGCCGTACTCCTCACACTTCTGAGAGAACATAGCCACAGCTTCTTCGTTCTCGTCAAAAATCACAGAGCCGTCCTCCTGCAGGATCTCAGTGGCCTGATACACAATGATCACCCGGGAGGTGGAATCGCCCATAGCCTCACGGATGCAGGTCAGCATACCGTCATAGGCTTCCTCACTGATGGGATCCGGGGTCTGTGCCTTGGGGGAGGAGGGGGTTCTGGGGGGCATAAAGAGCTTTAAAAGTCCGCCGGAGATCTGCTGATACGCCAGCCGGAAGAAGGGTAGTTTTTGCAGAGTCACAACGATGCCCTTGTCATAGCTTGGGTCTGTGGAAACAGTACCGTTGCGAATGTTGTCCACGGCACTTTGCTTTACAACAGGGTTGCTGATCTCAAGGACCACATATTTGGGGTCGTTCTCAAACAGCTCCATAGAAACAGGTAAATATTTTACGAGTTTGGTAAGGGTATGCCCGGAGATGCCCATATTGTAGGTGCGGTACTGACCGTCAAAAAATTTGTTCATAACGGCAGCAACATTTTTGTCCTGCGGAACATCCGTGGCCTCCATATGGGAGGAACCCAGGATCAGAATATCAGGGTTATCAATAACCTCCAGATTGTTAAAGCCGTTGCTGTCAAATTTGCCGGTGGAAATACCCTCTGTCATTTTGAACCATCTGGTATTTGCGGGCCAGATGTAGTCCGTATTTCCGCCTTTGTTGGATTTGTGGATCGGGGTAAAGGTGTAGGGGGTGAAGATGAGACATAGGATCGCTACAGCCAAGATCCCCGCAAGCACCATTTTAAAAAAGCCTGTCACCTTTTTCATTGCGAACCTCCTGCTTAATGCTTTGATATCACTCGTGATCGGTCAGACACTGTTTTCTTTGAGTAATTCGTCTGTGCTGACACCGAGAATCGAGGCAATTGCCTTTAATTCAATGTCGGAAGCAATGCGGACCTGCCCCTCCAGCTTTGAAAAACTGGAAGGGTTGATGTCAACGCCCATCAGCTGCATTTTGCTTATGAGGGTCGTTTGCTTCATACCCAGTTCTTTGCGAATTCTCTCAATGTTTGCACCGCAGATGTTTCGGGTTCCATAAATAGCTTTTCTCGGTTTCATTTGGACACCCCCGTATATATCCTTCTAAAACAGAATTATAATATGTATTCAATTTAAAATAATTCTACTTTAGAATTAAACACCGAAATGTTTCAAATATGGGTGTTATTTGTTGCGATAAGTATTTTATGGGATTCTTTTTGAAGAAAATATGGCGTTTTCGGGAATAAAAAAGCACATCCGGCTCTTCGAAAGAGTCGGATGTGCTTTCAATGTAGTTGTAGGATTATTTAAGGAAAATGGGATTTGTCCAGGCGCGGCGTCCCTGGGCATCCACGATCTCTGCCCGGATGTAATCGGTGCAGAGGTCACGGAGCTTAAACTGACCGCCGGTGAGATTTTCGCCCCGGATCAGCCGGTGGGGACAGGAGAAATTCCGCAGCATAATTTGACTGACGGGGGAGCAGTTGATGCAAACTTGATCGTCCTCAATGTAGAAATCATAGATCTCAGGTCCGCAGGATGCGTAGAATTCGCCGTTTTTCAGAGCATTTAAGATAGAGGGAATGCTCTTTTCTGCCTTTACACGGACAAAGCCGTAGCAGTTTTCCTGTAATGCGTGACCGTCGTCGGAGGCAACTGCCCAAACTTTGCGTCCCTCGTGAAGCAGCACATCCCAGTGATAGGTGTTGCTGTCCACTCCCCACAAAAGGGCGCTGCCGCTGTTCCAGACCTCCATCATCTGAAAGCCCTGCAGGGTTTTGACTGCCTCAACAGTGTTGCCGCTCCAGACAGGATGGCACAAAACAGGGATGTTGCCCGCAGCCAGCACATCGTCGATAATGTCCTGACAGGCCTCCTGTGTGCCGCCGTTTTCGTAGATCACAGACTGACCGTGGGTAAAGCCGTTTCCTTCCTCAGGACCAAGGGAAACGATATGCACCACAGGCATACCCACACCGTCCACAAAACGGTCAGCCTCCATACCGGGGATGATCAGAATGCCATCCTTGTCACAGTTGTCCGGCTTGTAGTAGAGCCGGTGATCCGTGATGGCCAGAAAATCATAGCCTGCATTTTTATAGTGCAGCGCCACAGCCTCCGGTGTCCCCTTGCCGTCGGAAAGGGTGGTGTGACAGTGGAGATTTCCTTTTAAAAATTTGCCCTTCTTTTCAAAGGCAGCTTGTCTTAAAATCATAATATATCACCTGTTTGCGTGATTGTTGAGAGATCAGCGGGAGAGGATCTCTTTTTTCTTTGCATCAAACTCTTCCTGGGTGATGACACCTGCATCCAAAAGCTCCTTGTATTCCTTCAGCGCAGCAATGTTTTTTGCTTCGTCAACAACGGGTGCGGCCGGTACGGGCTTCGGCTCGGGAGCAAGTGCTTCTCTCTTGCTCAGACCGCAGGTACAGGAGCTGACGAATTGGGCATTGTAGCGGCCACAGCGGCATTTCCAGCTGTTGGGCGCTGCCTGTTGGGAGCTGGCAATGTGTGCAGGAATATTATTTTGGGCGCTGCTGTTTGCAGGCTTGATAATGGATTCTCTGGGAGAGTAGCTGTTGGAGGCTCTGCAGGCTACGACGATAATGCCGATCCAGCCAAGCCAGAAGCCCCAGGCAAAGCCGCCGTAATAGCCCTTACTTTCGTTGATTCCTTTGGTGATGGCGCCGAAGATGCAGGCAACACCAATGCTTATGATAAAATATAAAAAATAGAACAGAATAATATTCTCCATATTTACCTCATCTTCTTCTAAACTGCAATGGCGCTCGGAATCTCTATAAACAAAGGCCCCCGAATGGGAGCCTTTGTTTATAAGATCTTACTTAAGGCTTTCTTCCACAGCAACAGCCACGGAAACGGTCATACCGACCATCGGATTGTTGCCTGCGCCCAGGAAGCCCATCATTTCCACGTGAGCGGGGACGGAGGAAGAACCTGCGAACTGAGCATCGCCGTGCATACGGCCCATGGTATCGGTCAGACCGTAGGAAGCGGGGCCAGCTGCCA
>JAZNZZ010000202.1:0-3020 GCA_045595205.1 Faecousia sp.
CCGGTGTGTTCAGCGTCATCGGTCTGTAAGGAGGAAATTGTATGTCTGATTGTTTGTTTTGTAAAATCGTAAAAGGGGACATCCCTTCCACAAAGGTCTACGAGGATGACCGGATCCTGGCGTTCCGGGACATCGCTCCCCCAGCCCCCACCCCTATTCTCCTGATCCCCAAGGCCCCCATCGGCTCTGTGGCGGAGATTAATAAGGATAACAGCAATGTGGTCGCCCACATTTTTACGGTGATCCCCCAGATCGCGGAAAAAGAGGGCTTGACCGGCGGCTACCGTGTGGTCTCCAACTGCGGCGCAGACGCGGGACAGACGGTCCATCATCTGCATTTTCATATTCTCGGCGGTAAGACGCTGAATGTGGAAATGGCTTGACAAATCGACGAAAAGCGCTATAATAGTCCCAGATCACAAAACAAATTCGTCTTCGGGGAGCCGGTGTGACCGGCTGAGATTAGGCATACATGCCTTGACCCGCGAACCTGATACGGTCAATACCGTCGTAGGAAAAGATGCATATATGGGATTCCATTGGATCACATTGCACCTAGACGGCTGTAATGTGATCCAATATTTTTAGAGGCAGCCTCCGAAAAACGCTTTGCGTCGGACACCGGATCTTTTTCCGCAATCCGTCTCAGCACAGCTTTGAAATACACAAAGTATTCCTGCTGCTGTGCTGCTTGGCTTGCGAAAAAATCTCTCGCTGTTCGCCTGCAAATCCTTTTCCTGCGACTGCCTATAGGAGGAATCTTATATGGAAAGAAAAACAAAAGCAGTTATCAATTGGCACTATCGGCTTCGGGAACTGTGTGAGGGCGCAATTTTGATTGCCCTGGCGGAGATTCTCAGCTTTCTGCCACTGTACAAGTTGCCCTGGGGCGGCAGCATTGACTTTGCCATGCTTCCTATTATCCTGTTCTGTGTCCGCTGGGGCTTTGGACCGGGTATGCTGGTGAGCACTGCCCATGCCATTTTGCAGACCCTGTTTGAAGGCGGTATTGCCATTGGCTGGGAGAGTATCCTGGGCGATTTTCTCATTGCCTATGCTGTTTTGGGTATTGCCGGACTGTTCAAAGGACGGTTCTGTGTAGCCACAGTGGTTTCCTGCACAGCACGCTTTTTGGTTCATTATGTAGTGGGAGCAACCATCTGGGCAGAATATATGCCGGAAGAATTCTTCGGCATGACTATGACCACTCCTTGGTTCTATTCTGCGCTGTACAATGGCGCATATATGCTGCCGGATATGGTGCTGATTCTGGTGGTTTACGTACTGCTGTGCAAAACGCCTTTGGTACGTTATCTCAAAGGTCAGGACTTGAAATAACCAATAAGCGAACGCCCCGTCGAAAGACGGGGCGTTTTACTGTATGCGTGCGTTAAATTCCAATTTACCTTTCTGTCATTCTGAGGAGCGTAGCGACGAAGAATCCGTAATACCTAACGGAGAGAACGGATTCTTCGCTTCGCTCAGAATGACATTGTTTTATAAGCGCACCGAAAACCGGAATTTACTGCTGCATACGGATGACTGTCATGCCGGGGGCATTCTCGGCCAGCTGACATACCTGATACATCACCTGTGCCACTTGACCTCTGGTGAGGACCTCTGTGGCATTGAAGGTGATACCGTTATCCGCCATGGCGGTCAGGGAGGTAGCAGCCCATGCGGGGATCTCCTCCTTGGTGGCCTGGGCGTCTGCTTGTGTGGCAATGTCCAAGCTCTGCTGGGAAACGGTCAGATCCAAGGCGTTCTGGAGCATCACAGCAGCCTCTGCACCGCTGATGGGCTGATCCGCGTTAAAACTGCCGGTCTCGGCTTCGGGCAGCCCCGCGGTTAACCCTGCCCGCATGGCAGCAGCCAGATAGGGCTTGAGCCAGTCGGGGGTGTCCACAGGGATGCTGCTGTAGGAGACATCCTCGGTGGGGATATCCAGAGCGTTTACGATCATGGTCAAAAATTCACCCCGGCTTACAGCCTTTTCAGGGTAGAAGCACTCCTCGCCGCCGATCTTCTCGCCCACAAACAGACCGGTATTGCGCATCCACTCCGCTGCAAAGCGGCAGGGTTTGCCTGCGGTATCGGTGTACTGCTTGGAATCGGTTGGCTTCAGGATCTGGATGGTGACTGTAGCCTCCCGGGACACATTACCGGCGGGGTCTGCGGCGGTATAGGTGAAGGAATCCACGCCAACCTTGTTTTTCTTAGGGGTATAGATGAAGCTGCCGTCCTCGTTGAGGGCAACCTCGCCCCGCTTAGGCTGACGCACCAGGGTATAGGTCAGTGCTTCGCCCTCAGGGTCGGTGACCTTCAGCTGAGACTGGTTGGGCAGATTTTTGTAGGTCTCCAGCGCAAAGTCCTCTGCAACCGGCGCGTTGTCCTTCTTGCCGCGAATGGCAATGGTCATGGTAGCAGACGGCTCTACCCGGTTTTCATAAATGGGCAGGTAGGTGACCACTGCATCCTGATCGTTCTCCGTGCGCAGGGGCGAGAAGGTCATTTGCTTTAGCTGCTGGGCAGTCAGGATATCACCGGAACGGATCACCCGGTTACCCAGCATCACCGTGCCCGCACTGGCGTTGGGAAGCTCTGTGATGCAGATCCCCATTAAGGTGTCATCTTGGGAAAAGTCTGTGGATGTGAAGCAATACGTGGCATCGCAGTCCACCTCTGCGGCAAATGCCATGCTGCCCAGGGAAAGCAGGCAGCAAAGTGCCAGCACCAGGCAGATAAAACGAACTCGGAACATATCTGTAACCTCCTGTATTTGGTGTTCGGAGGTATTTTTTCCAGTGGGGTAAAAAATATGCAGGGAAAATACAGTTTTGCATAATGCGCAAGCATACAACTGAAAAATGTACAGGCACAGGGGTGGCTCCCGGTTCATATAATAGGGCGATGCCGTTAAGAGGGCAGCATAAGCAGTGGGGGGTTCGACTCTCCACTGCTTAACCTGCCAGTGTGTCAGATTATGTCGAAACACATATGATGTAGTACAAACTTAATAA
>JAZNZZ010000203.1:0-16380 GCA_045595205.1 Faecousia sp.
ATGGCTACGATCGGACTTAGGAGAGGATGCCCTCGCGCCAGATCTTCTTCTCGGAAAAGACGAGCATAGCTGGTACAATATGCTCTCCGACGGAGCAACCACCTGTATGGAGGCTTGGGGAAAGGATAAAAAATCCAACACAAGCTTTTGTCATCCCTGGGCAAGTGCACCGATTTGTATTTTGATCGAGGAGCTTTTGGGCGTTTCCTATGACGGAACCGTAGGGAAGTGTCATCTTCCGCAAAAAGCAGGAAGGGTGCAAATGCAGATCCCTACGGCAAAAGGCGTTTTAAAGCTCGCCATTCCGGAATAAAATGTTGTCAAAGAATGAAATCCTACTTGACAATTTGGAGAAAAGAGATTATAATAATCCAGCCTGATTAGATTAGAGGCCCTGAACGCATCCAGGAAATAGCCGGATGCCATCGGAGGGAGGGAAAACAATGTCTGAAATTCGCGTTAAGGAAAACGAGTCTCTGGAGAGCGCTCTGCGCCGTTTCAAGCGTAGCTGTGCCAAGGAGGGCGTTATTGCTGAAGTTAAGAAGCGCGAGCATTATGTCAGCCCCAGCCTGAAGCGTAAGCAGAAGTCTGAAGCTGCCCGTAAGAACAAGAGAAAGTTCTATTAATTTTCCCTCAATCTTATATTGCTCAAAAAAACGCTCACAGGGCTTCCTGTGAGCGTTTTTGCTGTTGTGTTGAAAAGTCCACCTTTCTGCATAAAAATTACGGTTTACAACTTGAAAATATTCCTATATAATGAAAAACGAGGAGGCGATAATATGAAGAAAATCATATCAATATTCATACTTTTGTCAATATTATGCACTATGACCGTAATTCCTGTCTCCGCGCAGATGCAGGAGGTTACGGAGCTTTCGGAAAGCTGCTCCTGCGGCTGCGGACAGGCTCTTTCCGATGTGCAGTGGAAGGAATGGAATGTAAACAAGGATGCCAATGTGGCTTCCGGTCACTACTATCTGGATGGCGACTATGTCCAGACCCAGCAGGCAGTTGTGAATTCCGGTGTCCGCGTGGTGCTGGATCTCCGTGGCTACAAGCTGACCAACACCAAGGATTTCCGTATGATCCTTTGCTACGGCTATATGGCGGTGCTGGACTCTGTGGGCGGCGGCAGGCTTTGCGGCAACACCACCGGCTCCGGTTTTGGCGGTATCATTTTGATCTCCACCAATGAGACCAATTTCTCTGCCTTTGAGCTCTACAGCGGCACCATTACCCTGGATGTAAATAATAAGGGTAGCCGTCGGGGCGGTCTCATCAGTGTTGCCGACACCTGTGCCTTCCGTATGTACGGCGGTACGGTCCTCAACGGCACTACCTACAGCACACATACCGACTATGTGGACACCAAGGACGATGCCGGCTGTATCTACGGTGCCACAGGCTCCAATATCGAGATCCTGGGTGGTCAGATCATTGGCGGCAAGTCCGACCGTTACGGCGGCAACATCTACTCTCAGGGTAACACGGTGCTTAAAAACTGTACGCTCACCGGCGGCTATGCAGAAACCGCCGGCGGCAATGTCTGCCAAAACGGCGGCAGTCTCACCATAGAAAATGCCACCATCCGTGACGGTATCTGCGAAGGAACAGCCTATGGCGGCGGAAATATCTGCCTTATGGGCAGTGCTGTGCTGAATCTGAAAGACAGCACCCTCCGCAACGGCTATAGTAACTACCACGGTGGTAATATCTATATGGGCACATCCTCCGGTATGATCGAAAACACAGTCATCGAAGCCGGTGTTGCAGCTGCCCGGGGTAATAATGTCTACGGCTCTACCAGTGCCACCGGTCTGACCCTCCAAAACTGCGAACTGCCCGGTGATATTTCCTATGTGGGTAAAAATCTTTCCCTGAAGGGCAAGGTAAAGATCGGTCTTCTCAACAGCGGTCTTCGGCTGGCTTTCGGCAGTGATACTGCAACCGTAGATGCTTCTGCACTGACAGAGGGCTCTGAAATTTATGTGGTGGCTTCCCATACCTTCGCGGATGCCACAGCCGATCCCTCTTACTTTAAGGGTGCCATCCGTACAGTTATTACACAGACGGAAGAAGGACTGACGGCTTCCTACGCAGCCTCCGGTGAAAAAGGCGGTTACTGCCCTCATTGTAATGAACAAGTGGTATGGACTGCTTTTGATCTGAGCACCTCCCTTGTGCAAAACTGCCTTCAGGACAGTGCCACCGATACCGATACTGCCTGTACTGCCAGACATATTGAATCCGGTCACTACTATCTGGGAAAGAGTCTTTCCGGTATGGCTCAGTATTACATCGGTGTTTACCTGAGCGGTCAGGGAACGCTGGCCACCAAGGATGTGGTGCTGGATATGGCAGGCTACAGCATCACAGCTACCGGTCGTGCATTCTACCTGCGTCCCAAGGATGCCGAGGGCAATGCCAATCAACTGACCCTGCTCAACAGCTACGGCAACGGCAAGGTGTCCGGCAGCGGTGCCGCCAATCAGGGAGGCGGCGTGATCTATAATGAAGGCGGTCATCTGACTGTATACGGCGGTAAGTACCAGTATGTGCCCGTATCCGACCGCAATGTGACAAGCGGCGGTGTGCTGTATAACAGCGGTACACTGGAATTCCACGGCGGCATCTTCGATGGCAGTCAGTATATCTTCACCGATGCCTCCACTACGGAAAAAACTTACACCTATAAAGGCGGTGCCATTCACGCAGGCAGCGGTGCGGCCCGTTCTATGATCTTTACTGCAGGCGCAGTTCTTGGCGGCGAAGCCAACCAGGGCGGCGCACTGTATGTGGGCACCAATGCCACCGTCACCGTTACCGGCGGCCAGTTTATGGGCGGCAGAGCCGTGACCAACGGGGATACCTTGGGCTGCGGCGGTAATATCCGTATTGAGGGTACTTCCTCCAATAAGAACGGTAAAGCAAACCTCAGCGGCATTGCCATTACCGGCGGCTACAGCGAGAGTAATTCCGGTAACTTCAGCGCAACCTATTATGCCCAGATCAATCTGTCTGATTCCTATGTAGCAGACGGCGTATCGGCAGACTATGGCGGCAATATTGCTGTTGGCACGAACAGCACCTTTGCCAATTACGAGAATCTGATCATTAACAAGGGGACTGCTGTCCGGGGTGCCAACCTGTACTGTGCCGGTACCGGCGCCCGTGCCAACCTGATCAATTGCTATGTGGTTGACGGTGCAGCCTCCAATTTCGGCGGCAATTTCTATGCCGGTAACGGCTATCTGGTAGTCAAAGGCGGTGTGTTTGATCACGGTACAGCCGCTACCTACGGTGGTAATATCGTTGCCAATGCAGGTAAAACCTCCGCCGCCAACTATCTGAAATTCCAAAAGGACGATAAAGGCAATGTGCCCCAGATCACCGGCGGTACAGCCGGTACTTATGGCGGTAACCTGTATGTCAACGGTGTTTTGGAGCTCACCGATGCCTTTGTAAACAACGGCAAAGCCAAGGCAAAGCAGGGACAGGACATCTGGTACCTGGCTTCCACCAGCTCTCATAAGGCGCATAAGCTGGAGATCGGTGCGGGTGTTACCGGCAATATCACTATGGGAAGTGCCACCGGCAACCTCACTGAACCTTACTACGCACTGCCCGTAGCTGATACAGTGTGCAGCGTCCTCAATGCAAACATTGTCCTTGAGAATGTGGAAAACCAGCCTATGCTGGCAGCAAAGGACGGTATGCTGTTCGTTGGCTCTGTTGCGGTGTTTAACGGGGCAGGGGAATGCACCTGGTATGCCCAGAATGCCGATGCTGTGGCCGCCTGTGACCTTACAGAATATGTGAGAGTTTACACTGATGATCCTATTGTTCTCACAAAGGACTGCTATGTGGACATCAACGGTCACAATGTTACTGTTTCCGGTGCGTACACCCTCTACGGTATGGACAGTGCCGCCCACAACGGTAACGACAGTGCCGGTAAGGCCGTACTGTCAGAGGAAGTAAAGTATGAAAGCGATTACACCGCCCCCAACAGTATGCGTTATATCGCCATTGCAGATGGCAGTGATGTGACATGGCACTGCCTGGATATGAAGGTCACATCTGTAAGCCTTCGTCCCGGCAATGCAGGACTTTACTACAGTGCACAGTGGAATCTGGACAGCACGATGGCTCAGCAGGTGGAAGCCTTCGGCATTGCAGTAAGCCTGACCCGGATGCCCACGGCTGTGTTTGCAGAGGATGTGCTTTACACCCAAATGACAGCCGATCAGCTGCAGACCGGTGTGGAGATCCCCGGTGCCATCATTGAAAACATCTTCTCCGCTGACGGCGCATTCCAAATGGACGGCAGTGAATTTACCGGAGATGCTGCCAATATGCTCCGTGGTCAGCAGAAGATCTATGCAACCCCCTATGTGATGTTCACCGACGGCATCCTTCTCGTTGCCGACGATCCGGAAACAGAGCAGGACGATGTTGCCCTGTCCCTGCGGGATGTGCTGACCCAAATGGGCAATTTGGTGACCAATGACCCCGAGCATTTCCGCCGTCATACCCCGGCTCTCCGGGCGTTCTATGCCGCCTGGGAAGGTGCTGTGGAAAGCTGGGATCTGGACAGCTATGCCTTCGAGACACCGGAAGAGGATGACGTGCTGGATATTCTGCTGATAGGTAATTCCTGGTGCTACTATTATGTGGAGGAGCTCCACGAAATGGCAAAGACAGCCGGTGTGAAGCTGCGTGTGTGCAACCTTTACTACTCCGGTTGTCCTATGATAAACCATGTGAACTGGTGGCGCAACGGAGATAAGAAGTACCAGTATTTCGAGGCAGTGGACGGCGGTAAGGTTCAAACCAACGGTGTCAGCCTGGAATGGGCACTGCAGCAGCATGAATGGGATGTCATGTGCCTTCTGACAAGCAGCAGTGAGGTGCGGAAGTACACGGTGGAGGAAAGCCTTGCTGTCCACCGTGAGCCGAGAAATATTCTCTACGGGTATCTGCGTGACCAGTTCCCAAATGCAGATCTGTATTTCCAGCAGGGCTGGAGCTATGACATCGGTCACACAAGAGATGACGGCTATGTGATGGAAAGTCTGGAACAGCAGATCGAACTTACAGCCCGTAGCCGGGATATTGCGACCGGTGTCTGTGCAGAAAATAATGTAGGGCGTGCCAATGTGGGCGATGCGTGGGAGCTTTACCGCACAGCCTGTAACGAGGCGGGGATCTCCCACTGCCTGACAGCCCGTTTGGGCAACAGCAAGCTGACCGGTGAGCCTCACTCCGGTGACGGCAGCCACGACGGTGACATTGGCGGCGGTCAGCTGCTGAACGCCGCTGTATGGTTTGAGATCCTGACGGGTCTTGACTGCCGTGAGACCGGCTATGCTCCCGTCTACACCTACGGTGGCGAGACCTACGAGCTTAGTGACACGATGGTGGAAATGCTCTACGATGCGGCTCACAAGGCTGTAACCGAGATCCTTCCCACCTATCCTGAAAACCAATAATATACAAAAAGCATCGAAGCGTTTTTGCTTCGATGCTTTTTCTTATGGCTTGGGAGGGAACAGGGTGGCTTCCCCTGAAAACTCCCAGTTTTCCTTCACGCCAACCTCTCCGGAAACGGCTGCCCATTCGGAGGGGTTAAACTGATTTCCCTGATTCTTGCTCACATCCCAATCATTGGAAACGATCACATAGTGACGGTCGTTTTCTTCTTTATAGCCGGAATCAATGGGATTCCCGGTAAAGGGGTTCACAGGATCCTCGATCAGACCGGCAGTGGCAAGGGTGGGTACATCTGCGTTTGTCATAAAGGTGTCGGATTCCGTAAAGCCGTGGGCGTCAAAATCCTTAACAAGGAGCATCGGTCGGTAAAAATCAATATCGTGCATAAAATTCTGATCCTGATCAAAAAGACCGAGACCGCGGCCGTGGTCTGCCACGATAATGATCCTTGTGTTGTCATAAACACCGTTAGACCGCAAATGATCGAACCATTCCCCCAGCAGTAACATTGCCTTCATATTGATGTGGTAGTGGGTGAGCTGATTCTCGTTGTTCAGAGTTACAGTCTTCTCACCGTCGCTGATGGGTCTTTGACCCGGGGTGTATTCCAGATTGCCTGCAGGTGTAAAGTCCGGCTCCTGAAGAAGTACAGGCTCGTGAGTGAGGTTAGAGCGTAGGAACATAAATGTGTTTTTGCTTGCATCGGTAACCTCTGTCATAGAGTCCAGATTGTCCAGCACATTGTATGCATTCATAAAGGATGCGTTTGTACCCTCTGCAGAATCTGCGCTGCCGGATGGAATGGAATGATACATTCCGTTGTCATATATGAGGGCTTGAGCGGATACCGGCAGCGTCTTCATAAAGCTAAAGAAGAAAAAATTACGCTTTCTTGCACTGACGGTAGCGATACGGTCATCCAGATCGTTGAACTTTCCGTCTGCGTGATAAGCTGTGACCCCGGGTATGTCCTCAAATATACTCAGGTCAGGTATCCAGCGGTAGCCTGCATAGGACGGGTCGATCATTGTTACATCAAAATCTTCTTTGGAAAACACGGAGGGCATAACCTTCAGTGCCTCGTTGTGCTTGTCCACAAGAGATTCGGAATCCCGGAGGTTGATTTCTTCAGGTGTGTAATCGTAGCCGCCGTAAAGGGAAGGCGTGGCAAAATTCGTGAACGCGCCGTAAGAAAGTGTATTTGCATAATAGGTGAAACCGTCAAACTGCTCTTTCAGTTCAGGCTTTTCTTCAAGAATGTACGGCACGAGCGGACCAAGACCCCGGTCAAGCATAATAACCACAACATTTTTCCCGTCTTTGTTCAGGGAAAAAGAGGGGAGACCCAGAGCGCCGTTTTGGATCTGCTCTTTCGTTTCAGCTGTCTCCTTCACGATGGTGACGGTATTGATGATCCCCATTCCTGTCAGAGCAAGGCTGCCAATGAGAAGGACGGCAGTAGTAACCTTCGGCACTTTTTTTACAAGGAAGAAAAGAATAAGGGAGAGAAGCAGAATCACAGCAATATTTATGATATGCTCTGCAACAGCAAAACGGAAGCCGTCGGGATATTCCAGATTGGGAGATACGACCCCCAGCTTTGTGCCGAAGAACATATAATTGATCAGTAAAACGCCGCAAACGATCCAAAGCACCCGGCTGAAAATGATCTTCGCTTTGGGACTTGCCAGCCAGTAGAATACGCCCATCCAGACAAGAAATGTGCCGGCAGAAAGACACAGGGTATTTACGACATACCAGATGGGGCTATAAAAATAATTGGGATCAATATACTCCTGCAAAGAGTCAGCAATATAATTGCCGGGGATCAGAAAACCGACAAGGACTGTCAGGAAAATGCCGCACAGCAGGAAAGAACCGGTATTGGGTTTGGGCGTCGGCTTTTCCGGCTTTTTGCTTTTGTTCTTGAAAAGCTTTTTCAGTCCTCCTGCGTCAATGAGCTTATAGACCAGTGTTTTGACCAGGGAGAACAGGTTGTTCAGCGTCCAGTAAAATACCAGAGCAGAAGGGGAGTTGTACAGAAATACAAGGAAAAACAGGGCCATTCCGTAAAGCTGAAGCTTGGTTTTCAGAGGGAAGCCTTTTAAATACAGCGCACTGGAGATCACATTGACCAGTGTCATAACAAAGGGAAGAAGGTTAATGGAAATACTCCCAACTGTAAGCAGTGCATCCGGGGCGCTCAGATCGGCAATGGGACCGAAGGAAACGCCGGAAAAAGCATCAAGTCCTGAAAGGAACTGATAGGCTGCCATAAAGAAGGGGATCTCCAGCAAAAGGGAAACAGAGCCGCTGAGAACGGACAGCGGATTGTAGTTATTCTGCCTGTAGTAGGTCTGCAGGATCATCATCCGTTCGTCACCCTGGAAGGTCTTCTTGATGTGGGCGACGGTGTCCTTCAGCTTGTTCTCTGTGTCCCGGGCCTGCATCTGAATGGCATCCGCCCTGCGGTACAGAGGCAGGACCAGAAGATTCATAACAAGACTCAGAACAATAATTGCCGGACCGGGATGCTTCAGCACATCAAAGGCAATGGAAAAGATCACCTCAAACAGCAGCTTCAGCGGTCCGATGAGTATCGTACCCAGTATATCAAACAGTGACATTTACATCATCTCTTTCGTTTTCCGTGTGTACCAGACTGTTGTACTTATCCATAATATAATCGGCGGAACGAACCGCACCCTCGGAAAAATATGCCCAGGTCTCGCTGCGAACCTCTTTTCTGCCGTCTGCATAACGGGAATCCGCAAGACAGGAATCGATCATATCCTTAATGCTGTCAAGATTGTCGATGGAAAGCTCCCGTCCAATACGGGGGAGGGCAGACAGCGTCCACAGAGGACGGTCCAGAAACCAGGCATCGTAAGGTGCGAGATTGAAATTGGGATCTGTATAGATCACAGGCTTGTCATAGATCAGAGAGAAGTCAAAAACAACACCGGAGAAATCCGAGATCAGAATATCACTGCGGCGCAGGACTTCGAAATTGTCCGTGTCGCGATTCCATTCCAGCTGCTCCGATTCGGGGTACTCTGCCATCAGCTTGTCCAGCATTTCCTTTTCTGAGGAGAAGGATTGTGGGTGGGGACGGATAATGATGTGATAGCCTGTTTTCAGCAGCGCATCAATGATCTTGCCCCCGTGGATCTGAAAGATGGCGCTGGGACCCCAGGTGGGAGCGAGCAAAACAGTGCGGGGGTGCTCCGGTGCAGGACCAACAGAGGCAAGTCGTGCTGCCATTTCATCCATAAAGGGAATGCCCACCTTTACGATCTCCTTGGGAGGCAGACCCCGCAGGGCTTCCAGATCCCGGATGTCCTTTTCCTGATAGTCACCTGCGATCATAAGTGCATCGTAATAATCAATGCCAAACATACGGTAGCGGGTCACTTCCCCTGCGGTGTGGAAGATGTGGATATAGTAATCTACATTCTTGGAGCGCTTCCACTGATACACATCCAGACCGGGGGTAGTGGACAGAACAATGGTCGCATTGAGGAAATTAAGCTTTGAAAAAGCCTTATTTCCTTCGCCGATAAACTCAGCCCGGATGTGCTCATAGGGATTCTCAAGGGCGGGGTCATCGGGGGAAGCGGTCATATACACCACATCCATACCGCGCTTGTCCAGCTCCCGGCAGATGGGTGCAAAAATGCTCCAGTAACGCTTATCGTCAGAGAAGATCACCAGTGGAAGCTTTTTCGTGCCGGCAGAAGCCTTTCCTTTGCCAACACCTTGCCGGAGCTTCATAAAAAGCATTCTTAGAGAATAAAAAGCAGCACCGATCACACCGAGCAGCACTGTAAAAAGCATACTGCCAGTGCCGGGGTCTATGTAGAGTATCATAACAACATCCCCTTTGTGAAGAGAGATAAAGTAATCCTTATAACCAACTCATTCTACCATAAAGAAAAAATGGTGTCAACCAAAGCAAGCAGCGGATCAGAGCCTGATCCGCTGCCTGGGTATATTAAATCCTTTTAAGCTTGATCTTTCTGGCAACAAAAGCCAACACAAGCAGAATGATGTATAGACAACCGATGGTGATGAAGATCGCCGCCCAGCCGAACCGCTCCTGAACAAAGCCAAAGGCAGAGGCCTGAATGGCAGCACCCATATAAACGGCCCAATCCAAGATGCCCACGACAGTGGAGGACAGTGCCCGTCCGCCCATATCTCCTGCAATTGCCCAGATCACACCGGTGACCATACTGAATACACCGACGATGAACAGCATAACGGTAGCGGGAATGCGGGTCCTGAACAGGGGGAAGGTGATCAGACAGCAGAACGCGATCACGGAAGCGAGGATCAGCATAGGTTCACGCTTTCCTTTGAAAAGCTTGTCTGTAATGAAGGGGAAGACAAACATAGCACAGGCTTGCCCCAGGGGAAGGACGATGTAGGTGAACATATCATCCTTCAGTGTCAGCCCCAGCTCTTCCGTAAAGTATGTGGGGATCCAGGTCAGCAGTCCGTAACGGCCGATTCCGGCAATGGCAGAGATCAGACAGAAAAGGAGAACGCGGGGCTCTCGGAACAGAAGAAAATAGGGGTAGAAAAAGCCTTTTCCTTTGAGGGTCTCCTCCAGCGCAGTGTCGCTTACACGGTTTGATGCTTCTTCCTCTTTAAAGGGCGCTAAGCCTTTGCACGCAGGCTTTTCAATAAAGAAAAATGCGAAGACCACCAGGATCAGAAGCATCGGGACCACCGGCAGACGGAAGCCTGCCCGCCAGGACCACTGGGGCGTGAGAATAAGGCAAAGGTTGACAGTCAGGTATGTAACAGCCTGTGCGACACCGGAAAAGGCGGTTGCCACACCGGAAGCGAATCCCCGCTTTTCTTTCGGCCACCAGTTGTTGATCACGCCCAGACCGTTGGACCATACCATAGCCTGACAGAAGCCGTTAAGACCCCAAAGGACGGCGATCACCCAAAGGCTGTTCTGGAAGGAGATGGCAATGTTCAGAACAGCGGAGCTGATAACGCCGAAGATCATTAGTTTTTTGTAGCCGAAATAAGAGCCGAGTCTGCCGCTGACCAGCTGTCCGAAGGCGTAGCACCAGAAAAGCGCAGAGGAAACAACGCCCAGCGTTCCCAGATCGGACTGGAATGCCTCTTTCATCAAGGGCAGCACCAGATTGATGTTTTGCCGTCCGTTATAGAAGAAAAGATAGGTAAAGCCAAAGCTCAGAAGTGTCAGCCAGGCATATTTTGTGAATCGCTTAAAAGCTTCCTGACTATAGCCGTATGTATTCTTATTTTGCATTTAGACTCCTTTTAACCGAAAAGGGCGGCATCTTTTTCGTCGTAAGGAAGGATCTCCTCTATAACCCGGAGATAGTCCTCCATATTGTCGATCTCATCGATATAATAGCCCTCGTAGGAAAAAGCACGGACATTCAAAGAAGGGAAGATCTCATTAAGCGCATTTTCTGCATAGCACTTGTCTTCACCCTTATGAATGAATTCCTCCACCTTTCTGATCCACGCGGCGGCAGTATCCTTGTCCATTTTGTAGAAGGGCTGGAAAGCGAAGCAGTCCTCATCAAAGATATGAATGGATACTTCAAGAAGCTTTCCGTCCCGGACTCTTCCTTTGAAATCCTTCTCCGGAAGCTTTTTGGAGAAGTTGACGGTGCCGGTATTTTTGTCACTGCAGTGCAGCACATCGTGGACAAGCTTTCTGCTGAATACAAGATCTCCGTGCAGGAACACAAGATCGTCGTCCATAAATTCCCGTGCCAAATACATAGAGTAAATATAGTTGGTCTTGTCATAGCTGCCGTTGCGTACAAAGGTAAAATGAAGGTTGGGGAAGTCGGCGGCCTCGGCTTTGAGCTGCTCCTCAAAGGGGCCTGTGGTGACGATGAATTCGGTAATGCCTTCTGCACTGAGCAGACGAAGCTGCCGGTGGAAGATGGTCTCACCGTTTTTAAGGGTAGACATAGACTTGTGATAGGACTGTGTAAAATCTCCCATACGGTGACCGAGACCGGAATTGAAGATCACTGCTTTCATAATAATACTCCTCTTAAGGTGATGGGTATAGTTGCAGAAAACATAAGTATTATAGTATAAATCAAAAATTTGTCAACTTTTGCGTTGATATTCCCATTTTGCTGATTTATAATATAGAAAACTATCAGGAGCGGATGCCTGTGTTGCAATGACCAAAAGGCACGCCTGTTGATCAGGGGGAGAATTATGCGAGTAAATTATCATACCCACACTGTTCGCTGCGGTCACGGAAAGGGAACGGAGGAGGAATATGTAAAAGCCGCGATAGAGGGGGGCGTTGAGATCCTCGGCTTTTCAGAGCATTGTACATACCTGATGCATCCCGGCACTACGGAAAAGCCCCATCTGGACAGGGAAGCACTTATACAGCACGCTGGGAATGTAAAGGAACTGAAGGAAAAGTATAAAAAAGACATTGAGCTGCACCTGGGCATCGAGGCAGAATACTATCCCGAAACCCACAAGGAGCTTTGCAGTGTTCTCCGGGATCAGGGCGTGGAGTACCTTCTGCTCGGGCAGCATTTTCTGGACAGTCCCACCGGACAGAGAACGAGAAACGAGATCTATGACCCCAAAATTCTGGAGCACTATTGTGATCAGATCATCGAGGGAATGCAGACCGGAACCTTTTCCTATGTGGCGCACCCGGACTGTATCCTGTTCCTTGGAGACCGTAAGCTTTTAAAAGCACAGCTGCACAGGATCTGCTTGGAAGCCAAAGGCTGCAATTTGCCGCTGGAGATCAACCTTCTAGGCATTCATAAGAATAAGCACTACCCCTGTAAAGAGCTTTTTGAGCTGCTGGCAGAGGAGGGGAACCCCGTCATTTTTGGTGCAGATGCCCACCAGCCGGAACGGTTTTTGAACTACGATGCGGAAACAAAGGCAATGGCGCTTGTAAAAGAATATGGTTTAAATCGAATCGAGACGATTGCCTTCCAAAGCTTTTAAGAATAATGCGCCTGCCTCTTTTTCAGGGGCAGGCTGTTATTCTTATTGGGCGCAAAATTTCCGGTTGACAACCTGCGCTTTTTTCGGTACAATTCACAGGTAAACGCTATGCTATGCGCCTGTAGCTCAGCAGGATAGAGCGGTCGCCTCCTAAGCGACAGGTCGGGGGTTCGAATCCCTTCAGGCGTGCCAAAATCCCCAGTTCGTTTTGAACTGGGGATTTTTGTATATCAATTCGCTTGAACCTCTTCTGATTGTGTTCCGATCGTAATTGTATAGGTCTCTCCGGAAGTAAGGTCCGGGGAGGAGAGAATGACAACTGCGAAGCTAAGCTCGGGCGTGTGTTCGATCAGCGTTTTTCCGTTTTTGTCTGTCAAAAGGATTTTTGTGCCTGCACTTTGATTGCCCACACGGATGGCGATAACACCCTGTGAAGCATCGCTGAAAGTCTGTGCCATACCGGATGCACCTGTACCGATAAATGTGCCGCCGGAGATGGTTGCGGTTTTGTCATAATCCAAAGTGGCGGTATCACCTTGGGTGGGTCCGACAACGGTGATATGGCCGCCGGTGATCTCCAGTGTTCCGTTGGCATCCATTCCGTCACCGGAAGAGTTGATATAAAGCTTGCCCCCGGAAACCTGAATGCTGCCGTTGGAGCTGGAGGACATACCGCCTTGACCACCACCGCCGGGTCGGCCTCCGCCCATTCCACCGCCGAAGCCGCCGCCGAACATACCGTCACGGCCTCCGGTGAAGCCGCTTTGATCTGTGCCGCCGGCAGCGTTGAGACCGTCGTCGCTGGCTGTCAGTTTGATGTCGCCGTCCTGTATATCAATGTGAAGTGCTTCAAGACCTTCGTAGCTTTCGGAAATGTCGATCTTGCCTGCGGTAACGGTCAGGGTATCCTCTGCGTGAATGGCATCGTCACCGGAGGCAATGGAAAATTCACCGCCGTTAATGATGACAGAAGCATCGGAGTGAATGGCATCGTCAGCAGAATTGAGGGTAAAGCTGCCCCCGGAGATCAACAGGCTGTTTGCCGCTTTCAGACCTTTCATACTCACAGCGTCCTCAGTGGTTACAGAGCTTTGATTTCCTCCGGGGCGCATTCCACCGAAGCCGCCGCCCATAAATCCGCCATAGTTTCCTGAAGATGCCTTTGCTCCGTTCTCACTGCCGCCGCCCACAAGCAGATCAACAGTGCCGTCCCGGATCTGCATATAGCCGCTGGCGGTAATGCCGTCGCCTTCTGCTTCGCCTTTCACAGTGCCGCCGGAAATATAAACAAAGCCCTTGGCTGCATCTTCTGTATTCTCTGCGTGGATGGCATCCTTGCCGGCATCTACAGCAAGTGCAGCATTTGCAATTCTTACGCTGTCATTGGCATCCAGCCCGTGGGAGGCACTGTTTACTTCGTAAGAGCCACCGGTGATGACCAGGTCATCCTTGCACACGATGCCGTGTCCTGCGGGAGAATTTACGGTCAGAAGACCGGAGCCGTTCAGGGTCAGGTCCTGCTTGGAAAAAATCGTACCGTCAATGTTATTTTCGTCAATGGGAGTAAAGCTGCCGCCGTTGATCAGGGTGTTAACTGTTCCTTTTGCAAGGGTCACAAACACCTTGTCCGCTTCCAAAATATAAAGCGCAGCGGAAGCCTTGCTGGTGATATGCACGCCGTTAAATACCAGCTGCAGCTTCGCGGTGTCCGGGCAATCCACCACCAGCATACCGTCGCTGAGCTCACCGGAAATTATATAGGTGGCTTCCTCTTTGATGATAACCTTGGAGCCGCTGATTTCCACACTGTTTGAGCTCGCGGTGGCAGAGGAGCCGTTCAGGGTTATTGCCACAGCGTTGCTGGTATCATAATCGGTTCTCAGGTCACGCTCTGTAAACATATCCTCATCGGTTTGGGAAAAATCCACTTCCACAGGCGCTGCACTGCTGCTTTCTTCGTTATTGCCTTCTGTGCTGTTTGGTGGGAGCGTAGCGGATAACTGTCCCTCAGCGCCGCATCCTGCAAATGAACCCAGGATGATAGTCAGGACTAAAAGAATGGATAAGTGTTTTTTCATACTGTCCTCCTGTTACAGCTCTGTTCCAGCGGTTTCCTGCTTGGAGACTGCGATTTCCAGATTGCCGTTTCTGCAGCGGAGCTTATCGATCATATCTTTTTCCCGGGAAATATCGGAAAGCTCCACATTGTATGTCAGCTTGAACATACTTCCCATATTGGTGGTCTTTACACGGATCAGTTCGTGGGAACGGGTGTATTCCGCAAAAATATCATTGAATGCCCCGGTGTAATTCAGATCCTCCGGTATGGTGACGGTCAAGGTCTTGAAGGTTTCGGCATTTCGTTTTGCACCGAAATCCAGCCGGTTATAGATTACAAAGATCAGGCACATTATCACTGTGAAAAGCACAGCAAAGCCCAGGTATCCCATACCGGCGATCAGTCCCGCACCCATTGCCAAAAACAGGGTGCAGATCTCCTTTGCTGTTCCGGGAACACTGCGGAACCGAACAAGACTGAAGGCACCTGCCACCGCCACACCGGTTCCCACATTGCCGTTGACAAGCATGATCACAACGCATACCACTGCAGGCAGCAGTGCCAAAGTGACCACAAAGCTCTTGGTATAACGGGTTCGGTAAATGTAAGCAAGGGCCATAATCAGTCCAAGCACAAGGGAAAATCCAAGGCAAAGCAGGAAATCAGTCACGCTGATCACGGTTGTCAGATCTGAGTCAAATAGTCCTTTGAATAAGCTTTCAAGCATTTGTTGCTACCTCCAGCATTTGATATGAGTTTATGGGATGGTTTTTGGGAAAGATCAGGGTCTTGTAGGCGGTTCCGTATTTTGAAAAGGAAGCTTTGAAGATTTTTTCTTTGGTCAGTACCTGGGTCATCCATAAGGGAATACCGCCACTGCACTTGATTTCCATCAGTGTCATTCCTTCAGGAAGAATAGGTGTGCCGTAAACCCGGGATTCCAGAGACAGGTCTTCCTGTCTGCAAAGGATATTCTCATCAAAGGTAACGCGGAAATCAGAGCCGTCACTGCAATAATAAGCCACCCGCTCGTAAGAGAGAAACACCTCCGGGTGCAGCGTACCGTAGAAGGAAAGGAAGTAATCGATCTCCTGTGCGATCTGGGTTTGGGGATGGGGTGTGTCTTTGCCGGACAGCCAGTCCATTGCTTCCCGGTTTGGCAGAGAGATCCTGCGTTTGTAAACAACATCGTTGTATTTTTTCTTTAATTCCGCAAAAACAATGCTGTCGGCATCTGCTCTTTCGTAGCTTCGCAGACGCAGCTTTTCCTTATAGGCAGGCTTTTCAATGGAACGGCGGATCAGAAGAAATGTGTCCGTATCATAATAAAGGTTGCGGATTGTGGTCCTTCCGTACTTGTCCGGCTTCATATAAGGTTCCATTGCAGCAAGTACTGTTTCTTTTTGCAGTTGTGTCAGCAGATATTTCAATTCGTACCGCTTGAATACGGTCTGAAATGCCATAAAGAAACCTCCTGTACTGTGATGGACACATTGTACAGGAGGAAGATTGAAATTTGATTGAAGTCACAGATTATTTACTTTTCTTTTGTGATGGGCAGCCGCACGCGAAATTCCACAAAATCGTTATAGCAAAGTACCTCTATGTTGCCGTGATGGGCATCCACGATTGCCTTGGCAATGGCAAGACCCAAGCCATAATGCTTATCCTCGCCGCTGCGGGCGGTATCCATGCGGTAGAATCGTTCAAAGATCCGCTCCCGGTGTTCTTCTGGGATTTCGTCACCCTTGTTGATGACAGAGATTTCTGCAATGCCGTGATCCTTGGCCAAGATTAGGCGCACCTCGCCGTCTGGCTTGCAGTGGCGGATC
>JAZNZZ010000204.1:0-13445 GCA_045595205.1 Faecousia sp.
CCCGACGGTCCTGACAGGGAGCGCGGATTGCCACACCAGTGACTCGGTCACTGGTTCGCAATGACAACGGGGGTGACAGTAAGATAAATTGGAATTTAATTGTGCATTCTATATTCACCCGAGGACTTTTTCTATGTCCAGCCTGCCGTAGCCGCCGAAGCTGCCGGGGCAGGCGAAGATCTCCTGTGCCAGCTCGCTTCCCAGAAACGCCTTGGTGACCTCGTTGGTCTTTGCGGTCATATCCACATCTGCAAATGCCTCGGGGTAGACGGTCTTGGCAATGAACCAGGTGTTCAGAAGGGCGATCTCATAGTTGGTATAATAGGCATTGTATGCCATTTCCAGATACACCTCGCCGTTTTTCCACGCCTTGCAGGTGTCGAACATCGTCTTATCCTCTGCGTACAGGGGCTTTATGTTCTTCACGGCGGCAGCATCCAGAATGATAATGTCCATCTTCTCCCCCAGCTCGATGAATTTTTCCTCTTCGATGGGGCCGATGCCGGTCATTCCCAGACCCTCCACCACATTTTTCACACCGGCGACCTCCAGACACACATAGTTTTCCGCTGTGGTCAGGTGGTCCGCAGTGCCCCAGTTTCCAAGTCCGCAGATATACACGCCGGGCTTATCCTCCTCGGAGATCTGAGCAACCCTTGACTCAATGGCAGCCTTTTCCTTCTCAATGAAGGAGACCAGCGCCTCTGCCTGCTCCAGCCTGTTGAATACCGTACCCAAAAGTGCCAGAGAGCCGAAGAATTTTTCGTCAAAGACACTGCGGCTGCCGGAGCTTAAGGTGATCACCGGGACACCCAGCTGCTCCTGCAGAGCGTTGGCCTTGTCCACATCCTCAAATTCAGAGATCACGATGTCCGGGTCACAGGACAGAAGCTTTTCTGCCTCGGCTGCCTGTGCCATCGGTCCGCCCACACCGCAGGAGGGAAGGGTCTGAAACACATCCTCATACGCCAGCACATAGGGCCGTGCCACGGAATCAAACATCTGGGGGCGGTCAGAAAGGGAGGTGTTGTCAATGTCCTCCACGCCGGCAAGGAGGGACACATCCCCGATGTAGCTGTACATTCTCAGAGCACCCGCGCCCACACACACCACCTTCTCATAGCTGCCGGGGGTGACGGTAACGACTCTTCCGATCATATCCGTGACTGCGATCTCCTCCGTCCCGGAGGGCGCAGTCCCGCCGGTGGTTTCTGCGGGAGTTTCCCCACAGGCACAGAGGGAACACACCAGAATCAGTGCCAAAGCAAAAGAAACAAGCTTTTTAATCTTCATTATAATACCCTCCCAAAATTACTTTCTGTCCGTTTATCTCCAGGAGTTTCACCGCGGTGTCGAAAATATCCCGGATCACTTCTTCCGTGACGATCTCCCTGCCGCCCCGGTATTTCACCACGCCGTCCTTCATAAAGAAGAACTTATCACCGAAATACAGCGCCTGATTCAGATCGTGGAGGGACGAGAGAATGCTGATGCCCTTCTCCCGGGCAAGCTTTCGCGCCTCCTGCATGATCAGCTGCTCATTTGCCATATCCAGATTGCCCGTAGGCTCGTCAAAGACCATCAGCTTCGGCTCCTGTGCCATAGCACGGGCAATGGCAATCTTCTGTTTTTCGCCGCCGGAGAGCTCCTCGGCGCTGCGGTGGGCAAAGGCGGTCAGCTGCATATCCTCCAGAAGCTTTTCCACAGCAGCGTAGTCCTCCCGTCCCGCCTTCATTCCGAAGTAGGACACCCGTCCCATAAGCACGGAGTCGAACACCGTCAGGTCACCGAAATGGATGTGCTGGGGCACATAGGCAATGTGCCGCGCCCGTTCCCGGCGCTTCATTTTCCGGAGGTCCTTGCCCTCAAACAGGATCTCTCCCTTTGCAGGCTTTTCGATGCCCAGAATATTTTTAAACAGGGTGGTCTTGCCGCAGCCGTTTTTACCCAGGAGGATCCCCACCTCCCCCTGCTTCAGCTCCAGACTTGCCCCCGCCAGCACCGGCGTTCCCCGGTGGTAGGAAAAAGAAAGGTTTTCTACCTTCAGCATCCGTGGTGACCCCCCTTCTTACCAAAGATCACAGACAGGAAGAAGGGCGCGCCCAAAAGAGAGGTAATGGCGCCCACAGGCAGGGCAGAGCCGCCGCCGATGCTCCGGGAAAGGGTATCTGCCAAAAGGAGCAGCAGGCTTCCCATCAGGCAGGACACGGGGATGGTGATCCGGTGGTCCTGACCCAAAAGCCGCTTTGTGATATGGGGGCAGATAACTCCCACAAAGCCGATGACACCCAGAAAGGACACGCACACGGCAGTGATCACAGAGGAGAGAAGCAAGGACACAAACCGCAGGCTCTCCACCTGAACACCCATTGTCTTTGCGGTGGCTTCGCCACTGAGAAGGGCATTGTACTTCCAGCTCATAAGCATAAAATACACAAAGCCTGCCGCCACGGTCACTGCCATAATACCGTCGGTGCGGTAGGTGGCGCGCCCCAGATCACCGAAGCTCCACACCACCGCCGCAGACAGACCCACATCCGTGGCATAAAACTGCAAAACGGTGGTGGCGGCAGTCCACACAGAGCCGATGGCAATGCCTGAGAGCACCACCACATTGGGAGAAAAGGACCGCGCCTTGCAAAGTCCCAAAATCAGCAGCACCGAAAGGGTGGAAAACCCGAATGCCATAAGAGAGGTGGCATAGGGATTTGCCCCCACATCAAAGCTTTGCAGGCTGTTGCCCGTGGAGAGAAAGCCGCCGGCAAAGGCGATGATGGAAAGGTTTGCACCAAACACCGCCGCGTTGGAAACACCAAGGGTAGAGGGGGATGCCATTGCGTTATTCAGGGTGGTCTGCATCACAAGTCCTGCCACGGACAGTCCTGCACCGGCGATCACCGCCGCCAGCACCCGGGGCACACGGATCAGCCAGATGATCCGGTTCTGTGCCGCAGTGCCTTGGAAAAGCAGTGCCTTTAAGCCCTGCTGCACTGTCATATTGGACGAGCCGACAAAAATGCACACCACTGCCGTCACCAGCACCGCCCCCAGCAGTGCCAGAAGCACAAGGATGTTTTTTTGTTTTCTTTTTTTCAGTTCCTTACTATGATCCATTGGTCTTTGATTCTCCGGAAAATAACGATTTCCTGCATTATAGCATTATAAGAGAGAGAATGTAAGCCCCCTGGGGGGATAGAAAGTAATGCAGAATGCAAAATGCATAATGTTTTCTAAATCTCAATTTGAAGCGCTGTTTGATTTTGCGAAATCTCCCCTAAACGCGTCATTTCGAGCGACCGGAGCTTGCGGAGGGAGTCGAGAAATCTACGCATTATCAACGACTTTATAAGTTTGTTAGTGCGAAGATCCCTCGACTTCGCTCGGGATGACGCTTTTTTGGTAGATGTTCAAACAGCAATGGTGATTTGCGTTGCAAATCACGCAGGCGATTGATAATCGCCCCTACAATATCATTCGATAGACTGGTTCGCAATGACAACGGGGGTGACAGGAAGTCGCGTAGGGAACGGATTTATCCGTTCCGTGTGATTTGCAAAGCAAATCACCATTGCCTGCGGCAATGCGGAATGCATAAATGCATTCCCTACAGCGCGATAAATTGGAATTTAATTAAGCATTAAAAAACGCTGCGTGTTACGGTGAACACGCAGCGAGCTTTTATTTGTTGAGGGCTTTTACGAAGGCTTTGCCGGTGAGCTCCCCCTTTTCAAGCAGCAGCTGGGCAAGTGTCTCCAGCTTTTCTTTATAGCCGGAAAGCAATTCCTCCGAGCGGCGCTCTGCCGCCTCCAAAATCTCATCACCCTTTTTGCCGTAGGTGGTCATAGCAAACCGCAGGACCATTTCCTTTGTGATCCGCTTTGCCCGGTCATAGTCACTGACACAGCCGGTGCTGTGGGTGCCGGTGATCAGGCGCTCTGCGTTCTTGCCGGACAGCAGCTCCACCACCATATGCATCAGCTGCTCCTCGTTCAGATTGCCGGCGGCGATCCGGCGGGTCACACGGCCGTAAGACCCTGCCTGACCCCGGATACTCACCTGCTCCGGCACATTCTCCGGGTCCTGAGCAACCATTGCAATGGCGTGACCCAGCTCGTGGATGGCGGTACGCTTCAGGTGGGTATCGTTGATGGCAGAGGGATCGTAAAGATTCATACTGTCCGGTGCCGTTTCGATGAGGGTCTTGATGGTGGGAATGTCCCGCACCTGAATGCTGCGGTAATTCTTGGTAAAGTCGCGGCAGGCACGCTGGCTGATGGTCTGGTGGATCACATGGTCCACAAAGCGGCCGTTGCCGAAGTTCTTCACCGCCTGGAAGTAGTCCATTACCTCCTTTACCTTTTTCAGCGCAGCCTCCGTCACCACAAAGCCGGTCTTCCGCATCTTCTTCTCGTACATCTCCGTCAGTTCCTCGGTGGTGTAGTCATCAAAGTGGAAGGTGTAGCCGATCCGGGACTGGATGCCCGGGTTCATTGCAAGGAAATCCTGCATCTGCTCCACATAGCCGGCAAAGATAAATACGGTGTCGGACTTGTGCTCCTCCATTGCAGTGAGCAGCACCTCGATGCACTCGTTGCCAAAGCCGCCCCGCCGGTTATCCGCCAGAGAATATGCCTCGTCAATGAACAGCACACCGCCCACTGCCTTACGGATCATATCTGCCGTCTTTGTGCCGGTGTTGCCGTAGGGACTCACCAGGTCCTTTCGCTCCGCCACCACAAGGCGGTTGGTCTTCAGCATACCGATGGAGTACAGATCGTCTGCGATCAGCTTTGCCACGGTGGTCTTGCCCGTGCCGGGGTTGCCGGTGAAGATCATATGCATTGAGAAATCTGACACACCGGTGAAGCCCTTTTCCCGCAGGTGGCGCATATAGCCTGCCTGACGGTGGAATACATCCAGCTTTTTCTTCAAAACATCCAGACCCACAAGGTCGTTGATGCTGATCTCCTTCCGGGGCGGCATGATCTTCAGGAAGTGCCGGGGCAGGAATTCCTTAGGCATATCCCCCTCCTGCACCTTGCCCTCCGTAAGGGCATTGACATACTCCTCACTCCAGACCTCCATCAGATCCTGGAGCATATTCCGCACATCCCGGGCATTGCCGAAGAATTCCTTGGTCATCAGAGATGCCACACAGTCCTCCAGCTCGTCCCGGGCATCAGGATGGACGGAGAAGCCTGCCCCTGCTGCCATCTGGCAGAAGATCTCCACCAGCTCCTCCTGACAGTAATCGTCAAACTGGATCTTTCTGCCGATGCGGCTGGCAAGTCCCGGGTTGGATTTGAGCAGATCCCGCATTTCATCGGTGTAGCCTGCAAAGATCACCAGCAGCTTGTCTGCGTTGTTCTCCATCTCCTGGAGGAGAATATTCAAAAGCTCTCTGCCCTTGTCCATGGTGGCAATGCCGTAGGCCTCGTCCACGAACAGGATGCCGTAGTACGCCCGGCGGATCACCTCCATCGCCTTGGTGCCGGTGCCGGACTGCCACTCGGACACCATATCCGCAGGCTTTACCACCAGAAGCTTATTCTTTTTAATAATGTTCATACTGTATAGCAGGTCTGCCGCCATCTTTGCCACGGTGGTCTTGCCCGTGCCGGGGTTGCCGGTGAAGATCATATGGTTATACTGACCCTTCTCCGCAAGACCTGCCATCTGCATTCTGTACATATTCCGGAACTCGTCCTTTACCCCCTGCAGACCCACAAGCTCACCCATCTGTCCCAGCACTTCCTCTGCGGACTGGAGCTTGGGGGTATCGTCGGGAACGCAGTCGGCGGTAAGCACCTGCTCCGTCCGCTCCTTGGACAGATACCGCACAAGGACACGGCGGATCAGATCCTCCACAAAGGGCATTCCGTACAGATCGGAAAGGCGGTAGGCGTCGGGGAAATATTCCTTCAGGGCAAGCTCAAATTCCTCTGTCACCGTAAAGGTGGACTCCCGGAATTTTTTCAGGCACTCCTCCAGAAAGATGGAGACCGGCAGCTCCGACAGGTGCAGGTGGGTGGCACAGGCACGGCGGGACAGATCGTTGATCTGCCGCAGGCTGCTGCGGTACACCGAGGGCTGGCAGCAGACCACCACCACGGTCTGGGGATTCCGCTTTACATAATCGCAAACGCTTTTCCAGGTGTACTCATAGGTGGCAATGGCCTCCTTGCTTCGCTCTCTGGCAGAGCCGTTGCCGTCCAGATTCAGACGGGGGGTATCCTGACAGTCGGTGATCACCGCCATCCGGGTCCTGCTGCCGAAGGGGATCCGTCCGTTGCTGCCAAGAAGCGTTGCCTCCGTTGCTGTCTCGATCTCCGATTCCTGAATGCTCAGGGCATCTGCAAGCGTCTTTACCGCACGCTGGAGGGAGTCCTTCTCCCGTCCGATGAGCATCAGGTTACTGAAGGCTGCATCGCCCTCTTTTGTTTTCAGTGTCCGGCGCTGGAGATGGAAGGTCAGAAACTCCTCCAGCCGGGTGATGTCCTTTTCCACAAGGGCAAAGGGCGCAAACTCCCTCACGGTGTTTTCAATGACGGTCTCCATTGGCAGCAGCAAGTTCTGCTCTGCCGCACCCGCCGGGGCTTCCTCCGGGGGCTCATAGGCATTCCCCGTCCGCTTCATATAGATCTCGTCCAGGATCTCCTTTAAGTTTTTTCCTTCATTAAACATACCATACCTCCATATCAGTTGCCGGGGTTGCCGGGGCGCATATCCTCGGAAATGTCATCCAGGCTCGCAAACCGGTACTCGGTCACCGTCTGGGAATTCTCATACTCCGTCTCCAGCTCTCCGGGGTCTTCCTTTGACTCCACGAGCCTGTAATGGGAGGTCTCCCTTTCTGTCTTGATCACATAGTAGACCTCATCCCGGGTCTCCAGCAGGCAGAAATGCCGGAGCACCGACATTGCTTCGGTTTCTGACTTCTCCTGAAAATCGTAGGGGGTGTAGCCAAGGGTCACCAAAGCGCCCTCCAGCACCTCCCCGCTCTCCATCCGGTATTCCTCATAGTCCGTGTGGCGCAGAGCAGTCAGGCTTTGCTCCGCCCGGGCAGGGATCATACAAGCCGCCGCCCCTTGCCTATACAGCTTATCCAACGCCCGCAGTGCCATAGGCAGGGAAGCATTCTCCACCGGGCGGATAAAGTGCTGAATGCCCTTGGGTGGCAGCAGCCACAGCTTTCCCGGCAGCTTGAATATGTCCGCCGGCACACAGTCGTGAAAGGAAAAATGGGGATCCATACCGTCATAGGCTGTCCTATAGTATGCCATTTCCACCAGCCGCGCCCTTTTTTCCGTGACCATCAGGTAAAGCTGCCGGTAATCCTTCCTCCAGGTGTCATCCTCCCGGGTCTCCCGGATATGCTCTGCCAGAAGCACCAGCTTGCCGATCCGCCCCTCCGGCGGTGTCATAAAGCTGCGGCGCACCTCGCCGGTCTCCAGACAAATATAGCGTTCCCGGTCCTCCCGGAGATTGGAAAACACGGCATCCGTAAATGCCTTCTTTTCTTCCCCGTCCGTAACCCCAAACAGCCGGAGCACCAGTCCCAGCAGAGCCTCAATGTACTCGTTCATTGCTCCTCCTCTTCCGTTCTCAAAAACATCCTCCGCCAGTCGTGGTCCTTTTCCGCCGCATTGGGGACCAGCTGCACACCCATATCCAGCGCCCGCTGGATCAGCGCGCCGCCCACTGCATCCGGCTTGGTGGCAATGAGCATCACACGGGCGTGAGGTCCGCCAAAGAAACGGGACACCACACTGAGCTTATAGATCTCCTCTTCCTCAATCGTGCCGTTTTTGCAGGAGATAAAGTACGGGATCAGTCCGTGCATCAGCACCACATCGATCTCGTTCCGGGTCTCGGGTATGATCATCCGGGGACCTTCGTTTTTGATCTTTCCGTCCCAGTCGATGTGCACACCCATCATACAGTCATTAAAATACTTTTTGCCGTCTACCTCCAGCGCCCGGGCCTCCAGCAGCACCTTCAGCTCCAGAGCATTGCCTGCCTTTTCCAGACACCACCGGAACACGGGATCGGTGTAGGTATAGGAGAAGGCCCTGTTGTTGCTGCGGTCCACCGCAACGCCCCGCCGGTCCATTTTGGAAAGAAGCGCCCGGATCCCCTTCTCCTTTTCTTCAAAGACCTTGGGGGACATTTTGCTTTTCAGCAGCTGCAGGGGCAGGCTATGGGTCTCGCCCTCCCGGACGGTCTCCTGCTCCTCCTCCCGCTTTTCCACGATCTTCTGGGCCTCCGACAGGTAGCCCTGCTGCTTGTTCCAGTCACCGGGAGAGGTGGTCACCACCTTCCAGAGGGGTGCCAGCCTTCTGACCGTGAAATCCTCCGGCGGCTGCCAGGAGACAGGGTGGACCATACCCCCGTGGAGACGGATCACCTCCCGCACCGTAAGCTCCACCGGTGCACCGGGGATCTCCCGGCAATCGTGGATACAGTCCTGCAGGGTCTCCAGCTTTTCGTCAAATTTCAGCACCCTTACGGACTGCCGCTTCTGGGGTGTCAGCTCTGCCACCGCAGCGCCCATCGCCATCACCGTCAGGGCATCGCCTCCGGACAGGTCGATGGCGTACTCCTCCTCCGGGGCAAGCAGCTTCCGGAATTCAGCGCAGCAGTCTCCAAAGTCAAAGCCGGTCACATCACAGTCCTTTACCGCCGTTTTCGGCAGCCGTTCCTCCAGCAGCAAGCTGTACCGCTTCAAGGGTTCTTCCATTTCCTCCCCTTTGCCGATCATCACAAGCTTTTGGGGCTTCAGCCGCAGACAGGTGGAGATATTCTCAATGTGCCGGGGGGTATAGCATTCGATCAAAACCATTTCGCTACCGCCTTTTTCGTATATGCCTTATCATACCATACGGATACTCCCTGTGTAAACCTTTCTTCGCCACAAAATTCGCTTTTCCCCCCTGTTTTTACAATTTACAACTGGTTTTTTTGTGCTATAATGGGTCTATAGAAAAGGAGTGTGATGGTTTATGCTTTCCCCCTGGGAGCTCGCCTCCGCCGTGGTTCTTGCTGCTTTTTTCCTGTTCTCTGTGTTTTTCCACGGCCGGTGCAAAAAATTCTTTCTCACCGCTCTGCAGACCTTTACCCTGGGCGTACTGATCGCCGGTATGATCCTGTTTATCCCGATATTCTGGAAGGAGAGCACAGACGGAAGCCTTCCCGAAAATGTGGTCTATACCTTTCTGAAAAGCCTGACCGAAGGAATGCGGCTGTTCCTTCTGGACATTAAACACGGCGAGCTGGAGGAATTCCCCCTGACCTGGCCCAATTTTTACAATATCTTTCTCTGCGTCCTTGCCCCCATCCTCACCTTCAGCAATGTGCTTTCCTTCTTCGGCAGCTTTGTGGGCTCGGTGCGGCTGATGCTGTGTATGCTTCGCCGGGTCTTTGTTATGTCGGAGCTCAGCGTCCAGTCCCTTGCCCTGGCAAAGGATATCCGCAGCCGCAAAACGGGGCTCCTCCCCCCGATGATCGTTTTTGCCTCGGTGACAGAGGATCACCCCCTGCGGGAGCAGGCACGGCAGCTGAATGCGCTGTGTCTGAAAAGAGAGATCACAGACCTCGGTCTTGCCCCGGTGGGCAGACGGGTGGAGTTTTTCCTTTTGGGCGAGGATGAATCCGTCAGTGTTTCCCGCGCCACCCAGCTGCGGAAAAAGCACGGACGGAAGCCCCGTTCCGTTTATGTTTATGTATACGCCCGGGCGGCATACGCCGATTCCCTCCTGTGTGAAGATCCAAGGCGCAAACCCCAGCTGAACAGAAAATTCCTTCGCCGGATCCGCCGGGATCAGGAGGCGGTCTTCACCGGTGATCAGTGGATGAATGCCCCCATCCGTCCTGCCCTCAGTTTGCAGATCTTCCGGCTGGACCCGGTGGACATCCTTGTAAAGGAGGTCCTCACCGCCAAAAATCACGCCCACTACAAGGCCCTTATGCCCCAAGTGCCGGAGGAGGAAGCAGAGGAAGAAGCACTTTTGGCGAAAAACAGCCCTGAAAAAACCATTTCCATCGTGGTGCTGGGTCTGGGGCGCTACGGTACTCACTTCCTGAAGACCGCCGCCTGGTTCTACCAGAGAAACGGCTGCCGGGTACAGATCGATGCCTTCGACCTGGGTACAGAAAACGGAGATGCGGAGGCGCGGCTGAAGCTCTCCTGCCCGGAGCTCTTTACCAAGAATGACCTGCAGATACCGGGAGAGGCCGCCTGCAGCATCCGCATCCACAAGGATGTGGACTGTCTGAGCAAGGCGTTTGGTGACCGGGTGGAAAAGGACCTGAAGGACACGGACCTTGTGTTCGTCGCTCTGGGCGAGGATGATCTGAACATCCAGACCGCCATCAATCTGCGTACCCTCTTTGAACGGCAGGGACGCAACTGTGAAAAAGCGCCTTACATCTATGCCGTGATCTATGACGATGTTAAGCTCTCCAACCTCCACGCCGGGCAGATGGATGACTGTCTGCTGGCAGAGGACAGCAAAAGCAACTATCACATTTTCTTCGTAGGCACGCTCACTACCCAGTATTCCTATGCCCGGGTGGAGAAGTTCCTGCAGCAGGAAAAGGACGCACTGAAGGTCCACCTGAACTGGGCAAGAAAGGAACGACAGCTCCACTGGCTGTATACGCTGGAGCTGTCCGGGGATGTCCCCGAGGGTGTGGACAAGGCTGCCTGCAAAGCCTTCCGGGAAGCGCTGGACAAGGAATGCGGGCGTCTTGGAGAACCGCTTGTCTGGTATGACGGCACGGCTGCTCCGGACAGCACCTGGAAAAGGACGCTCCGGGACGCCTGGGATGATCTGCTGCTCCGGCTGGAAAGCCGCCGAAAGGGAGAAAAAGCTCCGGCAGAAACCCTGGAAGCCAATATCGATGCAATGAAGGCAAGCATCTGGGAGTATTTCAGCAAGCCCTACAGCCACAGCTCCTCCATTGCCACCGCCGAGCATAAGGCAGCCTCCCGTGCAGCGGGTTATGTACCCACGGGCCATTTTCCCCTTTGCAAATGCCTTCGTTGTGAGGACCGGCGGATCACAGAGCATATGCGCTGGAATGCTTATATGCGCGCCTGCGGCTACATTGAAAAGGAAAGCGGCGGCAAGGAGATCCTTGCCAAGCGCCACCCGGACCTGAAGCCGCTTTCCCAGCTCCCCCTCCGGGAACAGTACAAAGACTGATCACAAAAAGAACCGGAAACATTTTAAATACCAATTTATCGTTCAGTACAATCCTCCGTGTCATTCCGAGCCAGTGCACACACTGGCGTGGGAATCCGTTCCAAACACTTACTTTACGGATTGCCACACCAGTGACATCGGTCACTGGTTCGCAATGACAACGGGGGTGACAGTCTATCGAATGACATTGTAGGGGCGATTATCAATCGCCCGCGTGATTTGCAACGCAAATCACCATTGCCTTCGGCAATGACGGGCGGATAATATCCGCCCCTACGACATCATTCCAAAGAGCGCGATAAACCGGAATTCGTTAGCACTTTATCTCAGTAAAGCAGCAATGGGAGCATAGGTTTTGTGTAAAGTGCTGAAAATGGAAAATAACGCAAAAAACACTTTACAACTTTAGTTTGTTAAAGTATAATACGCCTATCAACCACAACCCCGGCGCTGCCGGGAGCTATGAAAGGAATGTATTACTATGAAAAAACTGATCGCTCTGCTGCTGGCTCTGGTTATGGCCTTTGGTCTGGTCGCCTGCGGCGAAACTGCTGACCCCACCGAGCCCCCCAAGGACTCCACCCCCGCTGATGCTACCGGCGAAGCTACGGAAGATACCACCGAAGCTCCCAAGGAGATCGTTACTGTTGGCTACACCATCTACGAGCCTATGAACTACAAGGATGAAGACGGTGAGCTGGTTGGCTTCGACACCGACCTTGCCAAGGCTGTTTTCGAGGCTCTGGGCTACGAGGTCTTCTTCCAGGAGATCGAGTGGAGCGCAAAGTACACCGATCTGGAATCCGGTGCCATCGACTGTGTGTGGAACGGCTTCACCGCCAACACCGCTGACGACGACGGCGTTGCCCGTGCAGAAAAGGTCGACTTCTCCTACAACTATATGGAAAACCGTCAGGTCATCGTTGCCAAGGCTGACTCCGGCATCGCTGCCGCTGCCGACCTGAAGGGCAAGCTGGCATCCGTGGAAAGCGGCTCCGCCGGTGAGACCTACGCTGCCACCTTCGAGGGCGCTACCGTTAAGGGCTGCCTGAAGCAGACCGACTGCCTGATGGAGGTCAAGAGCGGCGCTGCTGACTTCGCAGTTCTGGATGCTCAGCTGGCAAAGGCTTATGTGGGTCAGGGCGACTACGCTGACCTGAAGATCATCGAGGATCTGTCCAGCGAGGTGGAATACTACGCCATCGGCTTCAAGAAGGGCAGCGAGCTCACCGCCAAGGTCAACGAGCAGCTGGTCGCTCTGGCTGAGGACGGCACCATTGCTGCTCTGGCTGAGCAGTACGGCGTTGCCAACACCGCCATCACCGACTTCTCCGATCAGCAGTAATTAAAAAATAAAATCCGCAAAGGGGCTATCGGTTCCGGTAGCCCCTTTGCTATGATGTTTGGAGCTACTTATGTCTTTTTTGGAAGTTACGAATTTTCTCCTTGACGGCTTTTGGATCTCCCTTCTGATCTTCGCCGTTACCCTGATCTGCGGCATCCCCCTGGGTCTGCCCATTGCATTTTGCTCTATGAGCCGGTTTAAGCCGGTGAAGGCTGTGTCCAAGGTGGTGGTGTGGATCGTCAGAGGCGTGCCCCTGATGCTGCAGATCTTCATCATCTACTATGTCCCCGGCCTTCTGTTCGACACCCCTGTGTTCAGCCTGATGGACAAGCATTTTATGCTCAACTACCAGATCCAGGATGCAGGCCGTATTATCGCGGTGCTCATCGCCTTTTCTCTGAACTATGCCTGCTATTTTTCCGAGATCTACCGCGGCGGCATCGAGTCCATCTCCAGAGGTCAGTATGAAGCCGGCTATGTACTGGGTCTTACCAAGGGACAGATCTTTAAGAACATCGTGCTCAAGCAGGTGATCAAGCGCATCGTGCCCCCCATGTCCAACGAGATCATCACCCTGATCAAGGACACTGCCCTTGCCAACTGTATTATGGTCTCCGAGATCATCAAGCAGGCAAAGGAGCTGGCTGCCACCAAGGCACTGGTGTGGCCTCTGTTCTACACCGGCGTGTTCTACCTGCTGTTTGTGGGCATTCTCACCATCGTGCTGGGCGCTTATGAGAAAAAGCTCAGCTATTTCAGGAGTTAATGGGGAATTGAACCCCGATAGGTTTACAGGGGCAGCTTTCCGCCAATACTGCGGAAAATCCCTTGAAAATACCAAAGGGTATTCCCTGCGTGATTTTGCTTGTCTTGCCGAAAAGCTGCTCCCTGAA
>JAZNZZ010000205.1:0-6077 GCA_045595205.1 Faecousia sp.
CACCCCACAGCCAGGATTTTTGCTTTGGAGTTTTGTGCAGATGACGCAGCCTTGCTGGCGCAAGGCAAGGAAGATAAACAAAAATACAAACGAAAGGACGGTTGTGGGGCTGTCGGTGTTCGACTCCCCACTGCTTAAGCAGTGGGGAATTGAACCCCGATAGGTTTACAGGGGCAGCTTTCCGCCAATACTGCGGAAAATCCCTTGAAAATACCCTAATAAAAGGAGAAGTAGTATGAAAAAGCTTGCTTTGATCCTTGTTTTTTGTCTGACCGTAAGCCTGTTCCCAGGCTGCAATGTGAATATCACGATCCAGACCGACGAGCCGGAAACCACGGAAGCCACCACGGAAGCCACCACGGAAGCGACTACAGAAGCAACTACAGAAGCAACCACTGAGCCTGCTGTCACCGTGCCCCAGCCGCCTGAGCTGGTGGGGACCTGGGAATTCTCCCACACCCTGGTGGAGGGTGAGACTGTCACCGACGGCAGCGCCACCGTGACTGTTACGGGAGAGGCGGTCGACGATCTGAAAATAACCTATGTGGATCACGATTTCCCCGACGAGACCTTCCGGGACAAAGCACTCTCCCTGCGAAACGAGGCAGTCTACTACGATTGCCCCAACGGGGAATGGTGTATGGATGTGGATCACATCGGTGAGATCGGCAGCACCCAATACACCGTCACCCTTTTGCCTGACGATATGCTGCTGATGCAGTTTTTCTTCACCGTGGACGGCGCACCTATGGTGAGCTACCGCTTCTTTACCCGCAGCAGCTAAAAGAGGTGCGATTTATGAAAAGAACCATCAGTCTGTTATTATGTCTGGTGCTGCTGACCGGTCTGGCTGTGACTGTCCGGGCGAATACGGACATCGAGCTGGGACAGAACTGTGACGACAGCATTTTTGCCGGCGGTATTTACGATCTCTTCGCCTGGGTAGGCGGCGAGACCGATGACTACTACTACCAGTGGCAGGTGGATGTGTCCATGGGCGATGGCAGCTGGGTGGATCTGGAGGACAATGCCAATCCCAACGGCTATGCCGGCACCAAGACCTACCATATGCAGTTTTTCTCCCCCCGGGGGAACGGTCAGATCATTGACTCCGGCTGGGACGATATTCCCTTCCGCTGTCGGGTGACTCACAAAAAGACCGGTGTGTCCGCATACACAGCCAATCTGTATATGAAGATCTTCTCCTCCGATGATCTGGAGGAATATATGGCGAAGAAGGGCATAGAGCTGTACACCCCCACGGTGAACAGCCGCACTGCCTCCACCACTGACGATGTGACCTACTATGCCAGCGCCCCTGCAGGCACAAATCTGAAGCTTGCCTGCGGCTTCAAGCCGCCCCAGAACGATCCCCTTATGGGTCGCTCCGATATGACAGGCGAAGTGGAGGTCTGGATCACAGAGAACGGAAAGACCGTCAAAAAGGCAGACGGTGTGACCTACACCCCCTCTGTCATCGGTAAGGACGCTGTGACGGTGGAGTTTAAGCTCCGCTACAAGCTGGGCATCCACGATCTTGGCTACTACCAGACCAAGACCCTGAAGCTGAGCACCTCTGAGCCTGCCGTTGTGGGACGGGGCACTGCAAAGCAGCAGCTGAGCCTTCTGAAGGAGCCTTACAGTCAGTCCCAGACGCTTACCACCATCCCCAAGGGGCAAGAGGTGCTGGTGCACACCAACTCCGGCAGCTGGTATCAGGTGAGCTACAACGGCTATGTTGGCTATGTGGCAGGCTCTTCCCTGAATTACGAGAACTACACCCCGGTGATCGAGCATGTGAATGTTTCCATTGCAGAGCCTTTGGCAGGCAATCTGCCCGCCACCTCCAACACCGTCACCCCGGACAGCTGCTTTGCCACCTCCGTGGAATGGCTGGACAAAACAGCGGACCGTTATATGGAGCCCGGTGAACGGTTCGTAAAGGGTCACACCTATCAGCTGGTGGTCTGGGCATCGGCAAAGGAGGGCTACCGGTTCAAGCTGGATGCCAACGACAATATGCTCACCACCGCCACCGTCAACGAGATCCACCCCGCCTATACCTCCCGTGCCTATGAGCAGATCATTGGCAAGGTGATTGACATCCGTTTTGATTTTGTGAATATAAAAGGGCCTGAGGACATCCATCAATGTAATCCCAAGCCGGTTTCCCGGGTCGCACCCACCTGCACCAAGGCAGGCTTTGAAGCCTACTACAAATGTTCCTGCGGCAAGACCTACAGGGATGCCCGGGGCACACAGGAGGTGGATCTCCACGCCTGGGGCACCATCCCCGCCACGGGACACAAGGAGGGCACCTGGTCCTACAACAGCACCCATCACTACAAAAAATGCACCGTGTGCGCCGTGATGATCCCCTCCACCAACACCGCCCACACCGGCGGCACTGCCACCTGCACGGAAAAGGCAAAATGCACCGTGTGCTCTGCCCTCTACGGTCAGGTAAGTGACGATCACAAGTGGAGTCCCAAGTACCATCCCGTGGATGAAAAGGGGCACGCTTATCAGTGTGCCGACTGCAAGACCTATGACACGGTAAAGTCCCACAATCCCGGGCCTGAGGCCACGGACACCACACCCCAGACCTGCAGGGACTGCGGCTACATTATCACCCCCGCAAAGAACCACACCCACAAGTATCAGAAGGTGGAGGCGGTAAGCGCCACCTGTGTGATCCCCGGCAGCAAGGAATACTACACCTGTGACGGCTGCGAGCAGTGGTGGTGGGATATAGAGGGCAAAGAGCCCATTTCTGACAAGTCCTCTGTGAAGCTGGAGGCGCTGGGTCACTTTACCGGCGAGCAGTGGAGCTTTGACGACGAAACTCACTGGCTGGACTGCGTTGTTTGTATGCAGCCGGTGGAGGAGGGTCGGGAGCCCCACAGGGATGAGGACAGTGACGGCAGGTGCGATGTCTGCCTTCAGGGTGAAAATGCCGCCGAAGACACTGAACCCACCGAGCCACAGGAAACCCTTCCCTCCCCCTCCGGGGAGAAAGATCCCGGCAGCAACGGCTGGCTTGTCCTTGTGCTGGTGGCGCTGATCACCTTCGCCGTGACCACCACCGCCGCGGTAATTATTCTGAAGAAGAAAAAATAATCCCATCAGGAGGAAGCTATGAAAAAGAGATTTCTTTCCCTTTTGATCTGTCTGACCCTGCTTTTGGGTCTGCTCTCCGGCACGGTTATGGCAGCCACCCAGATCAACGCCATCTCCCTTTCCGGTCTCCGTCAGCCGGTTGCCGGACAGGTCTGCAGCACCTTCAATGCCTTTACCACCGACACCGCCGGTGTCAGCTTTGACGGTGTGGACTGGTTCGATGTGACTGCCGACCGTTTCCTGGAGGGAACGGACAAATTCATTGACGGTCACCAGTACCGGGTGGAAATTTATGTAAGTGCCGCCGACGGCTACACCTTCAAGTGTCAGGACGACCGCACCCCCACAGTCACCGCCACCATCGACGGCAAGAAAATGGAGGTGGTAAAGCGCTTTGAGTATAAGGCCTTTGCCGGTGCGGTGCTGTGCTACACCTTCCCGAAGAACGCCCCGGAGGAGACCCTGCCGGAGACCTGTAACCATACACTCTCCGGCTGGCGCACCAACCAGGCATACCACTACAAGGTCTGTACCACCTGCGGCGAATTTTTGATCCAGGAGGACCACACCGGCGGCAGAGCCACCTGTGCAGAAAAGGGCAAATGCACCGTATGCGGCTATGAATATCTGGAGACCACGGAGGATCACATCCCGGACACCTCCAAATGGTATAACCGCGCGGGGATGTATCACTTCCACAAGTGCACCCTTTGCGGTGCTCACTGTGACATTGAGGATCACAAGTGGAGTCCCCGGTATCACCCTGTGGATGCCAGGGGTCACGCTTATCAGTGCGCTGACTGCAAGGGCTATGACACCCTGCAGCCCCACAATCCCGGGCCTGCTGCCACGGAGACTGCGCCCCAGACCTGCAAGGACTGCAATTACATCATTGCCCCTGCAAAGAACCACACCCACAGTCTGACCAGGGTGGAGGAGGTCGCTCCCACCTGCGATGATCCCGGTGTGAATGCCTACTATGCCTGCGCCGGCTGCAGCCAGAAATTTGTGGATGCAGAGGGAAAAGAGGCCTATACCGACGAAGAAGCTCTGACCATCCCGCCCCAGGGACACAAGCTCTCCAACGGCTGGGGCTTTGATGACAAGACCCACTGGCGCATCTGTGCGGAATGCAACGAAAAAATGATCGAGACCGATATGGTCCACCAGCTGCAGGACGGCAAGTGCACCACCTGTGAGTATGACGAAAATGCAGCGCCGGAGGACACCCAGGGAACAGAGACTCCCACCACTGAAGCCACCGAGCCTCAGCCGGAGAAGAAGGGTCTTTCCGTAGACCTTCCCTGGTGGCTGATCCTGCTTACGGCGCTTGTTGCCGCCGGCGGCGGCATCGGCGTTGCCCTCCTGCTGGTGAGAAAGAAGAAGTAAATTCGTATTTATCGCGCTGTTTATCGAATGACATTGTAGGGGCGAACTGTGTTCGCCCGCTCTAAAACACATTGGTACGCAACGACGGGCGAACACAGGAAAGCCCCTACGACATCATTCTGTCAATCAGGACCGTCGGGACGCCGGTCCCTACCGCCCCGTCATTGCGAACCGGTGACTCGGTCACTGGTGTGGCAATCCGTAAAGTAAGTATTTGGAACGGATTCCCACGCCAGTGTGTGCACTGGCTCGGAATGACACGGAGGATAATATCCGCCCCTACGGTATGGTTTGAAAGTTCCCGCTAATCCAATTTTAAGGAGAGAACCGTATGAAAAAGAGAATTCTTTGTGTTTTGCTTTGCTGTCTGCTGGGCATTTCTCTGGCGATCCCTGCTGTGGCAGCCCCGGAGGGTCCTGTGATCACTCTGCAGCCTCAGAACTATACTTACCCGGAATACAGTGTGGCGCTGTACACCGTGAAGGCCACCGGCACCAATCTCCGGACCACCTGGTATCTTGCCTATGAGGGCAAGACCTACAACCTTTCCGACAACACCAACGGGATCGAGCCCTGGGAGGCCTATGCCGGTGAGACCTACGGTGCTTCTGCCGACGGCTTCTCCTGGCACTTCGGCGGCATTGAGGAAGGTCTGAACGGCGCTGAGATCTGGTGCGTGATCGAGGACGGACACTACGATGTGACCAGTGACCGCGCCATCATCACCGTACAGGGGGATGCTATGCCCCCGGAAATTACGGACATCCCCGCAGAGGTTACGGTGAAGAAGGGGGAGTCCGTGGATCTTCGCTGCATCGCCAGATCCACCGACGGCTCTCAGCTGGAATACCTGTGGTATGAGACCTTCAGCGGCAAGCTTCCCGAGATCAAAGCGATGCTCCCGGAGGAGACCGGGGACTTCATCACCCCCTCCACCAAAGAGGTGGGCACACGGTACTATGTCTGCGGCATCTCCACCTCCAAGGGCGGCAATGCCTACAGCTCTGTGGTGAAGGTGACGGTGACCGAGGCGGCAGCGCAGGAGGATATTACCATCACCACCAAGAGCCTGCCCAAGGCAGAAGCCGGTAAGAAGTACGAAGCTGCCCTCTCCTGCAACGATCCCAATGCCACCTTCTCCCTGTACTACAATCCCGGCAAGGCCAACGATTTTGAGAAGACCGGTCTTACGCTGGAAGAAAGCGGCAAGATCACCGGCACGCCTGCCAAGGCAGGCAGCTACAGCTTCACCCTCTGCGCCTCCGGGGATGCCGGTGAGGACTATATGACCTACACCCTTGTGGTGGAGGAAGCGCCGGAGGACACCACCGCCCCCACCGGGGAGGTTACCACCCCCACAGAAGTTACAGAGGGGACGGAAGCCACCACGGAAGCCACAACAGAAGCCACCGAGCCCCGGCAGGAAAAGGATCAGGACGGCGGCACGCCCCTGTGGGTGCTTCTTCTGATCGTATTCGGTGCCGCCGGCATCGGTGTAGGCGCGACCCTCCTGATCGTGAGAAAGAAGAAGTAAATTCCGGTTTATCGTGCTGTCTATCGATCAACAC
>JAZNZZ010000206.1:0-4723 GCA_045595205.1 Faecousia sp.
TGCCCGGTCGGCATCATTTGCATCGCCCTTCAGAATATTCTGAATCACCACGCTGTTTGTGCCGGTAGTATACAGAGTATCTGCATCGGTGGCAAAGTCTGCTCCCGGCAGGTCCGTAAGGCTTACGGCAATACCGGTTTCTACCTCGTTCATCAGCACCTGGTCACCCAGGAAGGTGGCGCTGTAGTAAATACCCGCATCGCCGGGACGAAGGTTGATATGGCTGATACGCTGGCTGAACTTATGGAAGCCACCCCCTGCAGCAAGGTAGCCCTCGGCTGCCTGCAGTGTGCCGGTGACAGTGCCGGTGATTCTTCCGTACTTGCCGTCGGAAACATCGTAATCGTCGGTGGCAGAGTCCTTCACGGTCAAAGTGCCATCCACGGTCAGGTTGCCGGTAATATCGAAGCCGTTCAGATCCAGAGGCAGGGCGGCATCCAGGGTAACATCCTGCGTCACATCCGCCCCCAGCTTCAGAACTGCTGCAGCGGTAGAGCCCTTGGTGGTGGGATACATCGCATAAACCGGGACTTCGCTCAGATCCACACCCTCTGCGATCACCGTGGCAGTGCCGTAAATGTAGCCGTGGGTACGGGACGAGGTGTACACAGCTGCTGCGGACACATTCTCACCCAGAGTCACCGTGGCATCTCCCAAAACAGCGCCCTGTTTTTTAGGTGAGCTGTAGTCCACCGGACCCACATAAATGGCAGAGGTGGTCTGTTTTTCCACATCGGCATTGGAGATCGTCATATCCAGAGTACCGATGTCGCCGCAGTAGGTGGCTGCAATGTTATTGTAGACCCATACACCGGAAATATCCGCCTTTACCGTGCCGGTGACAGAGCCGCGGTAGCCGCCGGCATAAATGGTGCGCCACTTGCCGGAACGGACCGTAATATCAGAAGCTGCCACTGTGTCTTCGTAGTCATAGCTGCCGCCTGCCAAAGTAAAGTAGCAGTTTGCCTTGTTGGTGGTGAAGTTCATCCCTTCCCCGATCACCAGCTTATAGCCGTTTGCCAGGAAGAAGTTGAAGGATTGGGTGTTGTTGATGTGGATGGTCATATTATGGAAGGTGGTATCGCCCTGCAGCTCAAAGGTGCGGGTGGCCTGGGATGTGCCGCCGGTGAAGGTAAAGCCGTCGGAGGCAGTCTTGCCGGTGATGGTCACAGGGTAGAAGGCATTGGGAAGAACGCTCTGCTTTGCGCCCAGATCATACATACCCATAAGGATCAGGTTGCCGTAAGAGCCTTCCTCTGCGCTGCTCAGAACGCCCTCCATAATTTCATAAGCCTTCTCCAGTGTCTTGACAGCGTTACTTTCTGTCAGACCGGTATTGGTGTCCAGACCGTTTGTGCCGTCTAAGTAAACGGTGACGGCGGTCAGCTCTGCCTCGGTGACCGTGTAGTCCACCGTGCCCTTTGCATTCAGGTCACGGACATAACGGTAGGTATCCGTTACATTCAAAAGTCCCATCTGGGCAAGAGCGCCGCTGAACTCTGCGGCATTGGTGTTGTCCGGCTCCATAAGGCTGCCCAGCACCAAGCCCTTTTCCTGATTCATCGTAAACACATAACAGCCATTGGGGAAACGGGTCAGAGTCTCCGCAGAAAGGGTGGCTTCCGTGGTAGTGCCGCCGTAGTGCTGCAGATTCAGGGTCGCACCGGCAGGGAGCTTTTCATAAGAGATACCGTGGCGGTCCATCAGTGCCAGAATGCTTTGAATACCGCCCAGCTCTGCGGGGATCACATAAGCAGTAGGTGCTACACGGGCGCGCACCACCACATCCTTTACAGTGGGATACCGGATGGGGAAGGTCACCTCGCCGGTGCCCCAGTCCACAATTTGCCGCTCAGCGGTCAGGTAGCCCCAGGCTTCCTTATCGGCCTCAGTGGTGGTACGGGAGTTGGTGTCCAGCACAAACAGATCGTCGGTGTCATAGGTTGCGCCCTTTTGGGCAATGGCTGCCCGCTCTGCTGCGATCATAGCCTTGACCTCAGAGGCATTTTCGTGCAGATAATCCAGCATACCCGTGACTGCCGCCATATGGGCAACTGCGCGGCGCTCCATTGCCTCGTTACCGCCGTAGATGCCCCGGCTCTCCATCAGCACATAGATAGAGCCTGCAGCAGAATAGTAGCCGCCGCCCATATTGGGATCCAGCTCATTGACACAGGCTGCATAGTAGAAGCCGCAGAGGTCGTTGGCCTTTAATTCCGCAAAAGCAGCCTCGTCCAGCTGAAGTGCAGTGGTACGAAAACTGTCGGAATTCATTGGAGTGAAGGAGGCAGATACCTGAATGTCTCCGGCCTGATTGTTCCAAACGCGCTCGTGGCCGTCCAGAACGATCTCCGGGGCAAACAGCAGATAAGCCTCCTGAAGCGCCTGCATTTCCGCAGATTCCAGACGAAGCTGGTCACGGTTGGGGTTGATGGTGTTGGGCAGCAGCCGCTGGTAAAGCTGAGATCCGTCGGGACTCAATCTGGGAACGATGATCAGATTGATCCGGTCCAAGATCTTTTCGCCGTAGCCCTGCTGCAGATAGTGGATCATTGCAAGAGCACCTTCGGTGCCTGCAGGCTCGTTGCCGTGCATCTGTGCCCGGTAGTACACATTGACACGGCTGCGGTCCATCAGCTTTGCGGCATCTGCCAGGGTCTTTGCAGAGGACAGGTCACTCTTTGTAAAAATAACCGCAGGAATATCCAGCTCGTATTCTCCGGATGCCCCCAGAGAGAATACATACATATCGTCCCCTGCCTTGTCAACAGAGGCAATGCTCTGTGCCAGCTCCTCGTTGGTGGTCATCTGATGGGGGTCTCTGCCTGCCTGAAATACAGGATTCACAAGGGCATCCTCATACTTGGGGTACATAGAAGCCTCGGACTTCCAGGCAGAGTCCAGCACCTCGGTGGTGTGGGAGTAGACGGTCTGGGGCACAAAGCCCTCTGTTCCCTTTTTGTCCAGAGTGATCTCCTCCACGGTCTTTGCAGTGGATTCTTCCTCCGTCATATAAATATTCTTATACAGGGTGATATAGCCGCTGCGGGAGGCACGGATATGGTAGCCACCAACTGCATTGGGATAGTATTTGTAAGTAAAGCCGTCCACCGTTTCCGTGGCATAAGGCTCTGTGACGGTATAGACGGTGTCGGTGCCCTGCGCCCAGATGCCGCCGTAAAGATTACACTTCATTGCGGAATCGTATTTGATCACAAGACCTGCAAAGTTTTCCAGATCGTGATCCACCCACACACCGTTTCTCTCTGTAATTCCGGGATCCTCCGGGAAAGAAATGGCAGAGCCTGCAGGTGCAGTGACATAGGGCTGATTCTTCAACGCGTCACCCTCCACCGTACAGGTCACACTGCCGGAGACAGCCTCCGCAGACAGCTGGGCATTGCCGGAGAAATTCAAAGTGCCGGCAGCCTTGAGCGTATCGGCGGCGATTGTGCAGCCAAGAGTCAGGGTCTTTCCCTGGGGAACATCAATATCCACCGTGCCGAAGTCCGTGGGGGTTTTGGAAAGCTTTCCGCTTTTCAGCACAAGACGGCTGCCGCCCAGAGTGCCGGTGCAGGAGGTATTTCCCTTGCCCCTGATGGCGGTGAAGGTGCTGTCATAGCCGTCGTAAATGACGGTGGAGGTGCCGGCAATGCCGCCGCTGCCGTTGGTGCCGCAGAACAGATACTTAAAGCTTGCGCCCTGATGCAGGGTAACGGTGCTGCTGCCGCCCACATTGCCGGTGGTCCAGGCACCGGCATAGATATTGTTTACCGTGGCTGTGCCGGAAAATGCCATTTCCACATTGCCGTTTGCAGAGCCGCTGTAGCCGGCTGCCACAGTAGTGGCAATACCGCCGGTCATCGTCAGCTTCGCATTACCGGTGACATTCTTGGAGTAGCCGCCGGCATAGATGTTGCGCCAATGACCGGAGCTGACTGTCAGGTCGGTACTTTCAACTGCATTGGAGGGATGACCGCCCTGGAGACAGAAATAATAGGTATCCGTCTCGTTTTCAAAGGGAACAACGGTAATGCCCTCACCAAGCACCAGCTTGTGGCCGTTGCCGCAGAGCATTGTGGCAGTGCTGTCCTTCAGAAGCGTAAAGGTCATATTCTCAAAGGTAGTGTCACCGTGCACAATAATATTGGAGCCGGTACGGATGCCCTCTGCACCGGTCTTGCCCCTGACAGTCACAGGGTAATTACAGGTGGGGAAATTATATGCGCCTGCGTAGTAAACCGTGCTGAGCATTATGATCGTACCGCCGGTCTCCTGCAGAAGAGAATAGGCGGTGGTGAAATTCTGCACAGGTTCAGCCTCTGTGCCGCTGTTTTCGTTGCTGCCGTTTTTAGGGTCAATGTAGATGATGACCTCGTCTGCGGCAAAGCTGACCACCGGCACCATAGACAGCACCATAACAAAGGCGATCAGCAAGCTTAAAAACCGTTTCATACAAACACTCCTTTTTATAACCCGTAAGGCTGCTATTTTATTTTAATATGTTATGCTTGGAAAAGAAAGACTTATTTTAGGAAATTTTAGCACAAATTTAAGGATAGAGAAAGAACTTCTAATTTATCGTTCAGTACAATCCTCCGTGTCATTCCGAGCCAGTGCACACACTGGCGTGGGAATCCGTTCCAAATACTTACTTTACGGATTGCCACACCAGTGATTATGTTAATGTATGATTGCCACTGGCAATCATAATCATTTTAAT
>JAZNZZ010000207.1:0-4716 GCA_045595205.1 Faecousia sp.
ATGTCAAAATGCATTGCGTAGCAAGGTTTTTTCTTTTTAATTACAAAATTGCTGTATACGCTCCACTGTATTTGACAGTGAAATGTATACAGCAATAAAATATTGCATTTTGACGATTGGCGGCTTTTTTGACACTCTGAATCGGTGCCGCAGAAGCGGCACCGATGGTATTTTATTGTGGTACAGGTATCTTCTTTTTCCTCCGGTCATAAATAAACCAGGGAAGGTACACAAGACCAAAAAGGACAGTGACAGCGCCTGCCATAATCAGAATTCGCAGCGCAAAGTTTGCAGGCAGAATGTCCAGAATGGAGGGTGTGGATTCCGGTCTTGCCAAAAACAGGTAGTTTGCACCGGGTCCCAGCATATCGTTGGCAATGTATGCGATCACTGCCAGCACCGCCAGAAAACCATAGGCCTTCACAAGAGATTTCAAGGTGGGGCGCATTTTATGCACAAAGATCATATAAAAGACTGCCACATAGCCCAGGGTGTGCTCTGCCCAGAACTGATAGTAGCGGAATCGGGTAGGACCTGTGTAGGAGATCACCGTGGGGGTAATCAGGGCAAAGATCGAACTGCACAGCAGCCAGAAGTAGGAAATATCAAACAGAGTCTGATTTTTTCCGATGACCATATAGCTGCAGAACACCACTGCCCAGCCGCAGACCGTTATGGGCAGATGATCCAGAGGATTCGGTCCCAGAGATGGGATGCCCACCAAACGCCAGTAATAAGACATTTCCGAGATGATCAGCGCAAAGGCGAGGATATATCGGAATACATATTCTTTTTACAGTTTGCCAGTTTTTCCCGAAACAGCCAGATCAGCAGTATGATCCCTGCCACCACAAGGATGGGGGCAAAGTGTGCGACAGTAAAGTTCTCAAACTCGATCTCACTGCCGGCACCAAAGAAGTAGCCGAAAAAGTCTCTCATATTCTCTTCCTCTCTCTTTTCCCCGCTACACGCTTTCCCCGTTAATCCTTCAAAGAAAAATACCAGCGGTGACGGGGACCGAAGCGGGTCTCCTGAAGGCGCATTTCCCGTTCCAGTCTGCCCTCCCGGTCAAACTGCCAGAGCATATCGTAAACGAGCCTTGCGTGCTGGACACAGGTGTGGTCCCCTTCCCACAGATCCCGCATCCCCTCGGCAGCAATTTCCAGCTTGTCGAAATGCAGCGGTGCTTTTTCCGACTTCAGAAGCGCTTCAAAGCGACGGTAAGCCTCCGCATATGTAAAAGGTGTCATCTCTGCCACCGGCTCCACAGCCATTTTATCCTGAGTCACAGAGAACCCGTCCCGGCCGATCCTGCAGGCGTGGAACAGGGGCAGATCCACTGCCCTCTCCCCTAACCCGTCCGGCATACCGAAACGGGCGGTGGCAAGGTAAGTCTCATCCCCGGTCATCGCCACAGTAAGGGGTCGGGTGGTACGCAGGGCAAAAATGCTGTCCGGATGAGTCTCAGACACCAGCACCGTTGCGTTGTCGCTGTACATATGGGCGCAGGCCAGCGCCAGTGCTTCCGTTACAGTCTTGCCCCGCTCCATATAGTATTCCACCAGAAATACCCGCGCCTCCGCCGGGGATACATGGTGACCGTTCCGGCGCAGGCATGGATGTGTAATGCCCGCTACCTCACCTTCGTGAACAAAGCGGTAGCCGTCAGCATCCAGCATATTTACAGCCTCGCTCCAGCCTTCGGAATATTTGGTCATCGGCGTGGTGCCGTTGGTCACCAGAGCCATTTTCCCGTTCCGGGAAATACTGGGATGCATGGGTGGCTTACTCTTATCTCCGCCCGGGCGGGTGTGAGCAATGCCCAGCGTACCCGGCAGCTCCAGCACATCCGTCTCCCGGATCAGCATATCCACATCACCCACAACGCTTCTGTGGTACAGCTTCCCTTCGTGGATCACAGCAACACCTGTGGACATATCCCCGTCATAGGGCTGCTGACGGCGCAGCATTTCCAAAAGGATGGGCGCTGCCTGCTTATTACCCGCATATCCTGCAATATTACACATATAATTCTCCTTACAGAAGCCGGATCTGCTTCTCCTCCATCGCCTGGCGCATTGCACCGATCACCTGATGCTTCACCTTGGGAAGCCGGGGGTCATAGTTATACTTTGCCTGGAGCTCCTCATTGCTCAGCTCCGGGTATTCCAGAATCAGCTTCTGCATATTCCGCAGAGGTGTGATGCAGGCATCCAGATTTTTAAGAACTGCCTCCCGTCCGTCTGCCCTGTAGCCCTGGGGATCGTAATCGTGGGCAGTTACCACCTGTTCAATGTCCAGCCTCCGCACCTTCTCAATAGCCTCCACATGCAGTGCAGGGTGCATAATATTGGCTGCCCAGGTGCCGGAGCCCCGGATGCCATAGGACTGCAGGCAGTCACCGCTGACCAAAGTCTTGGTGCGGGTATCCAGAAGGGCGGCACAGTCCTTGGTATGACCGGGAATGGTGACCACCTGATACACCCCAAGAAGTGCCTGACCGTCCTGGGTGCTTTCACATTTAAAGCCGGCATAGGTCTCCAGCAGCTTGGGAGAACGGGACAGGATAGTTACATTGGGATAAAACTCCAAAAGTCCCTTCAGTCCACCGGCGTGGTCCGTGTGATTGTGGGAGATGAATACATACTTCAGCTCCGTCTCCGTGATCCCCAGCTCCTCCAGGAAGGGGCGGATATACAGCGCCGCATCCTCATCGTAGCTGCCGGCATCAAAAAGGATCGCGCCCTCCGGGGTCTTCAGTGCATAAACCGTGGTAAAGATGTCCTTGTAAGGGAGGGTCGTGCGATAGATGTTCTCGGTAATGGTATCGATCTTCATTATAATATACCTCCTGTGCCGTTATTGTTTCATTTTAACACAGTATTGTTTCTTTGACAAGAAAAAACAGCTTATTTTTTCTCTGCTGCGTTGAGGGCGCGGGCACTTGTACGGCCTTCAGGCTTGATATCACCAACAGCCAGAAGGCTGCGCTTTGTAAGCGCAGGTCCTACAAGCTCATAGATCAACACTGCAAACAGCACCACATTCCGTGCCAATGCGCCATCCGGCAAATTCGCAGCTGTCAGTGCCATACCCAGTGCAACACCGGCCTGGGGCAGCAATGTGATGCCCAGATTTTTACAGATGGGCGAAGACTGCTTCGTAAGCTTACAGCTTACCGCAGCACCGTAGTATTTGCCGGCGGAACGGGCAATGATATAAACGATGCCCACCAATACCGTAACCGGATTGATGAGGATTTCCAGATCCAGCTCTGCACCGGAGATCACAAAAAACAGAACATTCAGCGGCATCGTCCAGCCGTCAATGCGCCCCATCAGCTCCTCGGAGGTATCGCAAATATTGCAGAACACCGTGCCGGTCATCATACACACCAGCAGCAGAGAGAAGCCAATATGGATCCCAAAAGCCTCAAATTTCAGCATACTCAGTCCCACTGTCAGCAGCACAAATGCCACAGATATGGTCATACGCTTGCTGCGGGAGTGGAAAAACTGCTCCACACAATTCAGCAGCCAACCCATCGCAGCACCCAAAGCCAAAGACAGCACGATCTCAAGGATCGGCTCGACCACCACTGCAAGAACGCTCACCTGTCCATGGGCAATGGCAGAAGCAATTCCATAGGATGCAGAGAACAGCAGCAGACCCACCGCATCGTCGATCGCCACGACCAGCAGCAGAAGCCGCGTCAACGGACCGTCCGCCTTATACTGCCGTACCACCATCAGCGTTGCCGCCGGTGCAGTGGCAGAAGCGATCGCACCCAGAGTAATGGCACAGGGCAGAGAGATCACTGTAGGAAAGCACAGATGCAGACCAATAAGGATCACATCCACCACTACCGTGGTGATCACCGCCTGCAAAATACCGATCACAATGGCACTGCTGCCCATTGCCTTCAGCTGGCTCAAACGGAATTCATTTCCAATGGTAAATGCAATAAAGCCCAGCGCCACCTGTGTTATAATACTGAGACTTTCCACCTGCTCCAGAGAATTAAAGCCCAGCCCCGGCACCTTCAGTGCACCGATGCAGAAAGGGCCCAACAGCAGACCCGCCACCAGATACGCTGTTACTGCAGGCAGATTCAAAAGCTTTGTAAGTCTGGAGAGCAGCAATCCGCCCACCATTGCAATTGCAAGACACATCAAATAATTCGCCATTTAAAAATTACGCCTCTTTTCAAATTATAGGTCTGAAGAGATCGCCTCTGCACAGGGGAACCCTTGAGATCATTTTCAGCCATATTCTAGCACTCGCGGCACTGCACATCAAGAGAAATACCAAACAAACAACACACATAAAATGCAGATAATATTGTCTATTTTTGTGCTTTCCTTTTTTGGACCGTGTGCATACACGAATGAGGAGCAGAACAGCAAAACTTGTTGAAAAATAAGGTTTTTGCTCTTGACATTAGTTAAGCACTTGATATAATATAAGTGTCCAAATTTTTTTAGGAGGTAAACTCAATATGAATAACAAGACTCTGTTCGGCATTATGATGATCCTGTTCAACAGCTACGGTATCCCCAGCTTTATGCAGGGCCAGGTCAAGACCGGCATTCTGCGTATCGTTCTCGGCGTGGTCACCTGTGGCATCATTGCTATCATCAATATGATCAAGGGCATCATTCTGGGCATCCAGATCCTGAAGATGTCTGACGAGGAGTATGCTGCTAAGAAGGGCAC
>JAZNZZ010000208.1:0-6589 GCA_045595205.1 Faecousia sp.
GGTATTTACTACAGCGCCACCTTCCTGGGTGACGAGGTGCTGATGAACGAGATCGAAACCGGTATTGCCGTAAGCCTTACGGACCTGCCGGGAGCAGACTTTGCCACCGATGCAGATACGCTGTACTGTGCCGGCACAAACAGCGTGGTGATTCAGGATATTCTGAAGGGCGATGCAAATGATGCCGACCGGGCGATTGCCGACATCTATGCCGCCTCCTATGTCAAGCTGAAGGACGGCACTGTGCTGACAAGTAACGAAAACATTGCCTACAGCCTGTACGATGTTCTGCTTCTGGTGAAAGAACAATACCCCGATGCCTTTGAAAGCTTTGTAGAAACCCACAACATAGAATCTTGGTTCTAAACAACAAGCCGGAGATGGGAAATCCCCACCTCCGGCTTTCTCTTTCATATTTCTGTAGGGAATGCATATATGCATTCCGCATTGCCGTAGGCAATGGTGATTTGCCCAGCAAATCACGCGGAACGGATATATCCGTTCCCTACGATGTGTGTACGATAAATTGGAAGTTATTTTTCTTTTACGACTTTCGACTTTGCTTGCGGCAGGCTGTGGGTGTCATACCCAGGAGCTCGTTGAATTTTCGGGAAAAGAAACCGGGACTCTGAAATCCACAGCGGGCAGAGATTTGGCTGATGGGCAGATTCGTGCCCCGCAGCATCTTGGAGGCCTCGTGGACGCGCTGCCAGATCAGCTGCTCAAAAACCGTTTTTCCGGTTTGTTCCCGAAAGAGGGCACACAGATAGTTGGGGTGCAGGTGCACATAGTGGGCAATGTCCTCCAGTGTGATCTTCTCCTGATAGTGGTTCCGGATATATTGCATACATTTTTGGCTGACGGACTGACCGTCAGAGCCCGCAAGCTCCGGGTCTGCTTCACCCCGGGTGCAGTAAGGAAACAATGCTGTGCATATATTCATAGCGATATCCAAAAGCTCCATGGTATAGTCTGCTGTTCCCTCTTTTTTTACATCCAGCCGCTGCATTTGGGTCAGAAGCGCCCTGTGCAGGTCTTCACCGGGATGCAGCAGCTGGGGCAGGCGCAGCTGTCCGCTTTGCAGAGGCTGCCAAAACTCCCGGATGAAAAAATGGGACGGAGAAAAAGAGAACAGGCGGGGATTCAGGCAGAGCAGGGTGTAGCCGGTTTGCATATTGGTGGAGCGGAAAGCCTGCAGCTTTCGGGGCGGCACAAGGAGAATATCCCCCGCCGTCAGTGTGACCATACCGCCGGAGGCGTGAAACTCCAATTCCCCGGTATGCATCAGCAGGATCATAAATGCATTACTGCGATGCAGGGGTGCCGGCTTGTCGTCAATATGGGTCGGTGTAAAATAATATAAGGAAAGAGGACAGTCGGCGGTGGCTTTTCGATAGAAACCGTTGGAAGCTTTCATAGGCATCTCTTTTCTTAATATAATACAAATTTACCTTAATATAGAACCATTCTTTGTATTTATATCACATTATAATAAAAATATCAACCCAATACAAAGGAGAACTGTGTTATGAAACGATGTTTGAGTTTGTTTACGGCGATCATTCTGGTGCTGTCAATGGTGCCTGCGTTTACCGTCTTTGCGGCTGAGCCGGTGACGGTGTATGTAGACCCCCAAAATGGCAGCAACGAAAACAGCGGCACGGAGGCTGCACCTGTGCAGGATCTGGAGGCTGCCTATGCCCTTTTGCAGGAGGCCGGCGGCACAGTGGTGATGCTGGGTACGGTTGACTACACCGCAGTCAAGACCCTGCCTGCCTGTGCTCACCCTGTGACCATCACCTCCAAAACCGGTGCAGAGGGTATTTCCAGCAATTCCCATATCGTTATGGCAGGTGAGACCACCTTTAAAAATATTTCTCTCACCCTGACAAAGGCCAGCACCGGTACAACCATCTGCGGCGGCGGTCACAAGCTGACTATGGACGAGGGTGTGACCATCGTTCCCTTTGTCAATTCCGACGGTACTTACTATTTCTGTCTTGCCGGCGGCTATTATAACAACGGCATTGCAGACAGCACGGACCTGACGGTAAAGTCCGGTCAGTACCGCTATGTCTATGCCGCCGGCTATACCACCGGTGCCAACGGCAATGTAAAGCTGACCATGACCGGCGGCACCACCGCCAATCTGGCAGTGCTCCGTACGGGCACGGTCACCGGCGATGTGGAAATGTCTTTTTCCGGCACTGCCAGGGTCACCGGTGCTATCTATGCCGGTGCCGCCACCACCGGTACTCTGAAAAAGAGCTGCACCGTCACCCTGGGACAGGGTGCAAGCTTTAAGAACCTGTACGCCGGCTCCAACGGCAGCGGCAGCATTGCCGGTGCGGTTACTGTGATCTGTGACGGCTTTGACGGCACCTTTACCAATTTCAAGGGTAAGGGCGGCTCCTCCTGTACCGGCACTGTTGGCAGCAGCCGACTGGTGCTGAAAAGCGGCACAGTGCAAAAAGCACCCACGGATTTCGGCACGGTGGATATTGAGATCCCCGAGAATAAGACCCTGACGCTGGCCTGTAACCTGGCCGCCGACACTATGACCTGTGCAGGCACGCTGAATTTCTCCGGTGCAGCTTCTCTGACGGCAGGTGCTGTTACCGGCACGGTGAATTGTACCGTTGACGGGGAGGTTTTGGAAAACCATACCTATGTGACCGCCCCTTCCGGCTCGGCGATTTCTTTCCCCGAAGATTCCGGCATTACTGAGCAGAACGGCCAGTGGAGTAAACAGAATCTGGACGGCTTTAAGGGCTTGGTGGTTAAGTCCAAGTCCACAGTAAAGCTCAACCTCTATACCGGCATTTGGGCCCGTGGTGATGAGTCGGCGTATACGCTTGTTGCGCCCTATGCCACCGAAACTGTGGACGGCGACACCTACAGATATTACCCCAATGCCCAGGGCAGCTACCATGTCCGTGCCTCCCAAAGCGGATACATTACCCTGTATAAGAACATCTATATGTCCGAAGAAGAGGCGGCAACAAAAACCGCAGAGACCATCACTCTGGACAAAAAAGGCGAAAACGGCTTTGTTCCCTCTGTGATGTATTCCCATACCGACGAGGTGCTGGAATCTGCCTGGAAGTCCGATAAATCTATGTATCCCAAGTATGAAAGCGCGCTTCTGAACCCCGTATTTCAGGAAGGCAGAGATCCCCAGCAGCAGACCACCAACGATGAGCTGGAGGCCTGCATTGCGGCGCTGGACGGGGAAACAGATGATATGTATGTATTCTCTCTGGGGAGATCCGACCGGTTCGACTACAACATCCCTGCGGTGATCTTCTCAAAAACCGACCTGTCCTCTGCCAAAGATCTGGAGGAAGCTGCTGCCATTTTGGGCAACAGCCGGCTGAATGTTCTCTACCGTGCCCAGATCCACGGCAACGAGCCTGCCGCCGGCGAAGGCGCACTGGCTATGATGTACTACCTGCAGCAGGGCTACAGCGAGGACATTCTGGACAATATGAACCTGATCATTGTCCCCCGTCTGAGTCCTGACAGTGCCCAGCTGTATCAGCGCCCCCTGTACAACTCCAGCCACACCTGTGACCAGCTGCTGCAGCAGTCCGGTGAGGTGCAGGCGCTGATCCGTGCCTATCTGCTGTTTGACCCGGAGGTGGTATTTGACGGTCACGAGCGCGTCTGGAACAATAACTCCGGTGATATTCAGGTGTCCACCTCCTTTACCCCTATGAACTCCGATGCGTTCCGCACTACGGCGCTGGAGATGGACGATGCCGCCTTCAAGGAACTGGAGGCAAATGACCTGTGCGGCTTCTATTACTCCGTGGCACTTAACGGCAATGATACCAATATGGCAAATGCCTACTTTGCCACCGCCGGATCGCTGTATGTGCTGATGGAGACCCGTGGCATCTACGGCGGCAACGAGGCGATGGAGCGCCGGGTAGTGGCACATATGGCGGCTGTCACCGGTCTGCTGGATTACCTGCACGAGAATGCCTCTGAGGTCAAGTCTATGATCGCCGCTGAGCGGGCAGCCATTGTCCGCAACGGTGCTACCTATGAAAGTGACGATATCTTTGTACTGCAGACCACTTCCCGCACCACCACCGCCGCAGACAAGGAGGCCTGGGGTCTCCTGAAAACCGACCGCCAGCTGGTGGACTGGGCAACCGGCGCGGTGACCTTCCCCACCCGGTATCCCACTGTGTACGATGTGGTTGCCCGTTCCCGTGTGGCGCCTACTGCCTATGTGATCCCGGCGGAGCTTGAAAGCATAGAAGACATTCTGACTCTGATGGACCGCCACGGCATTACCTACACCTATCTGCCCCAGGGTGCGACCCTTCCTCTGCAGCGTTATGGGGGAACTACCACGGAAGCCACCCTTTCTGCGGAGACCCTGACCCGTTTTGCTTCCGGCTGCTATGTGTTTACGATGAATCAGGAACGGGCACTGGTGCTGGGAAGCCTTATGGAGCCGGACAACACCAATGCTTCCTCCTACTCCGGTACTGCCGCACAGCGGGGCTATCTGAATGTGACCGATACCTACCGCTATGTCCGTGACCTGAACGAAAACGGCACTGTGGACTATACCGTGACCAATGCAGAGCTGACTGCCGTTACCGTTTACTTAGACGGTACAAACGGTGCGGACACCAATGACGGTCTGACCGAAGGAACTGCCGTCAAGACACTGGAAGAGGCATACGGCATTATGGAAGCGGCACTTTCCAGTGCCGAGGAAGGCTCTTACGGCAACCTGATCATTGCAGGTATGTATGATCTGGGAGCCAAGCAGAGCAAGCTCCCGGTGGCATCCTACCCTGTGGTCATCACCGGCAAGACTGTCTCCGACGGCTTTACCTTCACCGGCGGCAGTACCCAGGCTACCCGCACCTTTGAGCTGCAGGGCGATACCACCTTCCACCATATGACCATCCATATCAACAACACCCAGGCGTGCAATTTCTTCCTTGCCAACGGCCACAAGCTGGTGATCGGCGAAGGGATGAATATGACCACCAAGGGCACGCACCATTTCACCCTGGCAGGCGGCAGCTATGACTATGCCCAGGCAGTTGCCTCCACAGACATCACCGTCCGTTCCGGCATCTGGCGCACCGTTTATGCAGGCGGCTACCGTGGCTCTGTCACCGGCACGGCAAAGGCGGATATTTCCGGTGCCCGAGTCTTTAACAACATTGCACCGACCTACTGCGGTAATATCGGCACGCTGGAAATGACTGTCCGCGACACGGATATTTCTGTGGTTTCCTCCGTTGCTGCCTACAGCAATATTTACGCAGGTCCTGTTGAATATGTAGACACCAAAAATCAGGGTGCTGTTTTGGGAGATGCCACAGTGATCCTGGGCAAAAATGTCATCGGCAACGGTGCTTATGCCTCCTCCTGCCTGGAGGGCTCTATCCACGGCACTGCCACGATCATCGCAGACGGTGTGGATCTGAGCCAGTTCCCGGTTTGTGCCACCAGCCCCAGACGGACTGCCGGTACTACCGCCGCAGCAGTTTTGAAGCTGGGTGCAGATGTGACCCAGGATGTAACCCTGGATGCCGCCCTTCCTCTGGATCTGAACGGCTTCGATATTACCGGCAACCTGACCGTGGATGGCACTTTGACCGTGAAGGACTCTGCCACCGACGATTACGATGTTTCCGACGGCAAGTACGGAGAGATTACCGGCACTGTCACCGGTACACTTGAAGCAGCTGAGGGTTACATTGCTGCAGGGGGTGGCTTCCATAAGTTCAGCCAGCGTATCAGCCATATCAATCTTCGTCCCGGTGATGCGGGTATTTACTACAGCGCCACCTTCCTGGGTGACGAGGTGCTGATGAATGAGATCGAAACCGGTATTGCCGTAAGCCTTACGGACCTGCCGGGAGCAGACTTTGCCACCGATGCGGATACTCTGTATACTACCGGCACAAACAGCGTGGTGATTCAGGATATTCTGAAGGGCGATGCAAATGATGCCGACCGGGCGATTGCGGACATCTATGCCGCCTCCTATGTCAAGCTGAAGGACGGCACTGTGCTCACAAGTAACGAAAACATTGCCTACAGCCTGTATGATATTCTGCTTCTGGTGAAAGAACAATACCCCGACGCCTTTAATAGCTTCGTTGAGACCCACAACATAGAATCCTGGTTCTAAACAACAAGCCGGAGATGGGAAATCCCCACCTCCGGCTTTTTCTTTCAAATTCCAATTTAGCGGGCAAGCGCCCGCGGGCTCCTCGTGCACAGTGCGGAATAAATCGTCAGAAAAAGCGCTCGGTAACGATACACCACACCGCGTTGCAAATTTCAATTTAGCGTTCTGTTGGAAATCCTGTTTGTAGGGACCGGCGTCCTCGACGGTCCTGATTGACAGCTTCCTGTCACCCCCGTTGTCATTGCGAACCAGTGACCGCGGCGCGTCGCGCAGCGAATTAAAATGATTATGATTGCCAGTGGCAATCATACATTAACATAATCACTGGTGTGGCAATCCGTAAAGTAAGTATTTGGAACGGATTCCCACGCCAGTGTGTGCACTGGCTCGGAATGACACGGAGGATTGTACTGAACG
>JAZNZZ010000209.1:0-5075 GCA_045595205.1 Faecousia sp.
TCCGAGCCAGTGCACACACTGGCGTGGGAATCCGTTCCAAATACTTACTTTACGGATTGCCACACCAGTGACATAGGTCACTGGTTCGCAATGACAACGGGGGTGACAGGAAGATAAATACGAATTTGCATTCCCCTGTCAACTCTCAACTCTCAACTCTCAACTCTCAACTCTCAATTCTCAATTCTCAATTCTCAATTCTCAACTTGGACCGTCGACGCCGGTCCCTACAGAAAAAGAAGGATCTCCATCGTCTTTGCAGGAGATTCTTCGTCCCCTTCGACTACGCTCAGGGTCCTCAGAATGACACTGTGTTTGTTATGCTTCGTCTTTTAATTGCGCCTTTTCCATGGTCCTGCCCAGGGAGTAATAGAACACATTGTCCCGGCTGGGGGTCAGGGAGGTGAGCAGACCTCTTGTGGCGTATACTGCGTAGCTGCGGAACAGGATGGGACACAGCCGCCCGTCATCCATTACATTCTGGTGGAGGGTGTAGAAGTTGCCGTGGTTGGCAAGGGAATCCAGACAAAGGGTATACAGGGACACGGAATCCACACCGCCCCAGCTGGTAGCACCGTTTCTGTGGAAGAAGGGGGTCAGATCCATATTGGGGGAGAGCTTTGTCTGTCCCAGATACAGGTCGAACCAGCCCATTCTCAGATAATACCGGTAGTTTTCCGAATCCAGCGCCACGATCTCCACGGTCATACCGCATTCCCGTAGCTGATCCGCAATATCTCTTGCTACCCGGGTGCGGAGGCTGTCATCCACATTCACCAGCAGCTTCACCACAGTCTCCGGGGGCAGCTGGGCATCGGCATATGCCTGCTTCAAAGCTGCACCGCCGTCATAAGCATAGCGGGAGGCAAGGGTCTGATTGTAGCAGGGGGACTGGGGGGAGGCAGGGAGGGTGGCTGTCCGGGCAAAGCCCCGGTAGTGGGTGGCAGCCAGAGTGTCCCGGTCCACCGCCTTGGGCAGTGCCGCCCGAATGGCAGGATCGGTGAACACGCCAATGTTCATATTGCAGGCAAGGAACAGGAAAATGCCGTTTTCGCTGTCCCACACCTCGTAGTCGCAGCGGTAGTCCGCGTAGCGGTCAGAGCCGGGGTCAGCATACACAAGGTCCAGATCCTCAAACTCAAAGGTGTCCCGGATCTGGGTAGCAGACTCTGCCACCAGCAGGGAGATCACCGGGGCAGTGACGGTCATTACCGCCTTGCACCACCAGTCGGTGCGCCGGCGCAGCACCGCCGAAGCGCCGCTGCCCTCCATCCGGTAAGGACCTGTGCCTGCGGGGATGTCCTCCTGAAGCTGGGTGGACTTTAAAATGGGCACATCCAGCAAAATGGGAAGATTTTCATACGCGGTATCCATGATCACCGTAACGCCCCCGTCCTGGGACAGGAGGATGTTGTCCACATGGAAGAAACGTCCGCTGTAGCTTACGCTGTTCTTGGCAGCCAGAAGACTGTCCAGCACATCCTGCGCCGTCAGCCGTGAGCCGTCGGAGAAGGTGGCATTTGTTTCAGGGTAGAAGGTGTAGGTCTTCATATCCTTGGACATACGGAAGCTTTTGCACAGCACCGGCTCTACATTGTAATTCCGGTCCGTGGCGAAAAGTCCCTGATACACAAGGGAAAACAGTGCCTGATTGGTAAAATCCGTACAGATATAGGGATTCATAGACCGGTCGGGATACCAGGTCAGGGTCAGCTTCTGCTCCTCCGCGCTGCCGGGAGGGGCATAGGTAGGACCGGTGTAATCCTCGTCCCAGGTCAGACCGTCGCCGGTGGGGACATAGGCATCCCCGCTGCCGCCGCAGCCTGCAAGACCTGCCATAAGGCACAGGACCAACAGAATCGCCAATGTGCGTTTCACAATGCTCGCTCCTTCCTGCATACGATGATCGCACCCTGAGAGCCGCGGAGCGCTCCTGTTCTGCGGTGTGACCAGAAGCGGTCCTTTTCGCAGAAGGTGCAGTTTGCTGCAATTTCCATGTCCCTTACCCCTGCCCGGTGCAGGGAAAGGGCGTTGATGCTTTTTAAGTCGGGATAATATTTGTTCCCCACAGAACGGATGAAGGACTCTGCCCCGTTTCCGTACTGAGAGAGCAGTGCTTTGGGCACATCTTCGTCGGTTTCAAAGCAGCAGAAAGCAATGTTGGGACCGATGGCGGCGCGGATGTTTTCCGCCCTGCAGCCGAATTCCCGGCACATTGCCAGCACCGCCTTTTCTCCAATGGAGGCGGCAGTGCCCCGCCAGCCTGCGTGAACAGCACCCACTGCCCCGGTGACCGGGTCATACAGCAAAATGGGGGTGCAGTCGGCGGTGAATACCACAAGGGCAGTACCCGGGGTGTTGGTGATGAGACCGTCACATTCCGGAAGCTCCGGGGCAAAAAGACCGGCACCGTGCTGCGCCTCCCCCACGGCAAAGACCTTGTCCGTGTGGGTCTGCTTTGTGAGCACCAGCTTTTTGGGGTCGAACCCAAGGGCGTTTCCCAAAACGGTGAAGTTTTGCTCCACATTTTTGGGATCGTCTCCCCGGTGGGTGCCGATGTTCAAGGAAGAAAGGTGTCCCTCACTGACACCCCCCAGCCGGGTGGTGAAGCAATGGGGCACTTTAATATTTTCGGAGATCAGGTACTCCAAGGCACCCGAAGTGACTGTTTTGATCATAGAAACTCCAGAAGAAGGCATAGTTTAATTCCAATTTAGCGGGCTGTCCCATTAAGATGTCGTAGGGGCCAACTGTGTTCGCCCGTCGTTGTGTACCAATGTGTTTTAGAGCGGGCGAACACAGTTCACACCTACGGTGTTGATCGATAGACAGCGCGATAAATTGAAATTTGGCGGGCTGTAGGGAATGCATATATGCATCCCGCATTGCCGCAGGCAATGGTGATTTGCGTAGCAAATCACCCGGAACGGATAAATCCGTTCCCTACGACTTTGCGGGGATCACATACTTTCCGCCTTGTCCTTCTGCATACAGCACTTTTTATACTTTTTGCCGCTGCCGCAGGGACAGGGATCGTTGGGACCCACCTTGGCAGCTTCGGATTTTTTCACCGGCTGCTTTTTCACACTGCCGTCACCGGCACCGGCGGCGGAGGTCTCCTTTGCCACCTTTTCCCGCTTCAGCTCCTGATTGACCCGGATCTCAGACAGGAACAGACGGCGCACCGTCTCCTCCCGGATGGCATTGATCATTGCCTCGAACATCTGGAAGCCCTCTTCCTTGTAGGCAATGACAGGATCGTGCTGACCGTAGGCCCGCAGACCGATGCCCTGCTTCAGGTCATCCATGGCATCGATGTTGTCCATCCAGTATTCGTCCACCACCCGGAGCATCACCACACGCTCCAGCTCCCGCATCAGGGGTGCGCCGTAGCCGGCCTCCTTTGCCTCGTAGGTCTGCAGCGCAAGCTCGTAGATGCGGTCGGACAGCTCCTGTGCGGACTGACCTACACCACCCTCCAAAGCGCCTCTGGGGAAGAAGATGCCCTGGAACTTGGCAAGGACCTCCCGGAAGGTGTCCTCGTCGGCAACACCGCCGGTGGCACTGAGGATCCCGGCAACATTGGAATCCACCATCTCCCGGAGCATCGTGAGCATAGACTCCTGCAGATCCTCGCCGGAGAGGACCTTCTGCCGCTGGGCATAGATCACCTCACGCTGGGTGTTCATCACATTGTCATACTCCAGCACGCTCTTACGGGCGCGGAAGTTCCGGCTTTCCACACTCTTCTGGGCATTTTCCACTGCACCGGAGAGGATCTTGGCATCGATGGGGGTATCCTCGTCCAGACCCAGCGTGTCCATCATACCCATTACTCTTCCGGAGGAGAACAGACGCATCAGATCGTCCTCCAGACTCAGGTAGAAGCGGCTCTCGCCGGGGTCACCCTGACGGCCTGCACGGCCCCGGAGCTGGTTATCAATACGGCGGGACTCGTGGCGCTCTGTGCCGATGATGAAAAGACCGCCGGCAGACCTCACCGCCTCTGCCTCAGAGGCGATCTCGTTTTTATGCTTCTCGTAAAGTGCCTTGTAGCGGCTACGCAGTGCCAGGATCTCAGGATCGCTTGTTTCGGAGTAGGCATTTGCCTCTGCCAGCAGCGCCTCGGGGATGTCCTCCTTCCGAAGCTCTGTCATTGCCATATGCTCTGCGTTGCCGCCCAGCACGATATCCGTACCACGGCCTGCCATATTGGTGGCAATGGTGACAGCGCCCAGCTTACCTGCCTGGGCAACGATGTGTGCCTCCTGCTCGTGGAACTTGGCGTTGAGCACATTGTGGGGGATATGCTCCTTCTTCAGGAGCTTGCTCAAAAGCTCACTGCGCTCCACGGAAACCGTACCCACCAGCACAGGCTGACCCTTTTCGTGGCAGGCCTTCACCTGCTCCACGATGGCGCGGTACTTGCCCGCCTCGGTCTTGTACACCACATCGGTGTGGTCGATCCTGGCAACCTCCCGGTTGGTGGGGATCTCCACCACATCCAGCCGGTAGATGGCGGCAAATTCGTCTGCCTCGGTCAGTGCCGTACCGGTCATACCGGAGAGCTTGTCATACAGACGGAAGAAGTTCTGGAAGGTGATGGTGGCAAGGGTCTTGCTCTCGCTTGCCACGGTGACACGCTCCTTGGCCTCGATTGCCTGGTGCAGACCCTCGTTGTACCGTCTGCCGTACATCAGTCGGCCGGTGAACTCGTCCACGATGATGATCTCGCCGTCTTTGATCACATAGTCAATATCCCGCTTCATAATGCCCCGGGCCTTGAGCGCCTGGTTCACATGGTGGTTGATGGTGGTATTCTCTGCATCAGCCAGGTTCTCAATGCCGAAGAATTCCTCCACCTTTCTGATACCGGAGGCGGTCAGGGTGGCAACCCGATCCTTCTCGTTTACGATGTAGTCGCAGTTGAAGTCATCCTGTGCCTGCTTATCGTCGGTGTCGGCAAAGACCATTTTCTTCATCCGGGCAACCAGGCTGTCAGCCTGGGCATAGAGCTGAGAGGATGCCTCTCCACGGCCGGAGATGATCAGAGGGGTACGGGCTTCGTCAATGAG
>JAZNZZ010000210.1:0-2743 GCA_045595205.1 Faecousia sp.
TAGTCCGGCCACTGGGAAATATCCGTGTTGTGGGCATTCAGCGCCAGCATTTCATCGGTGTATTCCTGATAGGAGGAAGGCTCCCAGCTATCGGTGGCAGTGCCGCCGGCACGGACCTGCATAGTAACGATATACTCGGTACAGGTGGCTGACTCGGCTGCGGACATATAGATATTTTTGGTCAGCTTGTAGTAGCCGGTGCGGTTTGCAACACAGCGGTAAGCACCGGAAGCACCTTCGTAATAATAGGATACCCAGCCGTCTTCCTCAACGGTGTGGGTAGGGGTCTGCTTCTCGCCGGTGTTTGCCTTATACTGGGAGTATAAGGTAACGGTCACACCTGCTTCTGCCCGGACCACCAGGCCCTGGAAGGTGCTTTCGTCAAAGGCACCAGGAGCTTGCCACACACCGTCTGTTTCTGTGACACCGGTGGATGCCGGGAAGGAAACAGCGGAGCCTGCCGGAGCAGTCACATAGGTGTGTCCGGCTTCGGGAGTACCGGAAATATTACAGGCAAGGCTGTCGGTGATGCTGTCGGCGGTCAGGGATGCCGCACCGGAAAATACCAGAGTGCCCTGACTGTTGACGGTGTCGGCGGTAATGTCACAGTCCGTCAGGGTCAGCGTCTTGCCGGCGGGGATCTCCAGAGATACCTCATCAAAGGCACAGGGGGTCACATCGAGCTTACCGCTTTTCAGCACCAGACGGGTGTTGTTAATGGTGCCATCGCCGGTACCCTCGTGCACGATGGCGGAAAGGCCGGAGCAGTCGCCGTCAACGGTGACCGTGGCAGTGCCGGTTACTGTGGCATTTCGGTAATAACGCTTGACGCGGATCTTGTTGGTAACACCGTCACCCAGGGTCAGGTCCACATTGCCGGTGATCACACCGGTCTCATTGGGTGCCATACAGACAGTACCCTTGCCCGTCAGACCGGAAATATACATGGTGGTATTGCCGGTGATGCTGCCGGAGAAGGTAGGAGCAAGCAGGTTGTACACATCGCCGCCGGTCAGGATCAATGTCGCGTTACCGGTGTTTTCCGACTTGTAGCCTGCCAGGAAGATGTTCCGCCAGTTACCGGCCTTCACCGTCAGGGTAGCATCCCCGTTGCTGCCTGCTCCATAGCAGGTGGTGAGGCAAAAACGGGCAGCGCCGGTGTTGGTGCAGGTAATGCCCTCGCCGATGGTCAAGTCATGACCTTCGGAGGAAATATAGGTGGTGGTACTGGATGTGGACAAAGTCAAAGTCATATCGTCCAGGGTGGTGTCACCGGAAAAGTAGATATGGTCGGCGGCAGAAATGGCACCACCGGTGATGGTGACGGGGATCTCACAGGCCGGGAAGGTGGTAGCTTCTGTGAAAGTCAGGGTGCTGAGCAGAATAATATTGCCCTCGTCTGCACCATCCAGTGCCCCGTAAGCAGCCGCTACAGACTGAACAGGTGCTGCTTCTTCCAGACCGTCATTGGTATCTGCACCGGCGGTGGGGTCTAAGTACACTGTCCGCACTTCTGCAGCGAAGCTGACAGCCGGCACCATAGACAGCACCATAACAAATGCGATCAGCAAACTTAAAAACCGTTTCATAATCATTTGCTCCCTTCATATTCCAATTTGCCTCTCCGTATAGCGTGTCATTCTGAGGAGCGACGCGACGAAGAATCTCCGCCCGTAATGCGTACCATTTAATATGGGGATTCTTCACTTCGCTCAGAATGACAGGAAGATAAATTGGAATTGTGAATTGATAAATTGATTATAATATGCTATTATTATGATAACAATATATTATTCAAAGGAATAACTATGTTTTTATAAGGTGATATAAGCCATGGAAATTAAGAAAAGCTATTGGCGCAGAGGCACACCGGATCTGCCGGTTGCCACCTACATTGGCATTGCCAACCAGAATATGAAAAAGTGGTCGAAGAATGCAGAGTTCCATCGGGAAACGGAGATCACCCTGGTGGTCAGCGGCAGCGTCACCATGCAGCTGGGGCAAACCCAGACCATTTTTTACGCCGGTGACATTTTTATCATCTCTGCCAACCTGACGCACCAGCGGGTGGCATTTTCTTCGGATTGCCGCGTCCATACCGTTGTGTTTTATCCCGATGCCATCCGTATGCACCCAACCCACTATTTCCAAAAGAATTTTGTGGAGCCTTTGATGGAGGAACGGCTGGAGCTGCCCCACCTGCTGCAGCCGGGTCATCCTGCTTATGACGAGGTATACGAACAGCTGATGCGGCTGGAAAGCTGTCGCATCTATGAAAAGGATTTCAAGCAGCACCGTCTGTCTGTTCTGCTGAATATATGCCTTGCCTTGATGCCTCACTGCCGGGTCATTTCCGAGGAAACACCCATTCCCGATCCCGGACACGAGGGTGTGAAGCTGTGTATGCGGTATCTTCACAATCACCACTCGAAGAAAATCAGCATCCCGGAGGTGGCAGAGTTTTGCCATCTGCACCCCAATTATCTCAGCGCCGTTTTCCGGCAGTACACCGGGAAATCCATTGTGGAATATCTGACCGCTATTCGGATCGAATCGGCACAAAGACTGTTGAAAGAAGACCTTCCGGTAAGCGAGGTTGCGGAGCTTTCCGGCTTTCGCAGTGAGTGCCTGTTTTTCAAAAAATTCAAGGAGCACACAGGAATAACACCAAAAGAATACGCAAAACAACAAAAACCGTAAATTCCAATTTGAAGCGCTGTAGGGAATGCATATATGCATTCCG
>JAZNZZ010000211.1:0-5220 GCA_045595205.1 Faecousia sp.
ATGCTTGGGCAGACACACCTTCAGGCAAACACCGAAGGCACCCACTCTGGCGCCGTGCTGGGCAATGTTCTCCAAAAGTACCTTTTCGTCCACCTTTTCGGGGATGGGAAGATCCAGATCCAGATTGAAATGCTCACCCCAGGCGCAGCGCCACAGGTTTTTGTTGCAGAAAATATGATCCTTGCCCTCTACCACCACATTTTTCTTGCCGTTTACCTCCTTGCGGTAGGCGTTGGTGGGGCACTTGCGGATGCACTCACCGCACATATCGCAAAGCTTGGGACCGTTGTACATAGGGGTAGGGGTCAGCTCTGCATCGGTGATGATGGAGACGAAACGGTTTCGGGCACCGTATTCGGGGGTGATGCAAAGCCCGTTCCAGCCAAGCTCACCCAGACCGGCGCAGACACCGCTGTAGATGTGGCTGATGTCCGGCGCAAAGGTGGCATCCAGCTCCTTGTAGCCGCGGTAGCGCCAGATGTTGGAGCTGGCAATGGGCACGGCCTTGTGACCCAGGGAATCCAGCATACGGGCAATGGCAAAGGACATATAGTCCAGCTTGTTGTTCATAGTGTACTGCACGCGGTAAGGTCCGATGACCTGAGGGTGGATCTCGCCGTCCAGCTCAATGGCGGCATCCGGGTGATGGATGGCGCAAACAACAACGGACTTTGCTGTAGGCAGAATGCCCTGGGGACTCATTTGGATGGGGGCGTTTTCGTAGCGCTCCACATTGGCGATGCCCACCAGATCCGCACCGATGCTGTATGCGAACTCTTTGATTTTCAGGGTAAGCTGATTGTCCATATTCAGAACTCCTTTTTGTTTTTTACGACCACAATTATACCATCCCTGTTTTTTTGTGAAAAGGGACGATCAGAGCCTTTATTCGTAAAAAACGAACATAAAACAAAAAGAAAATAACGCTATTTCACAGGTTGCTTTCCAAAGGAGGGGATGAAACGGATGAAATTATTGGAGCTGGCACACCCGTGCATCAGTCAGCTTTTCCGTTTTCTGATCGCGTCTCGTACCATTTATCGTAGGACAGACGGATCTCCTCCCGCAGCAGCTCCAGATATCGGGTGACCTCCGGGGTCATAGGGCGGATGGGGTCGGTATAGGCAGCGATAATGAAGGTCAAGCCCGGGATGGGTATGTATCTCAGAGCTTCCTTCTCCCGCACTGCCTGTCCGGGCAGATGCCGGATCGCATAAGCCTGACCCTTCTGCAATATTTCCTTTCGCAGCGAAGACATTCCGCATACCAGCAGCTTGCTTTGGTTGATGGGGACATATGCCAGCAGTGAACGGATCGCAGAGACCTGCTGCTCCGGTGTGATCAACAGGCGGTCATCTGCAAAATCCTGTGGCTTCGGATCCTTGGCTGTGTACAGACGATGCCCGGGACCAATGCAGATCGCTGCGGGGATCACGCAAAGCTTTTCCCGCAGGAGTTTTTTCTCCCGGACCTGTTCTGAGACAGACCGGTCATAAACGGAGATCGTCAAAGCAACGGAAATATCGGAGTGCCCCTGCAGCAGCCGGTCATAAAACCCTACGCTTGAATGATCGTTAAAGGAAAACTCCACATCGTCCCGATCCTTGTACTCATCAAGGATCCGGGAAAATGCATTGCAAGTCGGAGCATAGTTTGGTGCAGAGACACGAAGCTGCGGACGACAGGGCTTTGCTGCACTGGTCAGCAAGCTGTAGTTTTCGCAGATCCGCTTTGCGTAGGAGATGATCCGCTTTCCCTCCGGTGTGAGTGTCAGACCGTAGGCGCTTCGTATGAAGATCCGGCAGTTCAGTTCCTTTTCCAATGCGGCAAGGGTGTTACTGACTGCAGACTGGGTGATAAACAGCTCCTTTGCCGCCAGGGATAAAGAGCCGTTTCGGTTCACTGCCAGCAAATACTGCAATTGTTGAAATGTCATAGCTTGCCACCTCCGCTTTTATTATAACAGAATATCGTTCATATACAAGTCTGATATTTAAAAGTTCTAAATGTTTATCACACTTTTTAAATACCAATTTTGCTGGCTGCGGTATTACAATGAGCTTGTATTCAAGATACGATCGATCTATATTATTCATACCAAAAAGGAGACGAAACGATGAAAGCAAAAAGAATTGTGGCGTTGATGGCTGCGCTTGTTTGTCTGGTTGGCTGCTTCGGCTGTACCGGCGCAAAAGAACCTGCTGAAACCGACACCACCACGGGACCTGCCGTATCCAAGGCCGCTGTGGAGAAGCTGGACGGAAAGAAAGTGCTTATTGTTGGTAATTCCCTATGCTTCTACGGTCATATGGTTCTGCGGGACGGCACGGATGTGCTGACACAGGAGCAGCGGAATAATGACCGGGGCTATTTTTATCAGCTTTGCAAGTCACAGGGCGCAGAGGTTTCTGTAACAGACTGGGCCTTCGGTGACCATTCCCTGTTTGAGACCCTGGGCAATACCTGCACCCGGGATACCTGCCTCGGTGTGGATCACCTTTCCTACCTGACAGACCGGTATTACGATTATGTGGTGTTCACCCCCTACGAAAAGGATCACGATGTCAATATGCAGGAGTATCTGCAGCCTATGATGGATCTGTTCCTCGAGGTCAACCCCAATGTGCAGTTCATTCTTGCTGTTCCCCATATGGCATACACCCATAATTTTGCCTGGGCCTCCAGACTGCCGGAGATCGACCGCAGTAAGCTCACTGTGTGCAATTGGGGTAAAATGGTTACGGACATTATGGATGGCACGGTTCAGGTCCCCAACGCGACCCAGCAGTATATCAAAAACAGCTTTGTTGTGAGTGTCAGCGAAAAGGACGGCTTCCATCAAAATGTGCTGTCAGGCTATATAACCGCCTTGATGATCTACTGTGCCATCACCGGTGACAGTGCCGTGGGACTGCCTTACGATTTCTGCAGCGATGAAACCATTGATACAAGATTCAATCTTGCGGCCTATAAAGCAAAGAAATACACTTACGAACCCTATACAAATTTTATCGAGATCTTTGGATCTCCTGCGGATATGGATGGTCTTCAGCAGCTGGTGGACCGCTATATTGCAGAACCCTTTCCCGGCTAAAGGGGTGTGAAAATGCAGCTTACATTTGAACAGATAAAGGCCATCACCACCGGCGCAGTTGAAATAGAGCAAGCAGAAAACGGCATCCGCTTTTATCGCTTCAACCGGGAGCAGAGGGATCTGTATCAGCCCCGGGTGCGGTTGCTTGCAGAAAAGATGTTATCCTCTGCCGGTATTCAGCTTTCTTTCCGGACGGACAGCAGCACGCTTTTTCTGCGTACCACTGTGTCAAAAGGTTCTGCCAGCGATCATTTTTCCTTTGATTTGTTTGTCGATGGCGTACATACGGACTCTCTGGATAATTTTTCCCACGGAACAGATACGGATTCTTATGCACTGGGTACCTATGAGAAGACCTTCACACTGGGGCCCGGTGAAAAAGATGTTTGCCTGTATTTCCCCTGGTCTGTCGCCGTTACAGTGGAGGCGCTTTCCCTGGATGAGGGCGCCGGTATGACCCCAATGCTCCCCGCAAAAAAGCTGCTGGTATACGGGGATTCCATTACCCACGGCAACACTGTGCGTTATACCTGCAATCACTATATTCCGCGGCTGGCGCGGGCGATGGGGGTGCAGGTGCGAAATAAAGCCATTGCCGGAACGACCAGCTTCCCCGAGATGGTCCGGACAGAGAGTCCCTACGATCCGGACTATGTTTTGGTGGCATACGGCAGTAACGATTGGGACCGGCACGAGGAAGCCTTCTTTGCAGAGAAGTACCGTCAAATGATGGAGGTCATCGCGCAGAATTACCCCCGGGCGCAGGTGTTTGTGATTTCCCCCATTTGGCGGAACGATCAGAATACGCGCGAGCGGAAAATGGGTCCTCTCTCTGCCATCGAGCAAAATATTCTCGCGATCACCGGGGATTTTCCAAATGTCACAGTGATCCCCGGCATTGATCTGGTTCCCCACGAGCTGCAATACTATGCCGATGCGGGACTCCATCCCAACGATACCGGATACGAGTTCTACTTTTGTAATCTCTGGCCCAAAATCAAAGCCCTAATTAAGAACTGACGCCTAAAAAAGACATCTGAGAGGATCAATGTTATTAAGTTAACGATTAAAGTGTCATTCTGAGGACCCTGAGCGTAGTCGAAGGGGACGAAGAATCTCCTTCAAAATACAATGGAGCTCCTTCGCTGTGCTCAGGATGACACGCTTAACTTAATGGCATTGCCGAGAGGATGTCTTTTTTTATTCGTAAAAAACGAACATAAAAAAGAAAAAATTGACAGCTAATTTGCAGGGTGTTATACTGAAAGGGGGGTGAAACGGATGAAAATGATGGATCTTGCACACGCGTGCATCAGCCAGCTGTCTCTGCTGGAGCTTCGTATTACCACCTATTCACGGCCTGCAGAGCACCAGTATATTATGCACCCGGCACCGGTGGAGCGCTTCGTGTACATTACAAACGGAACAGGCTGCTTTTTTCTGGAGGATAAGCAGCTGCAGGCAGGGGACAGGGATATGGTGTACCTGCCCGGAGAAACGGCATACCGATCCCGATGGCTGGTGGATTCGGAATTTATGGTGATCGATCTGCTGCTTCACGATGCCGGGGGAGATCCCATCCGCTTTGAAGAAACACCCGGGATCCTCTTTCACGATGCCCACGGGTCATACCGGGGACTGTTGGAGGAGCTGGCGGACAAGGCTGATGCCACCGGCCCTTTTGACTGGCTGGAAAGGCTGTCGCTTTCCTTTAAGCTGCTGTGTGAGATGGCGCGGGATACCAACCGTTCAGAGCTGGATGCCCAAAGCCGGAAGATCAAGCCCGGGGTCAGCTACCTGCAAAATAATTACACCGAGGATTTTTCCATTGACCGGCTGGCACAGGCGTGCGGTCTGTCCACAGGACGGTTTCGCCGGATCTTTTCCGAATGCCTGGGTATGACACCGGTGGAGTACCGCAACAAGCTGCGGATGCAAAAAGCGGTAGAGCTGCTGAAAACCGGCAGCTATACCGTTGGGGAGGTGGCAGAGCTTGTGGGCATTTCGGATATAAAATATTTCAGCAAGCTCTTTAACCGTTATACGGGCGTGACCCCCAGTATCGTAAAAAAGTACCGGGATTAAATAAAAAGAAGCCGCTGTCTCAGCAATTCTCAGCTGAGTCA
>JAZNZZ010000212.1:0-2640 GCA_045595205.1 Faecousia sp.
GCACAGGCCGATGCCTTCTGCGCCCAGCTCGCGAGCCTTCTTGGCATCACGGGGGGAGTCAGCATTGGTACGGACCTTCAGAGTACGGTACTGGTCAGCCCAAGCCATAATGCGGCCGAACTCACCGGCGATCTCAGCTTCCTTGGTAGCGATGATGCCGTCGTAGATGTTACCGGTGGAGCCATCCAGAGACAGCTCGTCACCCTCGTGGAAGGTCTTGCCTGCCAGAGTGAACACCTTGTTCTCCTCGTCCATAGCGATCTCGGTGCAGCCGGAAACGCAGCAGGTACCCATACCACGGGCAACAACGGCAGCGTGAGAGGTCATACCGCCGCGAACGGTCAGGATGCCCTGTGCAGCCATCATACCCTCGATGTCCTCAGGAGAGGTCTCCAGACGGACCAGGACCACCTTCTCACCCCGGGCAGCCCATTCCTTGGCATCCTCAGCGGTGAAGACGATCTTACCGGCAGCAGCGCCGGGGGAAGCGGGCAGAGCCTTGCCGATGGGCTCAGCAGCCTTCAGAGCCTTTGCATCGAACTGGGGATGCAGCAGGGTGTCCAGGTTACGGGGCTCGATCATAGCAACAGCCTTCTTCTCGTCGATCATACCCTCGTCCACCAGGTCGCAGGCGATCTTCAGAGCAGCAGGCGCGGTACGCTTGCCGTTACGGGTCTGCAGCATATACAGCTTGCCGTTCTCAACGGTGAACTCCATATCCTGCATATCGCGGTAGTGGTTCTCCAGGATCTGGCAAACCTCCTGGAACTGCTTGAAGGCCTCGGGGAACTTGTCAGCCATCTCGGAGATGGGCATAGGAGTACGGACACCGGCAACAACATCCTCGCCCTGTGCATTGGTCAGGAACTCGCCCATCAGACCCTTTGCGCCGGTAGCGGGGTCACGGGTGAAAGCAACGCCGGTGCCGCAGTCGTCGCCCATATTGCCGAAGGCCATGGACTGGACATTAACAGCAGTGCCCCAGGAGTAGGGGATATCGTTCTCACGGCGGTAGATATTGGCACGGGGGTTGTCCCAGCTGCGGAACACGGCCTTGACAGCGCCCATCAGCTGCTCCACAGGATCGGTGGGGAATTCGACGCCCAGCTTTGCCTTGTACTCAGCCTTGAACTGGCCTGCCAGCTCCTTCAGGTCCTCAGCGGTCAGCTCCACATCCTGCTTCACGCCCTTGCGCTCCTTCATCTGGTCAATGAGAGCCTCGAAGTACTTCTTGCCGACTTCCATAACGACATCGGAGTACATCTGGATAAAGCGGCGGTAGCAGTCCCACGCCCAGCGGGGATTGCCGGACTTGGTAGCCAGAACATTCACAACATCCTCGTTCAGACCCAGGTTCAGAATGGTATCCATCATACCGGGCATAGAGGCACGGGCGCCGGAACGGACAGAGACCAGCAGAGGATTCTCCAGGTCACCGAACTTCTTGCCGGTGATGCCTTCCAGCTTGGTTACGTACTCCAGAATCTCCTTCTGGATATCATCATTGATCTTGCGGCCGTCCTCATAATACTGAGTACAAGCCTCGGTGGTGATGGTGAAGCCCTGAGGAACAGGCAGACCGATGTTGGTCATCTCAGCAAGGTTTGCACCCTTGCCGCCCAGCAGCTCACGCATAGTGCCGTTGCCTTCGGTAAACAGGTAAACGAACTTCTTGGACATTGGTTTTACCCCTTTCATTTTTAGGAGCTACTTGCTCCGTTTTTTGTTGATTTTGACATTTTTCCAATAATGCGCAAATAGTATACCACGCACCGAAGAAAAATGCAAATGTTTTTGCATATTTTTTGAAAAATGCAGCATTTTTGTCATTTTTTCACAAGAAAAGGGCGTGGTTACCCACGCCCTTACTATCAATATTCACGCACCACAGCTTTGACGATGCCCACAAGCTCCGCCTCGCTGCCGTCAATGGGGTCATAAGCCGGGTTTTCCGGCAGCAGCCACACCTGTCCGTTCCTGCGGGAAAGGCGCTTTACCGTGGCTTCGTCCTCCAGACGCGCCACCACGATCTGCCCGTCATCCGCAGTCTGCTGGGGGCGCACCACCACCAGGTCACCGCTGAGGATGCCTGCATTTATCATACTGTCGCCCCGGACACGGAGGGCAAAGCAGCTGGGATCTCCGTCCCAGGACATCGTACCCTCCTGATTCTCGAATGCCAGAATGGGCATACCTGCTGTAACAACACCCACCACAGGGATCTGACCGGACCGGCGGGTGGTGACGATGGCGCGCTTGCTGCCCTTGCCGCAGGGTGCCATCAGAAGACCCTTGTCCTGCAGCTGGTGCAGGTGGTAGCTCACAGATGCGGTGGAGCTGAGTCCCACTGCCGCACCGATCTCACGGACAGAGGGGGCATAGCCGTTTTCCTGCACAAACCGATCCACAAATTCAAGGATCATCTGACCCTTGTCTGTTGTTCTTGCCATTGGCAGTACCTCCGTAATTCTTATTTCCTATATATTAGCACAAATGATTGAAAAAGAAAAGAGGCAAAATCGGGAATTGAGCGCTCAAATTCAGATTTGTCGCGCTGTAGGGAATGCATATATGCATTCCGCATTGCCGCAGGCAATGGTGATTTGCTTAGCAAATCACGCGGAACGGATATATCCGTTC
>JAZNZZ010000213.1:0-7612 GCA_045595205.1 Faecousia sp.
TGGGCTTGGATTGTCTTCCTAAGACCGCTTGGCCTCCGACTTCAACAACCGCACCCTGTACCGCCGGGCAATGTCCATCCAGCACCGAATGGAGCGGATCAAAAAGACAGAGCGCCCCAAAACAGAAAGGACGATGAAGGCCACCTTCGGAGAAAAGGATTTTTCCGGTGATATGGTTTTTTCAATGAAGAATGTGGAAAAATCCTTTGGGGAGCGAACCCTTTTCTCCGGTGTGGAGCTGAAGGTGGAGGGTGGTGAGCGGATCGCCCTTCTGGGTGACAACGGCACAGGAAAATCCACCTTTATCAAATGCCTTCTGGGGGAGGAGGAATGTCACGGAAAGATCCAGTTCGGTCCTACTGTGAAGTGGGGATATCTGCCCCAGATCATAAAATTCTCTCATCCTGAGCGCAGCCTTTACGATACGATGCTCTATGAGAAAAACTGTACCCCCCAGACGGCAAGAGACCGGCTTGGCGCGTTTTTATTTCAGGGGGAGGATGTGTTCAAAAGCGTGGGCAACCTCTCCGGCGGCGAGCAGTCGAGACTACGGCTTTGTATGCTGATGGACGAGAAAATCAACCTTCTGATCCTGGACGAGCCCACAAACCATCTGGACATCGCCTCCCGGGAATGGGTGGAGGCTGCCATTGAGGAATTTGAGGGCGTGCTGCTGTTCGTCTCCCACGACCGCTATTTTATTGAGAAATTTGCGGAGCGGATCTGGCTTCTGGAGGACGGAGTGATCCGGGACTTTAAGTGCGGCTATACGAAGTACCGTTCTATACTGGAGCACGAGGCAATGCAAAAGACCCCCGAGCCTGCCGCACCCAAGGTAAAAAAAGAAAAGCCCAAGGGCGGCACCAAAGAGTCAGAAAAGCTTGTCCGCCGCCTGGAGCGAGAAATTGAAAAGCAGGAGCAGGCCATTGCACAGTTGGATACTGAGATAGAAGCAGCTGCCGCAGATTACCAGGAGCTGACCCGGCTGCTGGGGGAGAAGGAGGCGGCAGAAGCTGTCCTTTTCGACCTGATGGAGCAATGGGAAGCCGCCCAGTCCTGATATTATTGTAGGGACCGGCGTCCCCGACGGTCCTGACTCCGCACCGGTAGGGACCGGCGTCCCCGACGGTCCTGACTCCACACCCGGTAGTGAACGCCGCCCCCGGCGTTCCGCAACATCGCACTTCCGTAGGGAATGCATTTATGCATTCCGCTACACATCCCATCGGAAAGCGCGATCTTGGGGTTGACACCCATCACATCCGGTCTTATAATAACCGAAGTATTTCACACGAAGGAGTGTATTGATAATGAGTTCCTGTAACGGAAACTGTTCTTCCTGCAGCTCGGATTGCGCCGATCGCAAGCAGGAGAGTCTGCTGGCGGCACTGAATCCCAAGGCCAGCGTAAAGAAAGTGATCGCCGTGGTATCCGGCAAGGGCGGTGTGGGTAAATCCACCGTCACCTCTCTTCTGGCAGTGGCTATGTCCCGGAAGGGCAAGCGCGTTGCCGTGCTGGATGCGGATATTACCGGTCCTTCTGCACCTACCGCTTTCGGTGTCAATGAGTGTCAGGGCGCAACAGAAGAGGGTCTGTACCCCGCGCTGACTGCCACCGGAATTCAGGTGATGTCCATTAACCTGCTGCTGGATAACAGCACCGATCCTGTTGTTTGGAGAGGTCCTGTGATCGCCGGTGCGGTCAAGCAGTTCTGGACCGATGTGATCTGGGAGGATGTGGACTATATGTTCGTGGATATGCCTCCCGGAACCGGTGATGTGCCCCTGACGGTGTTCCAGAGCCTGCCTGTGGACGGCATCGTGATCGTCACCAGTCCTCAGGATCTGGTGTCTATGATCGTCACCAAGGCTGTGAAAATGGCAAATATGATGCACATTCCTGTTCTTGGCTTTGTGGAGAACTATAGCTATCTGGAGTGCCCCGATTGCGGCAAAAAAATCAATGTATTCGGCGAGAGCCGTCTGGAAGAGGTGGCAGAGGCACTGAATCTGCCCATTCTGGCAAGGCTGCCTATCGACCCCAAGGTTGCCGAAAGCTACGACAGCGGCAAAATGGAGCAGGTGAACACCGACAATGTCTCCGGTGTTATCGAAGCCATCGAAAAAGCGGAATAATTAAACTGTCATCCCGGTCGATCTGCCGGGATGACAGTTTTTTATGTATTAGTCACTGATAACCGCATCCAGCTCCTTTGTGTTACAAAGGGTGTTCAGATGCCGTTTTCCAAATTTGCCGCGGGCACACAACAAGATGGATTTCTTTGCATTTTTGATCATAATTCTTCGTATGGAGTTTTCCAGAATGGAGTTATCTGTTACAAGGCCGTTATCATCGATTCCACGGCAGGAGAAGAAGGCAATGTCGGCATTGTATTTATTCAGGGTGTTTTCTGCATCCGTGCCTACAAAGGAGTAGGATTCCAGGGTGAGTTCTCCGCCGGTGCATATGGTCCGAATCCCCAGATTAGCAGCTTCCAAAGCAGCTTTTACACCGTTAGTGATCACCAGAATGTTTTTATAGGCTGCCAAATAGGGCAGAAGATGAAATGCTGTTGTGGAAGCGTCCAGCATAACAGCATATCCGTCCTTGACATAGGACACAGCTTTCCGGGCAATAACAGCCTTTTCGGCTGTGTGTTCACCGTCCCGAATAAACAAAGGGATTCGCTTGTCCGGCGCTTTCACCGACAGAGTTACCAATCCCCGGTGACAAGTGACCAGCTCTTTCTCTTTCAGAATCGTTACATCCCGTCGTACGGTAGGTTCGCTGATAAACAGTATTTGGGATAACTCAGAGACGGTTCTGCTGCCGCCGGATAAAAGCCGGATATATGTTTCCTCCCGCTCGTGGATCGACATATGTGATCATCCTTTCGCTCAATATTCACAATTATAATCAAATTATGATCGAAAAGTCAATCTAATTATAAAGAGTTGATTATAAATTTTGCGTTGTTATAATATAGTGCGAGGTGATCTGATGAAGAACTATACGGTACAGCAGTTTCACAATTCGCCCTGTATTCGTGTGCCGGGGTGTGCTCCCAGCTGCGATATTCTGATCGGTCCGGGTGCAATCCGGGATCTGCCTGCAGCCTTGGAAAGGCTTGGCGCGGGCAGCGCCTATGTATTTGCGGACCGTAACACATATGCAGCAGCCGGTGAATATGCTTGTGAGATCCTTCGCACAGCAGGCGCGGATGTGAACTGCTATATTTTTGAGGATGAAGCACTGATACCCGATGAGCGAAGCATAGGTCTGGCAGCTATGTGCTTCGATCCAAATTGCCATATCATTGTCGGTGTCGGCTCCGGTGTTATCAATGATATTTGCAAGATCGTTGCAGCTTTGGCAGGAAAACCTTATGTGATTGTGGCAACCGCACCGTCGATGGATGGCTATGCCTCTGCCACTTCCTCTATGGAGCGCCAGGGTTTAAAGGTATCCCTCAGCAGCAAGTGCCCGGATGTGATCATCGGAGATACGGAGATTCTTGCCAATGCACCTGCGAAAATGCTTGCCTCCGGTCTTGGCGATATGATTGCAAAATATGTCAGTATCTGCGAGTGGCGGCTTTCCAATTTGATTAGCGGGGAGTTCTACAGTGAAGAGATTGCTAATATGGTTCGTCTGGCTTTGAAAAAGTGCGTGAATAATCTGGACGGCCTGTTGCAGCGTGAGGAAGCTGCTGTGGAATCTGTCTTTGAAGGCTTGTTGATCTGCGGCATCGCAATGAGCTATGCAGGATGTTCACGGCCTGCTTCCGGCTGCGAGCATTATATTTCTCATGTGCTGGATATGCGTGCGGCACAATTCAATACTCCGGTGGAGACCCACGGCCTTCAGTGCGCGATGGGAACATTGCAGACTGTCCGGCTATATGAAAAACTGAAGAGCTTTACGCCTGACCGGGAGAGGGCACTTAACTATGCGGAAAGCTTCTCCTATGCCAATTGGTGCGCCCAACTGCGGATGCTTCTTGGCTCCGGCGCAGAGACTATGATTACGCTTGAAAAGAGAGAAGGGAAATATGATATAGGAAGGCATTCGTCCCGTCTTGAGATAATTCTTGCCAATTGGGATGAGATCCTGCAGATCATTGAAGAGGAGCTGCCTTCGGTGCCTATACTGGTGGAGCTGCTGGATAAGCTGAACGCTCCCAAAAACCTCCGTGATATGGGAATAGAGGAAGCCTTGATGCCTGCGATCCTGGGTGCAACCAGGGATATTCGCGATAAATATGTACTGTCCCGTCTTTTGTGGGATCTGGGTATTTCACCGGAGGAGGCATTGCAGAAATGAATAAAATTTATATAGAGGGCCACCGAGGCGCTTGTGCGTTGTACCCGGAAAACACATTGCTGTCTTTTGGAAAAGCAATGAAAATGGGTGTGGATGCCGTGGAATTCGATGTTAGACTTACAGCGGATAAGGTGCCGGTCTTGATGCACGACGGCAATGCTTATCGCACCTGTGGCGTGGACAGAGATCTGCGGGATATGACACTGAAGGAATTAAAAACCCTGTGCCCCAGTGCGCCCAAAGCTTTTGGTGACCGGTATATTGGTCAGGTGGAGGTGCCCACACTGTATGAGCTTCTGAAACTGCGTGAGCAGCTGCGACCGGATTTGAAGCTGGGTGTGGAGATCAAGGAATACACCGAGGAGACGGTGGATATTACGGTTAAGGCACTGAAGGAGTACGGTGTCTTTGAAGCGTGTTGGTTTTATGCCTTTAACGGACGGATTCTGCGCTACATAAAGGAAACATACAACGGTCGGACTATGGGGTATCCGGATTTTCAAATGCAGGAATTTGACGGTTATGACGCCTATGATGAGATTGGACTGTCTTTGGCAATTGCTCGCTCTGAGGTTGCCGATGTTTACATTGCAAAAGGACTTCCGGTCCATATGTACTGCGCAGATACGAAGGAGGATGTGCAGTTTTGCATTGAGAAGGGAGCTTCTCTTATTACAGCCAATCATCCGGGTGCTTTGCTCAATATGTTAAAACCCAATGACTGAAGCGTAAAAGGGCGGTGTTGCGTAATGTGTGCAACACCGCCCCTTTTGCGTATTCAGATCTTTACATCAATGAGAACAAACCGTTCACCGGTGGAAATGACCACTTCGATCTTCAGCCGTTTGTAATTCTCTGTGTCCGGGGTCTGGAGGGAGTCAAATTCGCTCAGATCGTAGGTCCGGGCAGGACCTGCGGTGGAGGCACTGTGGATCAGCACCCTGTCGAAGACTGCTTCGTTTCCGTCATTGTCCGTGAGGATCATATTGATCACAGCAATAGGGTAATTGGATTCGATCACCGCGCTTTGGGCGTCCTCCAGCTTCTTGCACTTTTCACCCTGAAGCTTTACCTCTGCCTTGTCATATGCCTTTTCGCCGGTGAATTCAGCAACGGTAACGGGGATGTAATTCTTTTCCAGCAGCTCCTTAAAGGTCATTTTCAAGTGCCTTGCGCTGTTGTAAAACACCTTGCGGCCGTCTACCTCTTCCTCCAGGAAGCCTTTGCTGGTGCCGCCGCGCTGATCCTGAATGATCACGAAGCTGTTCTCAATGTCGATGTTTTTCTTGTCATCATAAACTACCGTGGGATTCTCGATGACCATCATTGCGTGGTCCACAGAGCTGGAGATCAAGGCATCCGCAGGGAGGACCTTGGTGTAGGAGTCGTAAATGATCTTTTCGCCGTTGTTTTTAATGATCGCCTGGGTCGGTAATGTATAATAGCTTTTCAAGTCAAAATCGTATGTATAATCACCGACGGGCAGGAAGCCGTTTTCATAGACCATCATACTGGGATAGTAGCCGCAGGAGAAGGAATTGCTCACCGTTGCCCAGGCCCACAGGAGAGAATCGGCGCAGCCGCTGCCGATGCTCCTTCGCAGCTGATCACCGCTGCCGGGGTAGGTGAGGACACCGGTCTCCGGATCGTAATACTCCAGAAAATGGAACAGACCGGAGCTGGCACCGGTATAGAGAAGTCCGCCGTAGGTGGTTCCGGGCTTGTAGTCAAACTGCTTGTCACGGCCTGCGGTGTTGAAGTAGGAAATGGTTTCGGCAGGTGTCCACTCGATGGACAGAAGATCTCGCATTGCACGCACGGCGGTTTCCCGCAGCTGCTCCGTGGTGGGGGTTTCATCAAAGGTGTAATCGGGATAACCCTTGGGAAGAGAAGCTTTTGAACCGCAGCCGGTGCAGGCGAGGACCAAAAGGATCGCCAGAGTGAAACAAAGAAGCTTTTTCATAATGCCGCCGCCTTTCTCGATTTTTTTAATTATACCACTGATGGAAAACCCTTGTCAATAAAAAGAAACATCCTGTCCCCGGAGGGACAGGAGTAAGAATCAGAATATTGCAATAACGATATACCAAAGCACCACCAGAACCACAAGGAAGGGAATATATCCCACCATAGCAGCACTGTCAATGGCAACAGAGGAAACACCGATATATTGCAGACCGAATACCATTGCAATGAGGATCGCGGTTGTTACAATGGCTTTGGTGATCTGCTTGCCAATGACTGTAGCAAAGAAAAAGGTGTAGAGTCCGCCGATGATGGGATTCACTGTGGTCAGCAATGCGCCAACCGGGATCTTCAGAGCACCGGTAAGGAGCAGCAGAAGCAAAATCGCCAAAAGGATCACCGGCGCATAGGTGACGATGCCTTGAGGAAGATAGGTGGCAAAGAGCCAGACGGTAAGCAGATGCAGTATATATGCGATCACAACAGTGAGGCAGCGGAAGAATACCCAGGCAAAAATATTCTTACCCTTGGGAAGCCAACTGTCGGCAAGGTTCACAAGGAAGGCAAGAATGATCATACTGAGGATCTCAGCACACACTGTGGTGTAATGTGCATTTGTAAAAGAAAACAGGGACAGGGTGCTTCCGGAAATGGAAACGAAGGGCAGGGGAGCAATGAAACGGGAAAAATCAGCACCGGCACTCTCCAATACGACGGTAATGGCATAGATAAAAAGAATGCCGATGGCAGAGGAAACAGCGTGATTCAGGGCAGACCGCTTGCCGAAAACAAAGCGGCCGAAAAGGCTCATAAGAAATGAGCCAACAAGCAGGATCAGGGCGATCTTTATATAGGAATCAAAATCAAAGCGTTGGAAATATTGGGTAATGAATTCCATAGATACCTCCCATAGACGGAAACAGCCGCCATTACTGGCGGCTGTTTTGTATGTTTTGAACGAAGTAAAATTACTTCAGCTCTGCCTCTGCGCCAGCTTCCTTCAGCTCGGCGACCAGCTTCTCTGCATCTTCCTTGGAGATAGCTTCCTTCAGAGTGCAGGGGCAGTTGTCGACCTTCTCCTTGGACTCCTTCAGACCCAGACCGGTAGCACCCTTGACGACCTTGATAACAGCCATCTTGTTAGCGCCGGCAGCCTTCAGAACGACGTCGAACTCGGTCTTCTCCTCAGCAGCCTCAACGGGAGCGCCGCCAGCGGGAGCGGCAGCAACAGCAGCAGCAGCGGTAACGCCGAAGGTCTCCTCCAGCTCATGGACCAGCTCAGAGAGCTCCAGAACGGTCAGGCCCTTTACTTCCTCAACGAGAG
>JAZNZZ010000214.1:0-5049 GCA_045595205.1 Faecousia sp.
ATGTCAAAATGCATTGCGTAGCAAGGTTTTTTCTTTTTAATTACAAAATTGCTGTATACGCTCCACTGTATTTGACAGTGAAATGTATACAGCAATAAAATATTGCATTTTGACGATTGGCGGCTTTTTTGACACTCTGAAGGGTGCATTGCAGTTGCAATGCACCCTTAATTTTAGCTTTTATTCTGTTCCAGCCAGATGAGAAGAACGGCAATGTCCGATGGGCTGACACCGGAAATTCTGCCCGCCTGACCGATGGAAACAGGACGGATCTCCTCCAGCTTTTCCCGTGCCTCCAGACGAAGTCCGTGAATGCTGCTGTAATCGATGCTTTCCGGAAGGAGGGTCTCCTCCTCCTTGCGGAATACCTCCACCTGCTTTTGTTGGCGGGCAAGGTAGCCTGCGTATTTCACCTGGATCTCCACCTCTTCCGTCACCGCCTTGGGAAGGGAAGGACGGTCCGGGTCAAAGGGCGCAATGTCCTCGTAAGTCACCTGAGGACGGCGGAGAAGATCCGCAAGCCGGGCGGAATTTGTCACCGGGGCAGAGTCCCGCTGTGCCAGCATTTCATTCAGTGCCGGAGAGGCGGGAACACCGCTTGCCTCCAGCCGCGCCATTTCACGGCGGACGCAGGCATATTTTTCCTCCACCTGTGCCAGCTGTTCGGCAGATACAAGACCCACGGCGGCACCGATGGCGGTGAGCCGCTGATCTGCGTTGTCCTGTCGGTGCAGCAGCCGGTACTCGGAGCGGCTGGTCATGATCCGGTAAGGCTCCTGGGTGCCCTTGGTCACAAGATCGTCGATGAGCGTACCGATGTAGCTGGTGTCCCGGGTCAGGATCATAGGCGGTTTTCCCTGGATTTTCAGCGCCGCATTGATGCCTGCCACAAGACCCTGTACCGCCGCCTCCTCATAACCGGAGCTGCCGTTAAACTGACCTGCACCGTAAAGACCGGAGACGGATTTGGTCTCCAGGGTAGGAAGGAGGTGGGTAGGGTCTACACACTCGTACTCAATGGCATAGGCGGGGCGCATCATTTCTGCATTTTCAAGACCGGGGATGGTGCGAAGCATTGCGATCTGCACATCCTCCGGCAGACTGCTGGAAAAGCCCTGAATATACATCTCCTCTGTGTCCATACCGCAGGGTTCTACAAAAAGCTGATGCCGCTGCTTTTCCGCAAAACGGACAATCTTTGTCTCAATGCTGGGGCAGTACCGGGGACCTACACCGGAAATGGTGCCGTCGTACATAGGACTGCGGTGGAGGTTCTCCCGGATGATCCGGTGGGTCTCCTCGTTGGTATAGGTCAGATAGCAAACGGCGCTGTTTTCCGGCTTGTGCGCCGTGCGAAAGGAAAAAGGCTCAGGTGTTTCATCTCCCGGCTGCAGCTCCATTTTGGAAAAATCAATGGAACGACGGTTGACTCTGGGAGGCGTTCCGGTCTTGAAGCGGCGAAGGGGCAGACCCAGCTTTCGCAGCTGGTCCGCAAGACCTACCGATGCGTGCATTCCGTCAGGGCCGGAGGACACCACGGATTCACCGATGACGATGGTGCTGTCCAGAAATGTGCCGGTGGCGAGGATCACCGCCTTTGCCCCGTATTCGCCCCCCAGCTGGGTGCGGACACCGGTGACAGTGCTATTTTCTGTTAAAATGGCTGTGATCTGTGCCTGCTTCAGCTCCAGATTTTCCTGCATTTCCAGGGTGTGCTTCATCACCTGCTGGTACTTCCGGCGGTCTGCCTGGGCACGCAAAGAGTGGACGGCAGGTCCTTTGCCCCGGTTCAGCATCCGGTACTGGATGCAGGCCTTGTCAGCGGCAACACCCATTTCACCGCCCAGAGCATCCAGCTCCCGCACAAGATGTCCCTTGCCGGTGCCGCCAATGGCGGGATTGCAGGGCATATTGCCCACTGCATCCATATTGATGGTAAACAGGATGGTGTGCAGACCGAGACGGGCGGCAGCCAGGGCAGCTTCAATGCCTGCGTGTCCTGCGCCGATGACGGCTACATCACAATCCCCTGCGTGATATGTCATAGTATTTCCTCAGTTACTGTTCTTCTGTGTTTTTCTTTTCCGGCGGCAGCGCGGAAAGATCGAAGGGCTTGCAAACTACTTCGCAGCGGTTGATGGGCGTGCCCAAAGCGTGGAATTTTTCCTCATACCCGGTCATAATGCCCACGATCCCGTTTTCGTGCAGATTCCGGGTCAGGTTGTTCACCTGCAGGCCGCAGGCGGCAAACTCCTCCACGGAAAACTGGAACAGGGGTGCATTGTCAGTCTTGAAATGGAACTCACCGCCGGTGCGTACCACGCGGCAGTATTTGTCCAGAAAGCCTCTGTGAGTCAGACGGCGCTTGGCATTTTTCTTCCGGGGCCAGGGATCGGGGAAGTTGATGAACAGCCGGTCGATTTCCTCTTCGGCGAAAATCTCCTCGATCTTTTCCACATCCATATCGATGTAAAATACATTGGTAAGACCCATTTCCTTTGCCTTTTCCATGGCCACCACCATTGCCTCACGGCAGCGCTCCACCGCGATCAGCAGTACATCGGGATTGGCCTGGGCAGTCTCGGCGGTGAACTTACCCTTGCCGCAGCCGACCTCCACCCAGAGGGCGGTGGCATCCGGCTTCAGGGTGCGCCAAACACCTTTCTTTGCTTCCGGCTCAGTGATCCGCAGGGCGGCACAACGCTCCATTCTGGGCTCCAGATTCTTCATTTTGCGCATTCTCATAGCAATCACTCCTAAATAGGCTCATAACCAATTCATTATAGCAGAAAACTGCCCGTCCGTCAATTTCTCATATTGTGCTTGCTCTTGGCGTAAATATGTATTATAATGTACAAAGTATCCCCCACAGATGAATCGGAGGTTATTTTATGAAACGCAAGGACTATATCAGCTGGGATGAATATTTTATGGGTGTTGCCAAGCTGGCTGCACACCGAAGCAAAGATCCCAATACCCAGGTGGGTGCCTGTATCGTATCGCAGGATGATATTATTATCTCCACCGGCTATAACGGAATGCCCAAGGGCTGCTCCGACGATGAATTCCCATGGGGCAGAGATGGGGAGGAGACCAAGTATCCCTATGTTGTCCACGCGGAGCTCAATGCTATTTTGAATGCCAACGGCCGTGACCTGCGGGGCAGCCGTGTGTATGTGGCACTGTTTCCCTGTAATGAATGCGCCAAGGCGATCATCCAGAGCGGTGTAAAGGAAGTGGTGTACCTGTCTGACAAGTACGCCGATACCCCCGGCACCCGGGCCTCCAAGCGGATGCTGGATGCTGCCGGTGTCAAGTACACCCGCCTGAATGCCAAAACCAAATCCATTACCATTGATCTTGTTGCTGAAGAAGACAAATAAAAAAATTCCCGAAATGCATCACAGCATTTCGGGAATTCTATTAAGAAAAATTACTTGCTTGCACCGGCGATCTGTGCGGCAACCTCTTCAGCGAAGTTGTCTTCCTTCTTCTCGATGCCCTCACCCTTGATGTAGTGGATAGCATTGACGAATCTTACGGAACCGCCCAGCTTCTTGGCAGCATCAGCAATGTAGCCTGCCACATCGCCCTTGAACAGGTCGGAACGGACGAAGTCCTGCTGCAGCAGGCAGCTCTCCTTGTAGAAGGCAGCCATCTTACCGGCAGCGATCTTCTCCTTGACCTGAGCAGGCTTGTTAGCCATCTTGGGATCGTTGTCCATCAGAGCGACCTGCACAGCCAGCTCCTTGTCCACATCCTCCTGGGGAACCTGAGCCTTGTCCCAGTACTTGGGGTTCATAGCAGCGATCTGCATAGCAACATTCTTGCCGATCTCGGTAGCGTCCACATCAGTCTCCAGGTTGACCAGAACACCGTGGGTACCACCCATATGCACATAGGCAACGGAGAAGTTGGAAGCGAAACGGTCGAAACGGCGGATCTGCATATTCTCACCGATGGACATAACCTTCTCCTGCAGGACCTCGGTAACAGTCAGGCTGGTGCCGGGGTAGGTGCAAGCCTTCAGAGCTTCCACATCAGCGGGAGCATCGGTAGCCACGATGGTGGCCAGGTTCTTGACCAGATCCTGGAAAGCATCGGTCTTTGCAGCGAAGTCGGTCTCGGAGTTGACCTCGATCACAACGCCCACGCCGTTGATAACAGCAGCATAAGCAATGCCCTCAGCAGCAACACGGCCGGCCTTCTTGGCAGCCTTGGCCAGACCCTTCTCACGCAGCCAGTCAACAGCCTTGTCCATATCACCGTCGGTAGCAGTCAGAGCAGCCTTGCAGTCCATCATACCGACATTGGTCATTTCACGGAGCTTCTTAACATCCAGAGCAGTAAATGCCATTTTAATTTCCTCCTATAATCATTTGTAGATGGCACCCGTTGCCGGGTGCCATTATATATTTTGAATTACTCAGCAGACTCCACAGCCTCGGCAGCCTCAGCAGCCTCAGCGGGGACTTCAGCAACAGCATCCTCGCCCTGACGGCCCTCAATGGCAGCGTTTGCCATAGTGGCGGCGATCAGACGGATGGCGCGGATCGCATCATCGTTGCCGGGGATCACATAATCGATCTCATCGGGATCGCAGTTGGTATCAACGATAGCAACAACGGGAATGCCCAGCTTCTTGGCCTCAGCGATGGCGTTGCGCTCCTTGCGGGGGTCAACGATGAACATAGCAGCGGGGATCTTCTTCATTTCCTTAACGCCGCCCAGGTACTTCTCCAGCTTGGCGATCTCACCCTGGTGCTTGATGACTTCCTTCTTGGGCAGCATAGCGAAGGTGCCGTCCTCTTCCATCTTCTTCAGCTGAGCCAGACGGTCGATACGGCTGCGCATAGTGCGGAAGTTGGTCAGCATACCACCCAGCCAACGGGAGTTGACATAGTAACCGCCGCAGCGGGCAGCCTCTTCCTTGATGGCATCCTGTGCCTGCTTCTTGGTGCCGACGAACAGGACATTGCCGCCGTTTGCAGAGACCTCACGGACAAAGCTGTAAGCCTCTTCCAGCTTCTTCACGGTCTTCTGCAGGTC
>JAZNZZ010000215.1:0-7393 GCA_045595205.1 Faecousia sp.
GGCGCTGCTTTTCCGCTGGCCCGGTAAGGCGCAGGCTGCCCCCTCTGTGATGATGGCTCACTATGATGTGGTGCCGGTCAGCGAGGAAAGCTGGGATAAGCCCCCCTTTGCCGGCATCATTGAGGACGGGGTCCTCTGGGGCAGGGGCACACTGGATACCAAGGTCACCATGAACGGCATTTTAAGTGCCGCCGACTATCTCATCGGTGAGGGCTTCCGGCCGGAAAATGATATTTACTTTGCTTTTTCCGGCGGCGAGGAGGTCAACGGACCCGGCGCAGCCAACATTGTCAGCTATTTCCGGCAGCAGGGGATCACACCTGCCCTTGTGGTGGATGAAGGCGGCGCAGTGGTGGAAAATGTATTCCCCGGTGTGAAAAAGCCCTGCGCTATGGTGGGCATTGCAGAAAAGGGCATGATGAATGTCCGCTACAGTGTTCGCTCCTCCGGCGGTCACGCCTCCGCACCGCTGCCCAAGACACCGGTGACCACACTGGCAAAGGCCTGCCGTCAGGTGGTGGAGCATCCCTTCCGGATGCACATTACAGAGCCGGCGGCGCAGATGTTTGACACGCTGGGTCGCCATTCCGGCTTCGCCTTGAAGCTGGTATTTGCCAACCTGTGGCTGTTCCGGCCTGTGCTGGATCTGATCTGCAGGAAGGGCGGCGGGGAAATGAACGCCCTGTGCCGCACCACCACCGCCTTTACCATGATGGAGGGCAGCACCGCCCGGAATGTGATTCCCGCCCAGGCACATATGATCTCCAATATGCGCTTGAATCCTGCGGACTCCGTGGCAAAAGCAAAGGCATATCTGGAAAAGACCGTCAATGACCCGGATGTGGAGATCACGGTGCTGGAGAGCTTTGAGCCAAGCCCCATCTCCCGCACAGACTGTGCAGGCTGGGACAAGGTGGCAAGCGCAGTCTCCCAGACCTGGCCCGGCTGCATCGTCTCTCCCTACCTGATGGTGCAGTGCTCCGACTCCCGGCACTACGGACGGATCTCTGACCGTGTCTACCGCTTCTCGGCAATGGCAATGACGGCCCAGGAGCGTAAGAGCATCCACGGCAACAACGAGCGCATCCGTCTGGAAGCCATCACCCGCGCCGTGGAATTCTATGTCCGGCTGATGAAGCAGTGTTAAATTCCGGTTTATCGTTCAGTCTATCGAATGATATTGTAGGGGCGATTATCAATCGCCCGCGTGATTTGCAACGCAAATCACCATTGCCTTCGGCAATGACGGGCGGATAATATCCGCCCCTACGACATCATTCCAAAGAGCGCGATAAATTCCAATTTGAAAAACGGTTTTCCCCTTGGTGGCTTCGGCTGCCAAGGGGGATTGTCTATATTGCACAAAAATGAATCGATACTTTCATATCTTTATTACGAAATGACACTAGATTTTTGTTGCTGTCGGTGCTATAGTATCGATAGAAGCTAATCGATAACAAACAATCGATAAAAGCTTAACAAAAAGGAAAGGTGATCGTTATGACGAAGAAAACCTGGAAAGTAACTACCCCTGAGGAACTGACGGAGGCGCTGGCACGGTGCCGTGCTGCACAGGAAAAATTCGCCACCTACTCGCAGGAGCAGGTAGACAGGATATTCCTTGCTGCTGCCACTGCCGCCAACAAGGCCCGCATCCCCCTTGCCCGCCTTGCGGTGGCGGAGACCGGTATGGGTGTTGTGGAGGATAAGGTCATTAAGAATCACTATGCTTCTGAATATATCTACAATGCCTATAAAAACGAAAAGACCTGCGGTGTGCTGGAGGAGGACCCCTCCTACGGCATTCAGAAAATCGCAGAGCCCATCGGCGTGGTTGCCGCGGTGATCCCCACCACCAACCCCACCTCCACGGCGATCTTTAAGACTCTGATCTGTCTTAAGACCCGAAACGGCATTATCATCAGCCCCCATCCCAGAGCCAAGGAGAGCACCATCGCAGCGGCAAAGGTGGTGCTGGAGGCAGCGGTGGCAGCCGGTGCGCCGGAGGATATTATCGGCTGGATCACAGAGCCATCTCTGGAGCTGACCACCCAGGTGATGCAGCAGTCTGACCTGACCCTTGCCACCGGCGGTCCGGGAATGGTCCACTCTGCTTATTCCTCCGGTAAGCCGGCATTGGGCGTGGGCGCAGGCAATGTGCCTGCCATTATCGATGACAGCGCCGATATTCTGATGGCGGTGTCCTCCATCATCCATTCCAAGACCTTTGACAACGGTATGATCTGTGCCTCCGAGCAGTCTGTGATCGTGCTGGAGCAGGTCTACGATGCGGTCCGGGAGGAATTTGCCCAGCGCGGCTGTTACTTCCTGAATGAGGAGGAAAAGGAGAAGCTGCGGAAGGTGATCCTTGTAAACGGGGCGCTGAACCCAAAGATCGTGGGTCAGCGTGCTGCCACCATTGCCGCCCTTGCAGGCATTACCGTTCCCGAGGATACCAAGATCCTTCTGGGCGAGGTGGACAGCGTGGACATCAGCGAGCCCTTTGCCCACGAAAAGCTGTCTCCTGTGCTGGCGATGTACCGGGCAGCCACCTTTGAGGAAGCACTGGACAAGGCGCAAAGGCTGCTGGAGGACGGCGGCTACGGTCATACTGCCGCAGTTTACTTAAGCACCCGTACCCAGACTGAAAAGCTGGCGGCTTTTTCTCAGAGAATGAAGGCCTGCCGCATTCTGGTGAACACCCCCTCTGCCCAGGGCGGCATCGGTGACCTGTATAACTTCCGCCTGACCCCCTCTCTTACCTTAGGCTGCGGCAGCTGGGGCGGCAACTCTGTGTCGGAAAATGTGGGTGTTCGACACCTGCTGAATGTGAAAACAGTGGCAAGACGGAGGGAGAATATGCTGTGGTTCCGCGCACCTGAAAAGGTTTATTTCAAGAAAGGCTGTCTGCCGGTGGCACTGGATGAGCTGGCAGGAAAGAAGAAGGCATTTATCGTTACGGATACCTTCCTGTATCAGAACGGCTATACCAAGCCTGTGGAGGAAAAGCTGGATGCAATGGGCATCACCCACACTGCCTTTTACAATGTAGCACCCGACCCCACCCTGGCCTGCGCCAGAGAGGGCGCAGAGGCAATGCGCGCCTTTGCCCCGGATCTGATCATTGCCATCGGCGGCGGCTCTGCAATGGATGCGGGCAAGATCATGTGGGTCCTGTATGAGCATCCCGAGGCAGACTTTGACGATATGGCAATGCGGTTCGTGGACATCCGCAAGCGTGTGTACGGCTTCCCCAAAATGGGAGAAAAGGCATACTTTGTGGCGATCCCCACCTCTGCGGGAACCGGCTCTGAGGTGACTCCCTTTGCGGTGATCACTGACGAAAAGACCGGTGTCAAGTATCCCCTTGCGGACTATGAGCTGATGCCCAAAATGGCCATCGTGGATGCGGATATGATGATGGATGCCCCCAAGGGTCTTACCGCCGCCTCCGGCATCGATGCGGTGACCCACGCACTGGAAGCCTACGCTTCTATGCTGGCAACGGACTATACCGACGGTCTGGCACTGCGAAGCCTGAAGCTGGTGTTTGAGAATCTCCCCAAGTGCTATGATAACGGTCCCAATGAGCCAAGAGCCAGAGAGAATATGGCAAACGCCGCAACGATGGCAGGTATGGCATTTGCCAATGCGTTTCTGGGCGTGTGCCACTCTATGGCACACAAGCTGGGTGCCTTCCACCATCTGCCCCACGGTGTGGCAAATGCCCTGCTGATCACAGAGGTGATGCGGTTCAATGCCGCAGAGGTCCCTGCGAAGATGGGCACCTTCTCCCAGTATGACCATCCCCATACCCTTGCCCGGTATGCCGAGGTGGCAGACTACCTGCACCTGGGAGGCAATACGGACGAAGAGAAGCTGGAAAAGCTGATCGAAGCCATTGAAAAGCTGAAAAAGCAGGTGGGCATCAAAGCCACCATCCGGGAGTACGGCATCGAGGAAAAGGACTTCCTGAACCGGCTGGACGATATGGTGGAGCAGGCATTTGACGACCAGTGCACCGGTGCGAACCCCCGTTACCCCCTGATGAGCGAAATAAAGGAAATGTTCCTGAATGCCTACTACGGCAAAAAGTAAAAACAGGAAGGGTGCGTTGCATATTGCTGCAACGCACCCATTTTGTGCTTCCGGTTTCAATTTAGCGCTCTCTTTCAAATTCATATTTATCTTCCTGTCACCCCCGTTGTCATTGCGAACCAGTGACCAATGTCACTGGTGTGGCAATCCGTAAAGTAAGTATTTGGAACGGATTCCCACGCCAGTGTGTGCACTGGCACGGAATGGCACGGAGGATTGTACGGAACGATTACTCTCCCGGGCGGTCCCGGTATTGGTTGGGGGTCAGACCTGTGTGCTCCTTGAACACCTTATAAAAATAGGGCAGGGAATAGAAATTCAAAAATTCGCTGATGAGCCGGGGACTGATGTCACCGCTTTGGAGCATCTGGCAGGCCTTTTGAATTTTTAAGTCATTGATGTAGCGCACCGGGGACTGACCGGTGAGCTGTTTAAAGCGTTTCCGGTACACGGTCTCACTGAGGGCACATCGCTGGGCAAGGGCGGGGATGCTCAGATCGTCGGTGTAGTGCCGTCCGATATATGCAATGCAGCACTCGTCCCGGTCCGCAAGAGGGAAGGTGCTGCCGAAGATCTCAAACACCTTTGCCTTCAGCTTTGCCGGGGCAGTGTTGACATACAATGCAATGGCGGCGGTGAACATAGGCTGCAGTGTGCCGTTGTCCCGGCACAGCTTTACCACCCGGTCACCCAGATACACCTCATTACCCTCGGTGTCCGTGAGACGGAAATTGATGATCAGCGGGTGGGATTCCTTTTCCGGCGGTGCGGAAAAGGTGGTCACATACCTTGCACCCTTGGGAAGCAGCATCAGATCTCCGGGGTTTGCCTGCAGGTGTGTGCCGTCGCTGAGCTCATAGCTGGCGGGGTAATCCGGCAGGAGAAACAGACCGTGACTGCTTCTGGGACGGTCCACCCGGCTGAATCTTGCCCCGGAAGTCCAGCTTTGCCGGGCAGCTAAGATCCTGTCCAGATTGAAATCTGCAGTAAATATTTCGTTAAGCTTTTCAAAAGTCATTTTAGATCACCGTTTTTACTATAGCATAAAAACCGAAAAATGGAAGAGTAAACTTTTCGTAATGGCATTTATGGGAAATTCAAGTTGCATTGTGTCTGGTTTGATAGTATAATGACCACGGTTATATATGCAAAAGGGAGGAACAGGAAAAGATGTATAAAATTTACAAGATCACATCCAACCCCGTGGTGGACTTTGCTGCCGAGGAGCTGAAGAAGTATCTTCGTATGATGATGCCCCGTGGGGGCGAGATCGCCATCGAGTACAAGCCGGATGCAGACGAGGGCTTCCGTCTGGGTCTGATGGAGGATTTCGGTCTGGACATTTCCGAAGCGCAGGATCCGGAGCTGGATGATATTCTGCATATCGATACCGATGAAAAGGGCGGCATCATTGCCGGTGACAATGCCCGCAGTGTGCTGCTGGCGGTGTACCGTTACCTCACCATTAACGGCTGCCGTTGGCTGTACCCCGGTGTGGACGGCGAATTTATCCCCGTCAGGGACATCGAGCCTGTAAAATATCACAAGCTGGCTGACTGCCGTTACCGCGGTCAGTGCAACGAAGGCTCTGAGAGCCAGCAGGCAATGCTGGAGACCATTGATTTCTCTCCAAAGATCGGTCTGAATGTGTATATGCTGGAGTTTGACATTCCCAAGATCTACTATGACTGGTACTACACCCACAAGGGCAATGAGAAAAACTGGGAGCCTGAGCCTGTTTCTGCGGAAACTGTGCTGCAGTGGAAGCGTGTGTGTGAGACGGAAATGGCAAAGCGCGGTCTGCAGTTCCACGATATGGGTCACGGCTGGAACGCCGAGGCCTTCGGCATCAGCTCCCTGGGCGGCTGGACCAAGGACGAAAATAACCCTGTTCCCGAGGAGGCCCGGCAGTACCTGGCCCTCATCGACGGCAAGCGGGATCTGTACAAGGGTGTGGCCCTGAATACCAACTTCTGTATGTCCAACCCCGAGGCCCGTAGGATCGTGACAAAGACGGTGTGTGATTACGCAGAAGCAAACCACAATGTCAATTATCTGCATGTTTGGCTGGCAGATGCCCAGAAGAACCACTGCGAATGTGAGAACTGCCGGAAAAAGACTCCCTCTGACTGGTATGTGATCCTGCTCAACGAGATCGATGCAGAGCTGACTGCCCGTGGCCTTACCAATCGCATCGGCGGCTGTATCTATTCGGAAACTGCCTATGAGCCTACCTGCGAGCATCTGAATAACCCGGAGCGTTTCATCTTCATTCTGGGTGCTATCACCCGCAGCTACTGCTATTCCGTGCCCAAGGATCCCAAGGTGGAAAAGTTTACCCCCTTTATTCTCAACAAGTCCGGCAGACCTGAGACGATGGAGGAGCATATCGTCCGTGCAAAGCGCTGGCGGGAATTTGCCGCTGCGCCCCAGATCGCCTATGAGTATCATTTCTGGAAGCATCAGCACTACGCCCCCGGCACATTGAGCTTTGCCCGCCGTCTGTACGAGGATGTGTTCTCCTACCGGGACAACGGCTACGGCGGCATTATTCAGGACGGCTCTCAGCGTTCCTATTTCCCCAACGGCCTTTCCTACTATGTCTACGCCCAGACCCTGTTTGACAACAGCCTGAAGTTCGAGGACATTGTGAAGGACTATATGGACCACGCCTACGGCGAGGCGGCACCGCTGGCAATGGAGTACCTGCAGGCGATGGACAAGCATCTGCCCCAGACCTATCTGGAGGCACGCCACACCCTGAATCACGATGTGAACCAGTTCTATAAGCCGGAGATGGAAAAGACCCTTCGTGGGGTGGAGGGCATCACCCGGGAATATGAGGAAAAGCTGGCAGCTTACAAAAATATGCCCAAGCGTGTCCAGACCGTGTCCGTCCGGCTGCTGCTGCGGCACTGTGAGCTTTGCCGCGGTCTTGCAGAGGCACTGGCACTGAAGTGTGTAGGCAAGGATGTGGAGGCAAAGGCGTTTATCCAGAGCTTTATGCAGGAGTTCGGCAAGTACGAGCAGTCTATGGAGCGTTATTACGATCACCGTCAGCATGTGGCTGCCTACAATGCGATCTTCAACAAAATAAGCGAATATGTACAGTAATACAAACGGCGCGCTGCCCCAGCGCACCGTTTAAAGTCCAATTTATCGTTCAGTACAATCCTCCGTGTCATTCCGAGCCAGTGCACACACTGGCGTGGGAATCCGTTCCAAATACTTACTTTACGGATTGCCACACCAGTGACATAGGTCACTGGTTCGCAATGACGGGGCGCGGTAGGGA
>JAZNZZ010000216.1:0-2296 GCA_045595205.1 Faecousia sp.
CCCGTGGCGTTCTGCTGGATACCAAGCCGGAAAAGTCTGACTTTTTGGTGCGAATTTCCGGCTATACCCACGGCACGGATGTGTGGCTGGGCAATGCAAAGGATCTGATCGTTTCCGGTGTTGCCCGGGTGGATCAGACCATCGGCTGCCGTGACGATATTATGATCTATCTGATCTCCTGCGGTATGCCGGAGAAGCGCTCCTTTAAAATAATGGAGGCTGTGCGTAAGGGTAAGGGTCTGCCGGAGGGGGCAGAGGAGGAGATGATCGCCGCCGGTGTGCCGGACTGGTATATCGGCTCCTGTAAGAAGATCAAGTATCTTTTCCCCAAGGCGCACGCAGTGGCGTATGTTATGATGGCATTCCGCATCGCCTGGTTTAAGGTCTACCATCCCCTTGCTTTCTATGCGGCTTATTTCTACCGCAGAAGTCAGAAGGGCGGTTTTGATGCAGTGCTGATGACCAACGGCCTGGAAGCAGTCAAGGCCAATATCAAGGCGATCGATGACAACGAGGATGCAACTGCCAAGGATGAGGACCTGCTGACAACGCTGGAGGTGGTCTATGAGTTCTATATCCGTGGACTGGAGTTTCTCCCCATCGATGTGTACAAGAGCCACGCCACAAAGTTCCTCATTGAGGATGGCAAGCTGCGGCCTCCCTTTGTTGCTATCTCCGGTCTGGGTGAAAATGCTGCCTGGAATCTGATGGAGGGAAGAGAGGGAAAGACCTTCCTGTCCATTGAAGAGGTGGCGGCAGCCTGTCCCAAGGTGTCCAAGACCCACATCCAGATGCTGAAGGAGGCAGGTGCCTTCGGAAGCCTGCCGGATACCAGTCAGGTCAGTCTTTTCTAAAAAATAAAATTATTGAAAGGGTGTTTACTTATGAATGCAAATCTTCAGGCGGGATTTTCCCGAGTTGTGTGCCTTCCGGACAATCTGGTGGCACATATTGCCGGCAACGATGCAAAGACCGATATTTCTGTTGACGGTCTGCGGGACGAGCTGGCGGTGACCTGTATCGCACTGGAGCAGGGCGGTGAGACCTATCTGATCTATACCTGCGACACAGTGACCATCAACGACTTTTATGTTGACACGGAGCAGAAGATCTCCGATGCCACCGGTGTTCCCACGGCACATATCATTCTCAATGCGACCCATACCCACTCCGCACCGACTTTGAAGCAGGATCTCCCCGGCAGAGATGAGTACCTTGCCAAATTCAAAATCGCCTGTGTGGATGCGGCAAGGGCAGCCATTGCCGACCTGAGTCCTGCCACACTGTCTTACGGCAGTGCACAGACAGAGAGTATGGTGTTCGTCCGCCACTACTGGATGAATGACGGCACTTCCTTCGGAAACGGTCACGGCTCAACAGCCTCCGGTTATAAGTCCCATATGTACGACGCAGATCCGGAATGCCAGGTGCTGAAGCTGACCCGTCCGGCAGAAGATAAAAAGGATATCGTGCTGATCAATCTGGCTTCTCACGCCACCATCTGCAGCGGCAAGGAGCTGAAGACCAAGCTCTCTGCAGACTTCCCGTACTATGCCCGCAGCTATGTGGAGCAGCACACCGGTGCCAACTGCGCTTACTTTATTGCCGCAGGCGGCGACTCTATCCCCAACAGCCGTATGGGTCTGTGTCCCAACGGCAAGAACCCCAGCGGATTCGGCGTGCAGCTGGGTAAATATGTACTCTCCGCACTGGAGAATATGACCGAAGCTCAGGGCAGCGATATCCACCTGCACCACGAGATCTATACCGCCAAGCGTATGAAGGAGGGTGTGGAGGATGAAGTCCGCCTTGCCCACGCCCGGGAGATATTGGAGCTGCGCACCAAGTTCGGCAGCCACAGAGCACCGGAGGTGGTGGAAAAGGTCAAGGAATACGGCTTCCACACCAATTTTGAAGCCTCCGGTCTGGTGGGTCGCGCCAATGCACCGGAAACCGGCTCTTTCCCCATCAACGCTATGACCATCGGCAATGTGGGCATTACCTTTTTCCCCGGTGAGCTGTTCAGCACCTACGGCAAAAGGATCAAGGAGAACAGCCCTATGGCATTTACCTTTGTGGTCTCATGCTCCGAGGAGCATCAGCTGTATTTCCCCAATGAGATCGGCTGTGAGCACAAATTCTACGAATACACCATCACCCGCTATGAGCGCGGCACCGGCGGCGCTGTGGCAGACCGCTACTGCAAGATCTTTGATGAACTGAAAAAGTAATGCAAGACAACAAAAATGTCGTGTTGCAGAATTGCAAAGTCGGATCGTAGCCATGTCGTTCTGTG
>JAZNZZ010000217.1:0-11482 GCA_045595205.1 Faecousia sp.
GTCATTCCGAGCCAGTGCACACACTGGCGTGGGAATCCGTTCCCAACACTTGTATTACGGATTGCCACACCAGTGACATTGGTCACTGGTTCGCAATGACAACGGGGGTGACAGGAAGATAAATACGAATTTGAAAGCACAAAACAAAATTCCCGGAGCAGTTCAAGGACTGCTCCGGGAATTGCTTTATTTTTCGTTCCAGATGGGGTTACCCAAAGCGATCCGGGATTTTAAAGTCATATCCCAGACCTCTGCCCGGTAGAAGGGCACATCCTCCTTGGTATTGAAGGCAAAACAGCTGTCCTCCGTGCAGGAGATCTCCTTGCTGAATACCCGCTTGCTGCCCGCATAAAGCACCACACGGTAGGTATGCAGGGCATTGTAAACACAGCGGTGGAAGTCACCTACCTTCAGCACCAGGCGGTTTCCTGCAAAGCTGCAGCTGCCGCCCATGGTGGTCTCACCCACACACATACGGATGCCCACAGGACCGGCGGTGAAATCACCCTTGCGCAGCTGGTCCAGATAGCACTGGCTCTTCCGGCGGTAGGCATAGATGGTGGACAGTGCCTTATCGGAGGGGCGGTGATGCTCGTCACAGCCGCAGGTGGCAAACACTTTTTTGCCTGCCGCCAGCATCCCCAGCCAGATCTTATAGTTGGCCTTGGTCTTTTCGCCGTCCCGGGTGTCCCGGTAGGCGTAGATCACCTCAAAGCCCGTATTGTCTGCAAACCAGTAATCCACAGGGTCGTCGGACTTCATCAGGGAGCTGGGGTGAGGATGCACAAAGAAGCCGCCCTTTTCCCACACGGTTTCCACCAGCTTTGTAAAACGCTCCCGGGTAAAGGCGGGATACTTGAAACGGTCAGTGATATTGCCGCCGTACTGGAATTCCGGGAACTCCAGAAGCAGCTCTGCCAGAGGCTCCGGGTCGGCAAAAAGCATATTGTAGTGCATTCTGCCGGTGTCTTCGGGCATATCCGTGATCCGGGTACCCGGCTCTGAGCCGCCCAGAAACAGACCGTCAATAAAATCCGGGTGGTACATATGCTCCACCTGACGGTGATCCACAATGGTGGCAAAATCCATTCCTATGGCTTCCATACCGGTGCGCCACTCTGCCAGAGTGTTCTTTCCGTCACCGCAGGAGCTGTGATCGTGAAGCTCCCCGTAAAAAGGCTTTCTGTGCTCGTAAAGCCTTTCGATCAGCGCCACATCTTTTTTAAACGCTTTCATTGGTACTTCGCCTCATTCCAAATGGGATTGCTCAGAGATGTGAGCTTACCCAAAGTCTCGTTATAAATTTCCACACGGTAGAATTTTGCATCCTTGTCCGCATCCATAGCAAAGGTTTTGACCTCTGCGCCGTTCATAGTCTCGGAAAATACCTCACCATTGTTGTCCATCAGGGTCACACGGAAGGTGTACCGCTCCAGGGCAATGTCCTGATGGAAATCACCCACCCGGAACACCAGCCGCTGGCCGTCAAAGGTGCCGGAAGCACCCATATGGGTATCACCCACGCACATCTGAACACCCACATGGCCGGGAGCAAAATCACCTACCCGGAGATGGGTAATGTGGCTGTCGGCGTGCCCCTCTTCGGAGTACACCGCGGACACACACTTATTTTGGGGAAACTGGTGCATATCGTTGCCGGCAGAGCACCACACCCGGGCACCGGCTGCCAGCATATCCGTCCACAGCTTATAGTTGGCTTCCGTTTTGGGATTGTTGTTATCTTCAGCACCGTAGCCGTAAAATACCTCGTAGCCCACATAGTCCTGAAAATACAGGTCCATAGCATTTTTCGGCACTTCCTCATTGGTGGAGCTGGGATGGGGAATGACGAACAGACCACCCTTTTCCTTGACTGCGTTGATGATCTCATTAAACCGCTCAGCCTTCATAGAGGGATAATTGAAATGCATCTGACCGCCGCAGCCTGCCCGATCCTCCTCGGTCCACTCCCGGAACTTATACTCCGGAAACTCGGTGACGATCTCCACCAAAGGCTCCGGTGTAGCGAACACCATATTGTAATGGAAGCGGTTGGATCCCTCGGGCCGGTCGGTGACGGTGGTGGCAGCTTCACTGCCGCCGATGAACATATGAGGATCCCACTCCGGCAAATACATATGCAGCACCTGCCTGTGATCCAGAATGGCAGCATAGTCCATACCCACACCGGGCATAGTGGCCTTCCAGACGCTCAGAGGCTGCTTGCCGTCGCTGGTGCCCCCGGAATTGGAATGGTCGTGCAGCTCGCCGTAGAATATGGTTCTGCCGCTGTAGAGCGCAGCAAGCTGTGCCTCGTCGGCCTCCGTTGCCGTATACACCTGCTGTTTTTCGCCCCCGTTTGTCTCTGCAGGACCAGAGCAACCACACAGTGCCACAAGGGTAGTAAAAAGAAGAAGCACGCTTAACAGCCGTTTCATAAGATTCTCCCTTTCATCCATTTTTTACATTGTAGCATATACGGGCGCAAAATGTCATTAAAATTTTTCCATAATTTTTTTGCCGCCCAAGGTCAATGCCGACCCAGGCACACCGGCAAGGGCAAGGAGCTTCTCCTCTGTGCCGCAGCCGTGGGGCACTGCCCAGGCACCTGCATCCGTACCGGCTGCCACAAGTCCGCCGATTTTCTGAAATGCCGCCACATTTTCCAGTGCACTTTCCAGAATGCGGCACACCGCCCTTTCTTCGAAGCGCCCCTTGCCACGGAGATTTCCCACGGTGCTGAGGGTCGGCACCCATACCGTACCCGCCTCCTTCATTGCATACAGCGCTTCTTCATCCAGATAAGCACCGTGCTCCACAGAATCCACACCGGCCTCCGCCGCAGCCTGCACCGTCCTTGCTCCGTTGGCGTGGGCCATTACGGAGAAGCCCTCCCCGTGGGCAATGCGGATCAGCTCTTTTATTTCCTCCGGTGCCATTCCCGGCTCTGTCAAAACACCGAACCGGTCAAAATCCATAAGTCCGGAGATCATTATTTTAATAAAATCTGCGCCGTCCCGGCGGTGCTGCTTCACAAGCTCTGCATAATCCTTCAGCGTTTCATACTGCTCTCCGATGAAGCCGCCGTAATGACCCAGCTTTGAGATGGGCGCAAGGGGCGTGCGGTAGGTAATGCCGTATTCCTTTGAAACAGAACGGGCATATGCTGACACACCCCAGCGGTCACCTCCGTCCCGAAGGTGATCATAACCAAGTGCTTGATAGGCAGAAAGGGTCTTTTTCACCCAGGCAGTATCCACTTTTTCCCTGTGCCGTCCGATGGCGTGTTTCCAATCCACGCCGTCCAGCACCATATGGATATGATGATCTGCTCTCATCCGTACCCCTCCGTTTGTTCACAATTTTGTCGAAAACTATTCTTTTTTCCGTCATTCGCAGTTAAAAAAGAGATATTAGACTAAAGGCAGAAAGGCGGTGGAAGCCGAACCACAGCCTTTCGGGTTTACCAAAACCTCTTTTCTACCTCTCTTCTTTTTGATACCCCCGCGGATGCCCCCAACTGTCTTCCCCAGACAGTTGGGGGTTATTCCATATACATTGGAATTTACAACGCTCTGCGTTTGCAGGCATATTCGTATGCCCTTTTGTAATCCTCCAGCTCCCGGTAACAGCGTTCCAATGCCTCACAGCATTCCTTTGGATATGTGGGCTCTGCATTTCGGAAACATCCAGCCGCTGCAGCATATTCTCCCAGCGCCATTTCCGCTCTGCCCCGGAGCAGCTGCCATCGGCTTCCCCGATCCTCCACAGCCTCCAGAAGAGACACGGCTCTTTTTGCATCTCCCGCTGCCCGGGCAGCCTCTGCCCGCAAAAGCAGCTCCTCATCACAGGAGCTCAGCTGCAATGCCAAAGTCTGAGGTGCGATCCGCCCCGTTCTTCCCATTAAAAGCAGCCACCTGCGCCCCTGTTCTTCCCCAAAGTAGGCAGAGCCCTCCCCCACTTCTTTTGCTTTTTCCAGAAGGTCTGCCGCAAACAGGGATTTGCCTTTTTCCAGCACCTGCTCCGCCCAGCCCATCAAGGAAAGGGCATACAAAAGCCGGTACTCTCCTTCAAAGGTATCGTCAGGACTTTGGAAGCCTTCCAGCGCTTTCGCTGCGTCTGCATATTCCTTTTGGGCAAAGGCAGCTCTTGCATCTGTCATAACCCCCAGATTGGGCGATACCGGCACCTGCTCGTCCAGAAACCAGCTCACCGGCTTTTCCAGCTGCCGGGCAAGATACTGCAGTGTTTCCATAGAAGGACGGGCACTGCCGTTTTCAATTAAAGAGAGCATATTCCGGGTGATCTCTTTCCCGCACAGCTGCCGCTGGGACAGGCCCCTTTCCTGCCTTGCCTGCCGGATCCGTTCTCCAAGCACAAGCTTCACCTCCGGGTAATTATCATTTACCCCCACTATAGCACATTTTCTCCAAAAAATCCACCGTCACAAAAATTTCATTTGCTATTTTTTGGTATATGCCGTATAAATAATGTAAACCATATTCTTGATACGAAACACAAGGAGTTTTTCTATGGATCCAAAAACCACCGCTGCCGGTATTTTAAAAAATGCCGCCTATGATCCCAAAAAGCTGGCGGTCATCCACACCAGTGCTTCCCTGCTGCTTTCTCTGGTGCTCACCGTTGCCAACTTTTATCTCACAAGAGCCATCGATTCCACGGTCGGTCTCTCCCAAATGGGTGACCGGGCGATTTTAGGCACTGTGCAGTCGGTTCTTTCCTTTTTAGGACCGCTTCTGCTCCCTTTCTGGGAGGCAGGCTTTTTTGCCGCCGTGCTGCGGAATGTCCGCCACGGGGATGCCGTCCCCGGGGATCTTTTGTCCGGCTTCCGCAAGGGCGGCGCTGTGGCAAGGCTGTACCTTCTGCAGTTCGGTATTTATCTGGTCCTCGCCTTTGTCTGCGTGCAGATCGCAAGCACCCTGTTTTCTCTCACCCCTCAGGGGATGGACGCGATGACCGCCATAGAGGATACTCTTTTGCAGGCACAGGCTGCAGGACAAACCGTTTTAAGCGATCAGGATGTTGCAAAGATCCTGCCGCTCCTGATGCCTGTGTATGCGGCGGCAATGATCCTGCTGGTCCTTTTGGCAGTTCCCGCCTTTTATCTGCTGCGGATGTCCTTCTTTGCTCTGTTTGACGATGCCAGAGGTGCATTCGATGCAGTCAAAACCAGCTTCCGTATGATGTTCAAGTGCGGTTTCCGGGTATTTTTGCTGGATCTGCGGTTCTGGTGGTACTATCTTGCCCAGCTGATCATCACCGCCGTGGCATATCTGGATCTGATCCTGCCTGCGGTGGGCATACAGCTCCCCCTGTCGGAGGATGTATTCTTCTTTGCCACCTATGCTGTCCACATCGTGCTGCAGCTTCTCCTTGCCTGGCAGTTTGCCTCCTGGGTGCAGACCGGCTATGCCGTTTGCTATGACAGCTGGAAGTCCTCCCTTCCCAAAAAAGAACCTCTCCCCCAAATCCAGAATGAATCCCTTTAAAAGCTTAAGGCGTTGTCTCACAAAGCTGAGACAACGCCTTTCTTGTTTCTTATTGTTCCTTTAACAGGTCCGCCAATGTAATCCCCTCAAAGAAGGCATCCACCATACTGTCCAGCTTTTCCCACATAGGAAGTGTGTGGCAGCAGGTGGCACGGGAACAGGCCGCAGGTCCCTGGGTGGTGCAGGATACGGTATTGAGGCTGCCCTCAGTGAGCTTTAAAATACTGCCCACTGTATATTCCTCCGGCTTCCGGTTCAGCCGGTAGCCGCCGCCCTTGCCGTGCACCGCATCCACAAAGCCGGCCTTGCTCAGGGTGGTCATTATGGATTCCAGATACTTCTGGCTGATGCCCTCGGCCTCTGCAATTTCCTTCAGCGGGATGTACCCCTGGCTCCCGTGCAGCACAAAGTACACCATCACCCGCAGGGCATAACGCCCCTTTGTGGATACGATCATCCGTGGCAGTGGGCGCAGTTGGCGCAGTCGGGGAACTGGGTCTTGTCATAAGGAATACCGTTTTTATCGTAGTAGTCCTTCAGGGCGGACTTGATGGCCTCCTCTGCCAGCACAGAGCAGTGCATCTTGTGGGCAGGCAGACCCTCCAGAGCTTCTGCCACCGCCTTGTTGGTCAGCGCCATAGCATCCTGGATGGACTTGCCCTTGATCATCTCCGTGGCCATAGAAGAAGAGGCAATGGCACTGCCGCAGCCAAAGGTCTCAAACTTCACATCCACGATGGTATCGTTTTCGATCTTCAGGTAGATCTTCATAATATCGCCGCACTTGGCGTTGCCTACCTCACCCACACCGTCGGCATCCTCAATGGTGCCCACATTCCGGGGGTTCATAAAATGATCCATAACAACTTCAGAATAAAGTGCCATAATAATAATCTCCTTTAAAACAAGATGTTCATTTAGAATTGAGAATTGAGAATTGAAAATTGAAAATTATTTCTTTGTCGTTTTCACAATAGAAACCAACAACATTTCAACCTCCATACAGTCTCTCATAATAGAATTAAACTCTTTATCACTTAAATGCTCTGTCTCATACATTAACCGCAGCCAGTAATTTGTTTCTTTTGCTTCTTTAAGTGCAATACTCATTTTGTGGGTAAAATCTGCCCTGCTTTCTGCCTGCTCCGCCTCCACCACATTTGCACCAATGCTTGTACCGCTTCGCAAAAGCTGCTGTGTCAAAGTAAACTCTCTCTTTTCACAGCGCAAATGCCTGCACAGCTTTGTAATGCGGACGGCAAAATGAAAGCTTTTTTCCTGTATTGCGCGTTCCATAGTCCTTTTTCCTTTTCCCGAAAACTATAATTCTCCATTCTCAATTTTCAACTTTCAATTAGAGAATGTATTCTCTTTTGCCGGTTTGCAGATCACGCCAGACAGGGCTCATATTGCGGAGCAGCTGAACGACCTCGGGAACCACCTTCAGGATATGGTCCACCTCTTCCTCGGTGTTGTAGTGGCACAGGGACAGCCGCAGAGAGCCGTGTGCCACATCGTGGACTCTGCCGATTGCCAGCAGTACATGGCTGGGATCCAGAGAGCCGGAGGTACAGGCAGAGCCGGAGGAGGCGCATACGCCCTTGGCATCCAGCAAAAGCAGCAGACTCTCGCCCTCAATGCCCTCGAAGCAGAAGCTTACATTACCGGGCAGACGGTTCACAGGGTCACCGTTCAGTGCGCTGTGAGGAATTTTGGAAAGGCCCTCGATCAGCCGGTCACGCATTGCCGTGACCTTGGCAGCGTTTTCGTCCAGCTTTTCGCAGGCATCCTCCAGCGCCGCGGCAAGACCGCAGATACCGGGGATGTTCTCTGTACCGGCACGCTTGCCGCGCTCCTGTGCGCCACCCTCAATAAGGTTCACCAGAGGCAGTCCGCGGCGGACATACAGTGCACCCACGCCCTTGGGTCCGTGGAACTTATGACCGGAGAGGCTGAGCATATCGATGTTCTGTTCCTTCACATCAATGTGAAGATGTCCCGCAGCCTGCACCGCATCCGTATGGAACACCACACCGGCTTCCTTACACACAGCACCGATCTCCGGGATGGGCAGCACAGAGCCGATCTCATTGTTGGCATACATCACGGTCACAAGGCAGGTGTCCTCGCGAATGGCAGCCTTCACCTGCTGTGCGGTAATGTTGTGACCCTGGGATACATCCAGAAGGGTGATCTCAAAGCCTTCCTTTTCCAGCTTGTTCAGGGTGTGCAGTACCGCGTGATGCTCAAAGGCCGTGGAGATAATGTGCTTTTTTCCTTTTTTTGCACCGTAGTAGGCTGCGGAAATGATCGCCTGATTGTCCGCCTCACTGCCGCCGGAGGTGAAGAGGATCTCCCGGGGCTCAGCACCCAGACAGGCAGCCACCCGGGCTCTTGCATCGTCCAGAGCCTCCTTTGCCTCCTGCCCCACAGAATGAAGGCTGGATGGGTTTCCGTAAATATTTTCCATATACGGCAGCATTGCTTCCATGGCGTGCTTGCTCATCTTCGTCGTTGCCGCATTGTCAGCATAAACTCTCATAAAATCACTCCTGATTCTTTTACCTATTTGCTTTATAGGTAATATACCACATATTACCTACTGTGTCAATAGGTTGAATCCATACTTCTGTTACTTCCGTTTTTTTCCTTATTTTTCGACTTTTGCAAGGGTTACATCTCGTTAGCTTTGGAATATTAAAAAGGCAAGGAGGTCTGAAAAATGAAAGCATTCCGCATCCTTATTGTTACCTTTTTAATATGGTCCTTATCTTTTGCCGTCAGTGCGGCGGAGCTCTTGATCCCCGGCGGACAGCTCATCGGTCTGGAGCTGCAGGACAACACCGTTACGGTGATCGCCTTTGACGAAGCGGCTTCTCCGGCAAAAGCCGCAGGTCTTAAGGAGGGTGACCGGATCCTCAGCGTGGACAGCACCCCGGTACGCTGTGTGGAGGACATCCGCACTGCCCTGAAGCGCTCCGACGGACAGGTGGATATTTCCATTCTCCGGGGAACAAAAACAAAGCAGCTGCAGGTCTGCCCCTCCGCCACAGAGAACGGTCCCAAGCTGGGCATCTATTTAAAACAGGGCACCACCGGCGTAGGCACCGTTACCTATTACGATCCCCAAAAGGGCAGCTTTGCCGCTTTGGGTCACGGTGTCAATGCACCAAACGGCAGCCTTTTGCAAATGGTGGACGGCAGCATTTATCCCGCCCGGGTAATGTCTGTTAAAAAAGGCTGCATCGGCACGCCGGGTCAGCTGATGGGCGCCCTTACAGAGGCAGAGCCAAACGGCAAGCTGGCAAAAAACACAAGCCAGGGTGTTTTCGGCTCCGTGTCTGCGATGTCGAAGGCTGAGCCCCTGCCCGTTGCAGATCCGGCGGAGGTCAATACCGGCGCTGCCACCATCCGCTCCACCGTGGACGGTGACACCCTTCGGGAATATTCTGTGGAGATCCTGAAGATTTATCCCAACCACCACCGCCAAAGCCGCAATATGCTCCTGAAGGTCACCGACCCCACCCTTCTTGCCACCACCGGCGGCATCGTCCAGGGTATGTCCGGCTCACCGATTATACAGGACGGCAAACTGGTCGGCGCTGTTACTCACGTTCTTGTTAATGATCCGACTACGGGGTATGGTATCTTCATCGAAAATATGTTAGACGCTGCTGCCTAACGGGCGATCGCAGATCGCCCCTACGAACAGAAACGATACACACCGTAGGGGCGAACTGTGTTCGCCCGCCGTTCCCCTGTCATTGCGAGGCTTGCTTTGCAAGCCGTGGCAATCCGTCCCCTAAAATGAAAGGAGAAGAACCATGGATTTTTATAAAGTTCCCATTGGCTTCGGCTTGGCATTATCCGCCAATGCTGCCGCTATGAATCGCTACGCTCAGCTGAGTGAAGCCAAAAAGCAGGAGATTCTGAACCGCGCCCACAATGTCCGCAGCGAAAAAGAAATGTACACCTTAGTTGCTGACCTTGTGAGCGGTCAGATGCAATAAACAAAAAGAGCAAATCTGTATTTCCGTCAGATTTGCTCTTACTTATTCATTTTCGGATTGTCTGTTCGCCCCAAAAGGTAGTCCACAGAAACATTGTGAAAGTCGGCAAGCTTTGAAAGGGTTGAGGTGGGAATGTCAATGTCCCCCCGTTCATAATTGCTGTAGACCCGCTGACTGCAGGAAATGATTTCTCCCATTTTTGCTTGCGTCAGATCCTTGTCCTCTCTTAAGTCCCGGATCCTTCGATAATAAGGCATAACCACACCACCTTTTTTAAGATAGCTTTATTATACCTTAGAAAGTTTTTCGCTATTGACTTTTAGCGAATTTTTCGCTAAAATCCTATCAGGTTTCTACTTATAGATACTTTACATCAACGCATATTTTTAGGAGGAAAAATAATGAAAAAATAATGTACTGCCGTTTCTAACGCCAGGGTAGACCCCGTCAACAGCAATACAACAAAAATGTGCAGTCTACTACAGAAAGGATGTTTGCAATTATGAATACACTACATACGCAACTTGTTAACGCTTGTGAGTACTATGCAATGCTGGACCGATATAATAACGCCATTTCGAACCTAATGGAGCAAAATCTTGATTTAGATATTGACTATGATAACATTAAGCGCAAAGGATTTCGCGCCGCACCGGGAATACTAATTATCATTTTTTCGGGTGTTTTTCTGCTTTTTGCGTGCCCCTTTGCCTGTACTATAATGATAAGCGCAATACCCTATGGGGATACAGAATTAGAATTAGGACTTCTGGTTAGCGTATTACTGAGTATGTTGATTATTCCACTGACCGTTTGTGCCGCACTCGTATACAAATTGGTTTTTTGCAGAGCCCGCACCCGGAAGATCCAGCAGCACGCGCAGCAAGAATGGCTTGCGAAATACGGTCCCATAAAAGCAAATAACGAAAAAGCAATTGACCAATTGATTTCCGAGAGCAAAGCTTTTTCCGAAAAAAATCGTGTGGTTTTGGACTTTTTACCGGATATATACAGGTCTCAGTTGGCCGCAGCATTTATGGAGCGAACGGTAAGAACCGGCCGGGCCGACACACTAAAAGAAGCAATTAACCTCTATGAGGAACAACTGCATCGCTGGACTCTGGAAGAGCAGGGTCGTCGTATGCTTCAGCAAAAAGAACTGCAATCGGATATGATTCGTGAGCAACTTACATCAATTCTACACGAACAGCGAAAAGCCACAAATTCCCTACAAAATATTGAGTCGCTTGAGTTTTACAACACTTTTTGCCGGTAATACAAACGGCATTGACACAGCATAAAATCGAAATGGCACACAGGTCGTTCCCTACGCACACAAATACAGGGGCTCACCTGTGTTCGCCCGCTTTTTGTTGCACTTTTCATCGCCCTGTGATAAGATAAATAAAAAGGAGGCGGTTGTTATGATTGAACAGATTTTGATGATGTCAAATTGTTTATTAAGAAAGGATTATGTGCATGACAACTGCAAGCAATAAATCTATACCTGTTTATGAACTTGTCGGACAGGTGATGACTGATTTGGGCGCGCACTATGAGATTCTGATTCTTCGCTTTGGGGAATATGAAATCCATATAAGCTGCTTTGCCCGGATTCTAAACAACGGAAAAATTCTACTTACAACCCAGGATTATCAGAGCTGGGATGAAAAAGACCACAAGCACAATGATATGTACCTCAACATTGCAAAACACGGTGCAACACTGATTGGACAGACTGTTCGTTCTGTTGAAGTATCTAAAGTAAATGACCTGTTTATCGTCTTAGATAATGATGTCCAGATTGAAATATATAATAGTGAGGCGAGCCACCAGTTATCAGAAGAAAGTGAACAGTGGTTCTTTTACAAGCCAAAGGACAAGACATATCCATATTGGAGTGTGACCAACAACGGTGTGGAAACAGAAAGCAACGAATAAATAGACTGAGCGCAGGCTGTA
>JAZNZZ010000218.1:0-2121 GCA_045595205.1 Faecousia sp.
CCTGGGCCATCACATGGGAGCTGGTGTGCCAGAAGGTCTTGCGGTACTCAGGATTTTCGAACGTGTACAGATTTTCTTCAGACATGGTTTTTACCTCCTCAATTTTCGGGGTAGAAACAAACAAAATCCCACCCCTGATCAGATCAGGGGTGGGATACAAAGTATTCCACGGTTCCACCCTGGTTGCAGTTTACATAAAACTGCCACTCATTGGCGCTGTAATGGGCGCACCCATCCGGGCATTTCTTCCCGGCGGCTCCGAAGTGGTATCGTCCGCGGCAGTGTTACAGATGCCTTGCACCAAAGTGGCATCCTCTCTGGGAATCTTACCGGGCCGCGTGTCTTCATCACAGCCTTATATAGGCCAAATTTAGCACAAATACGCCTTTTTGTCAATGGCTTGCGGGAGATAAATTATAGTTTACCTTAGAATGCATCGAGCCATTGTTTCACTAAATCAATAGCATCTGCCTGCATTCCTGCTGTATAGCCACCCCCGATCAGGTGGATATAGTACAGGACATTGCCAACCACCACATATCCATCGATGTAACTCATATTGACACCATCCCAGGCACAGACGATGACGGCAGTCCGGCCGTCCTCTGTGATATAAGTTTCCTGGGTATAGCTGTCCCGGTACTTGTCATAGCTGCCCAAGGTAACCCGATCCGAATCCAGTTCCATGTACATGATCGCATGGGTATCAATCCGGTAATCCGCGTGGGTGTAATACACCTCCGCATCCACGCGCTGAAAACTACCCGTATAATCTTTTGCATCGATACAGAGTGTGCTCTGTTCCTCCTGCCAGCCGAAATCCGGGAAGGAAATGTGCTCACAGCCTAAATATTCCAGCATCTGCTCCGAGGTATCATATTTTCCCCGCCAGCATTGGGGCAAAGAGCTCATCCACGGCTTATACTCCCGTATTTGCTTTTGGATGATCTTCTTCACGGACTTGACATCGCCTTTGATCTGACTCATGGGCATTTCGTCCAGCACCGCCTCGATTTGGTAACCGATCTCGATGGTGCCATCCTCCCAGGTTTCGCTGGAAGTGCCCAGAAATGAAAGCCCGCCCTCCGCGATGGCCCAGGCGCTGCCGCACAGAGCTGTCAGCAAGGCGACACAGGCAGCGATCCATAGGATCTTCTGCGTTTTTCTGGGCTTTGCGGAAATCTGGATCTCCTCGATATAGCCGTCATCCACCTGGCCCAGGGCCTGGAACAGCTGATTCTCATTCATATCCCTAATTCCTCCTTTTCCAAGAATTCCCGAAGCTGCCTGCGGGTCCGCAGCAGCGTCATCTTCACCTTACTTTGAGAGATACAAAGCGTTTTTGCCACTTCCTCCACAGATAGCACCTGCCAGTAGCGCAGCATAAAAATCTTCCGTTGTTCCGGTTTGAGGCCACCCAGAAAGCGGTTCAGCGCTTCTGTCAGCGCCAGGCTTTCCTCCATACCGGCTTCTGGCAAACAGGTCCGCAGTTCATCCAGTACCAGCGGCAATTCTCTCCCGCCCCGCTTTTCCGCCGTTGCCGCCGCATAACGGTCAAAGGCCAGATTCCGGGCGATCTTTCCCAGAAAAGCTGCCAGATTCTCCGGTTTATGAGGTGGAATGGCATTCCAAGCCCGCAAATATGTATCGTTGACGCATTCCTCGCTGTCCTCTTTGCTCCCCAGGATGTTATAGGCAACAGAAAAGCAGTAAGCCCCGTATTTTTCCGCCGCAGCGTTGAGCGCCTCTTCTGAACGGCTCCAAAACAGGCCTACGATCTGCTGATCCTCCACACCCGATCCCTCCTCTTTTGTATAAGCGCTTACACCTATATACACGGGAAAACCCTCCCACAGGTCACATTTTCAGGGAGGATCTTCCTCTTTTTTTACAGCCGCACCAAAACAGGAAGACGGATGTCCATGGTACTTTCCGTTACCGCGCAGTCAACGGCCAACACCTGCACACCTGCCTCCACCGCAGAGCGCAGGGACTCCCCGAATTGGGGATCGGTTGCATCATTGGGATGCAGGTATTTTACATCTGCCATCTGGATGACAAACAGAACATAAGCCCCGAAGCCTTCCTGTGCCAGCTTTGCCAGCCCTCGCAAATGCTTGA
>JAZNZZ010000219.1:0-7673 GCA_045595205.1 Faecousia sp.
TGGGCTTGGATTGTCTTCCTAAGACCGCTTGGCCTCCGACTTGCGCTGAGGATGCCAAAGTAGCCGTAATCCAGGTAGGTAGCCACCTGACCGGTTTTGCCTTTTAAAGCTTCCACCATATCCATAGTGCTGAAGTAGGAGGCAAATTCTACACCGCACCACAGATCGGAGATCATAGTGCGAAGCAGGTATTTCAGCTGTTTTTCCTTTGTCCAGGCAAAGCCGTGCATAGCACCGTGTCCGTCACTGCGGGTCTGGGCACCGGCCTCACCCTGAATAATGGTCATATTGGGGTCATACAGATCCACCAGATGCCGCAAGGTCTCCACGGTCTGCTGCCGCTCCCCGTCATAGCTGGAGTAGATATGGAAGGTCAGTGCATCGGCATACTTATGGACACCGTAAGCCAGAATGTCGTTCACATAGCGCATATTTTCCAGATGGGCGATAGAGCCAACGGCAACCCGTGCCTTGGGGTCGGCAGCCTTGACTGCCTGAGAGGTAGCATTGGCAAACTCTGCATACTCTTTTGCGTTTTTTACAAGGTTCATATTTGCCTTGCAGTCGGATTCCACATGCCGCCAGGAGAAGCCGTTATCCGGCTCGTTCCAAACCTCATAGAGCTTTACCTTGCCGGCATAGCGGCGCACAGTGGCATCCACATAAGAGAGCCAGGCATTCATTTCCTTTTCGCTGTAGTTGGGAGGGCAGCCCACACCGCCGAACACGATCTTGGCCAGAGGGGTGTACAGGGGATTGCCGTAGCACAGATCGATCCAGGGCTCCATACCCCGGCTTACCAGATTGTCCACAATTTCATCCAGCCAGGCAAAATCATAAACACCGGGCTCTTTTTCCGTCCGTGCCCAGCCGGACTGGATACGGATGGGCTTAATGCCGGTTTTGGCTACCTTGTCGTAAGCCTTGTTGGGGTCAAACACATCCCGGTCCAGCTTTTCAAAGCCGATGCCCACCCGGGAATGGGAGATCTTGTCCGAGGACAAGAATTCCATTTGCGAATCAAAAATCAGTCTTTCCATAGTAATACCTCCGGTTTAGATGTGCAAATTCCAATTTAGCGGGCAAGCGCCCGCAGGCTCCTCGTGCATCACGCTTTTGTTATCGTAACATTTTTGGCTCGGTAACGGCAGAATGTAACGATACCGAGCGTTTTTTTGGCGTTTTATTCCGCACCGTGCACGAATTGGGGTGAAGCGCCCTTGCGCTTCAAATTGAAATTTGCAAATTTCTTTCTGCTATGGTATAATAATACCATAATCTTACGGAAAAGATAGCATAATAAGTGGATTATTTATCATAATCTTATGGTTTGGAGGAAAATATGCTCAATAATCAACAGCTGCGCTGCGGTATATACGACAGCACCGTTGCCCGCAGGCATATGAACCGTACACCGCCACGGACAGTGCAGCACTATGAGCTGGAGCTGTACCATAACGACAGCGGTGTGAATTATGTGGACGGAAAAGCCTATCCTGTCCGACGGGGGATGCTCCTGTGCGCCTGTCCCGGTCAGGTGCGGCACAGTCAGCTGCCGATCCGCAGCAGCTATATCTGGATCGAACCGGGCACGGATATGGAGCCGGTGCTGGAGGCGCTGCCCCGGTGTACCTATCTGGAAGACCCGGAGGCTGTGGATCGGCTGCTGCGTCTGTTTACCCGCCTGCAATGCGCCATTCTGGAGTCCACCCCGGAGCCGGAGCATAGTGTGGGAATGAACAGCATCCTTTTGGAGCTGCTGCACACCTGCCTTACTTTATGCCGTGGCGAAAACCGCCGTCCTGTGGCAAGCCGGATGATCCGTCAGGCTTACGAATATATGGACCGGCATTTTTGTGAAAGCTGCACTTTGGAGAAAATCGCAGAGCAGATCCATATTTCTGCCAACCACCTGCATACGGTGTTCCTCCAAAGCGAGGGTATAACGCCTTACGAATATGTGACAAGAAAACGGATCGAGCGGGCAAAGACCCTGGTCCTTTTAGGGGAGAGCAGCTTGGCTCAGATCGCACTGGAGACCGGCTTTTGCTCCCAGTCCCATTTCACCGCCGCCTTCAAAAAAAGTACCGGGCAGACCCCTGCCCGGTACAGAAAGCAATTGTTTGATATTATGTGACCGATGGGCCAAAGACCCGCTTTACCGCTTCCAGATAACCATAGCCGTAAAGATCATCCGGCTGCAGATAGCTGCCCTCAGTCCATTCGTTCCAGGAGTTGACGGTGATCAATGGTGCGGGCAGGTTATGGCTGTCCACATAGTCCCTGGCTGCGATCAGGGCTTTTTCCAGTGCCTCCGGAGTGTTGTTGGTGATGATGTTGGGTTTCAGCATCTGGAATCGGGGATTCGTATCCCAGCCGCAGGATATATGGGGGTAATAGGGGATGGTGTAGGTTTCGTCGAACTTCTGCCAGCAGGCTTTTGAACGTTCAAGCTGATCGCAAAAATCACCCTTGTAGCCGGCAAGCTGTCCGGTCTGATAGGCGGTCACGCTGTCTATACCCAAAAGGTCACATAGCTGGGGATAGGTGCACACCTGCCCCACGATTTCCGGTTTAGGATCCCGATCACCACGGATACAAAGCTGCAGGTGGATGCCGGGATGCCCCTTTTGCGCGACCAGTTGCCGCAGCCAATCCAATGCCTCCCGGGTTTGGGCAATAGTACCAAAGCCTCTGACCAGATTCTCCGCATCGTAGATCATCAGCACCGGCTTGCCGTCGATCTTGTAGTAATTGGGAATGGAAAAATATTTATCTACCATCCGGGTGGCCATTCTTTCAAATTCGGGGCGGTCTGTAAAGCCTTGCCAAATGATGCTGTTGCCCGGTTCGGTGCCTGCCAGACGCCTGTCCCAAAGATGGGGGACATCGTGGTTGGCCCACATAAGGTAAAAACGCATATCCCGGCAGTTTCTTGCCTTCAGGAAGCCGTCATTGAGGCAGTTTTCCAGGAAGGGGCGGCTGTCATACCAGTACCAGTCATAAATGAACACATTGACCCCGTGGGAAACAGCCTGAGAGATCTGCATTTCCATTACCGCAGGATCGGCTTCGTTTACATAGCCCCACAGAGGCCGCCTGGGCCACAGATGCCCTTCAAATTTTGGTTTGGCATCCATAACCGTTTCCCATTCGCCCATACCCTTGGGCCAAAAAATACGGGTCCGGGGTTCATCACCGGTGTAGGAAGGCCAAACATAAGCGGCAACATCGTATTTTTGCATAGGGGTTCCTCCTTTGTTGTTGTGATGCCTGCATTATAGACGGCTGCGTTCGGTTTTTCTACGGCTTTTCGCCAGAACCTTTGTAAAATCGCTGAAATACAGATAATTCTACCAAAGAATAATATAACATCTTGCAAAAATCGCCGCTTCCGCTATAATGGAAGGCAGGAGGTGGGCCTATGCTTTACACCTTGACGCAAATGATCTATCCCACATACCACCGCGTGCCCTACCGTGGTGCGTACACACCGCTCCACCGAGTGGAAACCAGCCTGCGTACCGACCCCATCACAGCGTTGCATGATCATAACCTGCTGGAGGTGGGGATCTGCCTTCACGGCAAGGGCAGCAATATTCTCTATAACCGAAAATATGAGTACACCTCCGGGGACATTCAGATCGTGCCTGCGGGTGTTCCCCATTTGTCCAAGGCGGCAGAAGGGGAGTCTGCCCGATGGTGTTGGATGTTCCTGGATCCCTTGCGGATCCTGAAGGATGCCGGCATAGAAAACCGGGATTGCTTAAAGGCAATGGTGCAAAACGCATATTGCGGTATGTTTCACCCCTGGGAGTATCCCCGCCTTACGGATCTTGTGAAGCAGTTGCGGATCTTGCCGATGGATGGGGGCGAGGAATCCTTGCTCGCCTGCGCTTTTTTGGTGGGGCAGCTGGTGATCGAGTGTGCGCGCATCGGCAATGCCGATGCAGCTTCCCGGTCTGTCGGAAGACCTTTGATTCGGGTGACACCGGCTCTGGATGCCATCCGGGATCATTATGCAGACAGCAATACTATGGCAGAAGCTGCCCTTGCACAGCGGTGCGGTATGAGTGTTTCTCACTTTCGGGCAGTATTTAAGCGGGAAACAGGGGTGGGCGTCCGTCAATATGTTATTCAGACCCGTCTTGTAGCGGCGGCACATTTGCTGAAAACTACTGATTGGACAGTTTTGCGGATTGCTATGGATACGGGTTTCGGTCAGGTTTCCTGCTTTAACCACAGCTTCCGGCAGATTTTCGGACAGACTCCGACCCAGTTCCGCAAACAATCCCGACACCTGTATTGAAGCCGCTAAATTGGAATCTACAGATGTCAGGGGAACAAAAAACCGGAGAGTTCACAAGGAACTCTCCGGTTTAGTTATGCTTGATCAGGCCTCTTCACGGATCTGAGCGAAGCAGTCGCTGCAGTACACGGGACGATCGGACTTGGGCTCGAAGGGAACCTTTGCCTCGCCGCCGCAGCGTGCGCAGGTAGCAGTGAAGAACTCACGGGGGCCACGGGCGCTGTTCTTGCGGGCGTCACGGCAGGGCTTGCAGCGCTGGGGCTCATTCTGGAAGCCGCGCTCTGCGTAGAACTCCTGCTCACCTGCGGTGAATACGAACTCGTTGCCGCAATCTTTGCATACTAAAGTCTTGTCTTCGTACATTGTGTTTACCTCTTTTCGGTTAGTTGCGCCCCGTGAAAGACCATCATATCGACTGGAAATAACGCAGGACTAGAATTAGTGGTTATGATATACCACGGTTGCGATTATACACAAAGAATGGGAAAATGTCAATACTTTATGCAAAAAATATTGAATTTCCAAAAACTTTTTGTGCAAATTTATCAAAGGGGGAGCTGGATCTGCCCGGAATAGGGGATGCCCAGGTGATTATAGGCCAGAGCAGTTACACAGCGGCCTCTGGGTGTGCGAGTCAAAAAGCCAAGCTGCATCAGGTACGGTTCGTATACATCCTCCAGAGTAATGGCCTCTTCGCCGATGGTGGCAGACAGGGTCTCCAGTCCCACAGGACCGCCGCCGTAATTCTGAATGATGGCGGTGAGCATTCTCCGGTCAATGGCATCCAGACCCAGCTGATCCACTTCCAGACGGGACAGGGCAAGATCTGCCGCCTCCTTGGTGATCACACCGTTGCCCATGATCTGGGCAAAGTCCCGGACACGGCGGAGAAACCGGTTGGCAATGCGGGGCGTGCCACGGCTGCGGGAGGCGATCTCCATAGCCCCCAGAGGGTCGATGTCCATTCCGAGGATCGTGGCGGAGCGGGTGACGATCCGGGAGAGCTCCTCCGGGGTGTACAGCTCCAGCCGCAGACTGACACCAAAACGGTCACGCAGGGGCGCGGAAAGCTGACCGGCTCTTGTGGTAGCACCTACCAGTGTGAACTTGGGAAGATCCAGCCGTATGGAGTTGGCGGAAGGACCTTTGCCCACCATAATGTCAATGGCAAAATCCTCCATGGCGGAATATAGGATCTCCTCCACCATGCGGTTCAGCCGGTGGATCTCATCGATGAAGAGAATGTCACCGGGATTCAGATTTGTCAGAAGCGCCGCAAGATCACCGGGCTTTTCAATGGCCGGACCGGAGGTGATGCGGATGTTGGCGCCCATCTCGTTGGCGATGACACCGGCAAGGGTGGTCTTGCCCAGTCCGGGAGGACCGTACAAAAGGGTGTGGTCCAGTGGCTCATTGCGCAGCCGGGCGGCCTCAATATAAACGGACAGATTGCCCTTTGCCTTCTCCTGACCGGTGTAGTCAGAAAGCAGCTTGGGGCGCAGTCCGATCTCACCGGCATCCTGAGGGGCATAGGTGGGCGAGATCACAGGGGAAGTCAGTTCTTCCGAAAATTCCAAACTCAAAAGAAACACCTCAATTCTTCATCACCATAGCTCTGAGGGCAAAGCGCACCAGATCCTCTGTGGTGGCGTTGGGGTCAGCCCCCTTCAGGGCGGTGTGGATCTCAGCAGCACTGTAGCCAAGCTCCTGCAGAGCAGCGGTTGCCATAGCCACATTACCGCCCTGTGCGGGAACAGCAGGGGCGCTGACGCCGCCGGAGAAATCCAGGGAGACATTGCCGCCGCCGATTTTGTCCTTCAGCTCCAGAATGATGCGCTGGGCGATCTTTTTGCCCACGCCCTGTGCGGCGGTCAGAAGCTTTTCATCCCCGGTCATCACCGCAAGGGTAAAATTCTGAGGACCGGCGGACAGGATCGCCATAGCTGCCTTGGGACCGACACCGTTGACGGAGGTCAGCAGCTCATAGCATTTCTGCTCCTCCCGGTCAATAAAACCGTAAATATCGTAGGCATCCTCCCGGATGGATTCTGTAATGTAAAGCCGTGCCGGCTGATTCAGCTTCAGCTGGGCAGCGGTGTAAGCGGTCACCCGGCAGCCGTAGCCGACGCCGTTGCAGTCCACAACAGCCAGTCCCGGCTCCAAAACTGTCACCGCCCCGGAAACATAGTAAAGCATAGTATATCCTCATTTCAAATTTCAACTTATCGCGCTGTAGGGAATGCATTTATGCATTCCGCATTGCCGCAGGCAATGGTGATTTGCTACGCAAATCACGCGGAACGGATAAATCCGTTCCCTACGAGAAAGCGCGATAAATATGAAATTATTTATTTAAGTGCTGAGAGAGCAGGGAGGTAGAAGACCGGGCGTGGCACAATGCGATGGCGATGGCATCTGCTGCATCGTCCGGCTTTGGAAGCTTTTCAAGGTGCAAAAGGCGTTTGGTCATATCCTGCACCTGATGCTTGGTGGCATTTCCGTAGCCAACCACCGCCTGCTTGACCTGCATCGGCTTATAGGAGAAAACAGGAAGTCCTGCCTGCCGGATGGCAAGAAGGATCACACCGCGGCTCTGGGCAACACCAATGCCTGTGGTCACATTCTGACCGAAAAACAGCTCTTCGATGGCGACGGCATCCGGCTTTGCTTTTTCCAAAAGTGACCGCATATCCTCGTAAATGATCTCAAGACGGGCAGAGAAATCCATTCCCGCAGGCGTGGTGATGGCACCAAAGGTCACAAGGCTTGTGCTTCCCCGGTGGGCATCGATCACACCGAAGCCGGTAATGCCGTAGCCGGGATCGATCCCTAAGATCCGCATTACAGGCCACCTCGCATAATATTGACATAGAACATAATAAGCAGGAGCACAAACAGCACAAGACCGATGCCTGCGGCAATGCGCTGCCAAAGGGGACGGGGCTGATAGCCGGTTGACTCCTGTACCTCAGACTGCTCCTGTTGGGTATTCTTCTCTTCTTCCATCCTGATCACCTCAAAGAGTATTATAGCACAAATGTTTTTGTTTGCCTACTGCTTTTTTAACAAAAAACGGCCGCCCTACATTTCTGTAAGGCGGCCGCTTAAATCAGCAAAGCTTAGCGCCGGCGGGAATGGCATCGTCGATCATCAGAAGATGCAGCTTCTCCTCACCCTTTTCGGTGTGGACAGCGGAGATCAGCATACCGCAGGATTCGCGGCCCATCATCTTTCGAGGCGGCAGGTTGGTGATGGCAACCAAAGTCTTGCCGATCAGCTCCTCGGGCTTGTAGAATTTGGCGATGCCGGAAAGGATCTGCCGGTCAGTGCCGGTGCCGTCGTCCAGCGTAAACTGCAGCAGCTT
>JAZNZZ010000220.1:0-6753 GCA_045595205.1 Faecousia sp.
CTGGCTGAACTTATGGAAGCCACCACCTGCAGCAAGGTAGCCCTCGGCTGCCTGCAGTGTGCCGGTGACTGTGCCGGTGATTCTTCCGTACTTGCCGTCGGAAACATCGTAATCGTCGGTGGCAGAGTCCTTCACGGTCAAAGTGCCATCCACGGTCAGATTGCCGGTGATGTCATAGCCACCCAGATCCAGCACAGTGGTATCCAGGGTCAGTGTCTGCACATCCCGTGCAAGCTGCACCAGCACAGCATTGACCTTACCCAGACTGTCGGCATGGGGGCGGCTGCAGATGGGTGTGGTAACCGCATCGGCATCGATGACGATCCGCACCAGTCCCTCTGTATCACCCTTTTCCCGACTGCCTGCGTAGATGGCAGCGGCAGACACACCGTCACCAACCGTCAGCTTGCTTTCGCCCTTGATCGCACCCACGGCATAGCCGGAATTATAAGTCACCGGGCCTGCGTAGATGGCAGAGGTAGCCTGTGCCTCCACCTCCGTATTGCGGACGGTGATATCCGATACACCGATATTGCCGCAGTAGGTAGGTGCGATAGAGTGATAGACATAGCAGTTTTCGATCACCGCTTTGGCAGTACCCTTGACGGAGGCACGGTAGCCGCCGGCATAGATGGAGCGCCACTGACCGGACAGAACGGTCAGGTCTGTGGATTCGGTGGAATCGGTATAGCCGTAATCACCGCCTGCCAAAGTGAAATATGCATTTGCCTTATAAGGCACAGTGTTGACATGATTGCCGATCACCAGCTGATAGCCATTGCCCAGCATATAGTTGTAGGTTTCTTTATTGTTGATCTTCAGGGTCAGATTTTGGAAGGTGGTATCTCCGTGGATCTCAAAGGTACGCGTTTCCTGGGTATCGCCACCGGTAAAGAGGAAGCCGTCATCGGCAGTTTTACCCGTGATGGTCACCGGGAAATCGGCGCCGGGCAGATTACTCTGCTGCGCTCCCAGATCGTAAAGACCGGAGATGATCAGCGTGCCGCCGGAGCCCGCATTGGGGGCATTTTGGAGGGCATCTGCCATGAGAATATAGGCCTGCTCCAAGGTCTTGACCGGGGCAGCTTCTGTCAGGCCGCTGTTGGTATCCAGACCATTTTCCCCGTCCAGATAGACCGCAATTTGCACAGGCGTTACCTCTGTAACAGTGTAGTCGATAAAGCCATCGGTATTCAGGTCGTGGATGTAGCGGTACAGGGGGAACTTGCCGTTTTGATAAGGCAGAACACCCTGCCCCACAAAGCTGCTGGACACAGACTTGGTAATATCCGGCTCCATCAGAGCAGACAGGATGTTACTCTTATACTGATTCTTGCAGAACACATAAGCGCCGTTTCCGAAGGTCACGGGCATTTCGTCACTGAGGGTCACATTGCTGACGGTACTGCCCTCCTTGTCGGCATAATACTGCTGCAGCTCCACGGTACTGCCTGCGGGGATGAAGCTGTAGGCGATCTGATGCTTATCCAGCAGTGCCAGCACCTGATCGGTGTAGCGCTCCCCTGCCGGGATCACATAGGCGGTGGGAGCAGGACGGCTCCGCACCACCTTGTTCCAAACCGTGGGGGTTTTGGTGCCGTTGTACACGGTGCCGCTCTGGTAACCATAGGTGTAGGGATGGTTCCAGCTGGTATCCTCACTCTCCGCCAGCTCCAGCAGGATCTGGTCGGATTCCTCATAGGTCTTGCCCAGATCGATGATCCGCTGCCGTTCATTGGCCACCACGGCTTTGATGGTATCGGCATTTTCCGCCACATACTCGATCATGGTCTGCATAGCAATGACCTGGGTAACGATGCGACGGGGATAGGAGGTGGTACCGCTGCGGATGCCGCGGGATTCGATCAGCACAAACATAGTGCCCTGCAAAGATGTAAAGCTGCGGGAGGTAGCGGCGCCGTTGTGGTTAACGATGCTGGTGTAGTAGGTATAGTAAAGGTCGTTGGCATTGAGATTTTCCCGTACCAGCTTATCCATTGGGCGGTAAGCTTCCCGGAATTCCTCGCTGTTTTCCAAAGTGAAGCCAAGGCCGATCATGGCATCCGTATGTGCCACATAGCTTTGGGCAATATTGGTGGTAAACTCGTGTCCGTCCATCACCAGCTCCGGCATAAACAGGTTATACACCTGCATATACACATCCGTTTCTGTGTAGAGCATTTTGATCAGGTCTCCGTTGGGATCGGTTGCGTGGACACCGTTTCGGGTATATTCGTAAGCACCGTCGGGATTATTGCGGGGCATAACAACGATATTCACGCTGTCCAGCACCTTTTCTCCCAGCTCCCCGTCCAGCCGCTGCAGAATGGCCAGGGCACCCTCACAGGAGGCAGGCTCACTGCCGTGCATATGGGCACGGTAGAAAATGGTGGGTTTGCTGCTGTCCAAAGCTGCGGCTGCAGATTCCAGATCGGCAGCGCCGGAGAGATCCGACTTTGTGACCACCACCACATCAATGGGGAACTGATAGCCGGTGGAGTAGCCCACATTGTATACATAGAGGTTATCGTTTTCGTCGTCCAGCTTGTCGATAAAGGCCTCCATCTGATCCTGGGTGGTCATCTGATGCTCTGTATGCTCCTCGGTGAACCAGGGTGTGGAGGTAAACACATCGGAAAATTCCGGCCACTGGGAAATATCGGAATTTTGTGCACCGTTTAAAACCTCATCGGAATACTGCTGGACTGTGGCAGTTTGCTCCCAGCCGGTGCCGGATATCACAGGGGGTGTAGCATCGATCACCGTTTGGGTAGCTGCTTCACTTTCTGACAGGTAGACGATCTTTTCAATTTTATAATAGCCGGTGCCGGACACGATATAGCGGTAAGCACCTGCACTGACGGCATAGTAATAGGCATTTGTCTCGCCGGTAACGGTCTTATCCGGGGTCAGCAGGTCACCGTCGGTGTAGCCGGTGTAGAACTTCACGGTAACATCCGGCTTTGCCAGCAGGATCACTCCGGTAAAGGTCTCCACCACAGGCACACCGTCCAATGTCCACTGACCGTTGTTTTCCACAATGCCGCTTTCTTCGTTGAAAAGGATCTGTGAACCGGCAGGGGCATCAAAGTACAGATGCACCGGCAGAGCACTGCCCTCTACGGTGCAGCTGACCTGCCCGTTTACCTGGGCTGCGGCGAGAGAGCCGTTGTCGGAAAAGACCAGCAGACCGGCACTTTCCACGGAGTCGGCTTCTACCTTGCCGGTGACGGTCAGGGTCTTATTCTCAGGGATGGCGATGGTAGTGGAATCGGCAGGGGTTTCGCAGGTGTCCACAGTGCCGCTTTTCAGGATCACGGCGGTGGATCCGGTGGAGGCATTTTCACTGCTTTTTTGAATACTGTCGATTTTGCCCCCGTCCAGAATCAGGGTGGTGCCGCCGCCCGCTGCACTCATAGTGCCACTTTCGGTGTAGTAGGTGCCGACGGCTGCTCCCTCACCCAGGGTAACAGTAACCGCACCTGCCACTGATCCGGTGGACTGGGTAGCGTAGGGATAGATGGTTTTTACCGTGGCATCGCTCACATAGATATTGGCATTGCCTTTGGCGTTGCCCTTATAGCCCATAGCAATGGAGTTTTCCACCACACAGCCGGAAACCGATACATTGCAGTCGCCGGTGACTGTACCTGTGCTGTGGGCTACCGCATAGATATTGCGCCAGTGGCCGGAGCGGACGGTCATATCCACCTGTGCCACCGTGCCGGTGTTGCTGCCGCCGGTGGGACAGAAATGGTAGCCGTTTTCCGCAACTGAATTAACGCCCTCACCAATTACGAACTTGTGACCGCCGCCGGTGAGCAGTGTCCAGGAGTTCGTGGAGTAGTTGGTAACGGTCATATTCTCCAGGGTGGTGGGACCCCGGAAATACACATTGTATGCCGTACGGAAGCCCTCGGCACCGGTTTTGGAGGTCAGGGTCACCGGAATGGTATGGACAGCCGCGTTGTATGACCCCGTAAATTCCGTGGTGGAAAGAAACACGATCCTGCCGGCTTCCGCACCGGAAAGCTTACTGTAGGCAGTTGCCAATGTTTTCACCGGGGCAGACTCCGTCAGACCGGAATTATCGTTGCTGCCGTTTTTGGCATCCACATACACAGTCCGCTCCTCCGCGGCAAAGGACACCGCAGGGATCATAGAAAGCACCAAGACCGCCGCCACAAGCAGACTCAAAAAACGTTTCATATCTCTTCCTCCTTCAAATTTCAATTTATCGAGCCGTTGCTGAGTTGAGAATTGAGAGTTGAGAATTGTGGTATTTTCCTGCGGAAAATGATTAAAATAGTCGCTTTGCGACACACATTAACTCTGAACTCTCAACTGTTTATCGAGCCAATGGGTCGATAAACTTGGATTTATGTGATTGCTAATTTTATTATAGTATGGTAAAATACCCACAACAAGGGGTAGTATTATGTTTTTTGTTATTTATTTTAAGATACCGGGAGGCAAAAATGGTTGCTGATCACACACTCTCCACTGAAAACCACATATCCGCAGTCGTTCTGACAGCCGGGGAGGATTTGCGGTGCTTTGCCCAATGCCGGGATACGGCAGAGGTAGGTCTTCTGCTGTCCGGCACAGCCACTGTACAGCTGTCGGGAAACAGGTATACGCTGTCCCCCGGTGATATTTACACAGCCTCCCCCAATGCCGTTCTCAGTCTTACGGCATTTTCGGAAGATGCCCAGCTTCTCCGGCTGCGCTTTTCCATGGATATGATCTGCCCCCATCCGGAGCATTTTTTCTACCGGGATTTTTGGGAGCCCCTGTCCCAGGGATCCATGCAGCTGCCCCCGCACTTACCTGAAAACCATTCTGCTGCACCGGCGCTTGGGGAGCTGCTGACAACGATCCTGCACACCACCGACCGGCTGCAGTGCTTTGCCCTTTTGATGGAGCTGTGTCTTGTACTGATGCCCCACTGCATATATGCACCGGACAATGCACCGGATCTGGGCGTTGCCAACCGAACCGTTCGGCTTTGCATGATCTACATCATCAACCAGTACCATAAAAAGATCCGCTTGGCACGGATCGCCCGTTATGTGAAATGCCATCCCAATTACCTTTGCAGTCTATTCAAGTCCCACACAGGCATGACCGTAGTGGAATACCTGTACCACATCCGGGTAGAAACAGCAGCAGAGCTTCTGTGTAAAGAGGATCTGTCCGTCAGCAAGATATCAGAAGTTACCGGTTTTCCCAACCGCAGTATGTTCTATAAAAAATTTCGGCAGATCATGGGGCTATCTCCCACGACCTACCGAAAAAAGTATTCTATTCACTAACCACTGTTTTCCGGTACTCCCGGGGGGTAACACCTTTGAATTTCCGAAAATTCTCCCGAAAAGTCTCCTCGGAAGAAAAACCCACTGCGGTCATGACCTCACCGATCGTCATCGCCCTGTTTTGCAAAAGCTCTGCCCCGATCTCCACCCGCGTCCGGTTCAGATACTCCATGACCGTCTGCCCGGTGTGTTTTTTGAAAACAGCACACAGGTAATTAGGCTGGGACAAACAGCCGGCGGCAATGTCCGCAAGGGTCAGCCTTTGGGCATAATGCTCCCGGATGAACACAATGCACTGCTTTGCAATTTCGTTGGACGGCAGCGGTTCTGCCACTGTCTCCCGGATCCGGCAGAAGGGCTGCAGTGCCGCGCAGATCTGCAGCAAAGCGGAATACCGCTCCAGCTTGTAGCCCTCGGCATATATCTGCACCTGCTCCAGCCGGTGCATTTGCTGTGCCACTTTTTCATAGGCAGGATGCCCCGGCCGGAGGACCTCCGGCATAGTCATCCGCCCTTGGAACAGAGGCTCTACAAATTGCTTCTGAAAGAAATGCGTTCCCGCCATTGCAAAGGCCTTGGCATCTGCGATCAGCAAATGATGGACCGATTCCCTGGAAACATTACGCAGTCCGTGAAGCTGATTGGGAAGAACAATATAAATATCCCCTTGTGCAAAAGAACGGGTCGTATTTTGGATCCGCACGGTAATCGTCCCCTTCATCACCATACCCAGCTCCAGCTCCGGATGCCAGTAGGAAGAGGACAGCTCGCAGTCTCTGGCTCTTATTTTATAAAAAGCAATGGGCAGATCCGGTGTGCCCCGTTTATGATAGGTCCTGTTTTTTTCCATATGCCGTCCCCCTTGATACAGTTATTATAACACAGCTCCCCTCAGACCGCAACGGGTTCCGGCAGTTAATCAGAAATAGCGTAAATTCGTATTTATCTTCCTGTCACCCCCGTTGTCATTGCGAACCAGTGACCTATGTCACTGGTTCGCAATCCGTAAAGTAAGTATTTGGAACGGATTCCCACGCCAGTGTGTGCACTGGCTCGGAATGACACGGAGGATTGTACTGAACGATAAGTTGGAATTTGAAAGAAAGAGCCGGAGGTGGGGATTTCCCATCTCCGGCTGATTTTTGGTCAGAACCAGGATTCTATGTCGTGGGTCTTAACGAAGTCTGCAAAGTCATCGGGATACTGTTCTCTTACAAGGAGCAATACATCGTACAGGCTGTAGGCAATGCTCTCACTGCTTGTGAGCACTGTGCCGTCCTTCAGCTTTACATAGGAGGCGGCATAGATGTCCGCAATTGCCCGGTCGGCATCATTTGCATCGCCCTTCAGAATATTCTGAATCACCACGCTGTTTGTGCCGGTAGTATACAGAGTATCTGCATCGGTGGCAAAGTCTGCTCCCGGCAGGTCCGTAAGG
>JAZNZZ010000221.1:0-4714 GCA_045595205.1 Faecousia sp.
GAAAGGCGGTTGTCCGCTTATGTCTAAAAATGAAGAGCAGAAGCTCAGCTGTTCTTTTTGCGGCAAGCAGGAATCCCAGACCCGGCTGATCGCAGGTCCCGGTGTGTGCATCTGCAGTGATTGCGTAGATGCCTGCTGTGATCTGCTGAAGCAGGACAGTATGAGCAGCGGTATGCCTGAGCATATTCCGACCCCAATGGAAATGAAGGCATATATGGATTCCTATATCATCGGTCAGGATGATGCGAAGATTGCGCTTTCCGTTGCAGTCTACAATCATTATAAGCGCATCTATCTTGCCGGAAATTCCGATGTTGAGCTTCAAAAAAGCAATATCCTTTTAATTGGCCCTACAGGTTCGGGCAAGACCCTCTTTGCCCAGACTCTGGCCAAGCTTCTGAATGTTCCGTTTGCTATTGCAGATGCTACGACCCTGACGGAAGCCGGTTATGTGGGTGACGATGTGGAGAACATCCTGGTCCGTCTCCTGCAGGCTGCTGACTTTGATGTGGAATTGGCAGAACGGGGTATCATTTATATTGATGAAATGGATAAGATCGCCCGTAAGAGTGAGAATACTTCCATTACCCGCGATGTATCCGGCGAAGGCGTGCAGCAGGCACTTTTGAAGATCCTGGAAGGTACTGTGTCCAATGTTCCTCCTCAGGGAGGCAGAAAGCATCCCCAGCAGGAGACCATTCCTATCGACACTACAAATATTCTGTTTATTTGCGGTGGCGCCTTTGACGGATTGGATAAGATCATTGAGACAAGAACCGATAAGTCGGCAATCGGTTTTGATGCGCCTGTTGAAAGTAAAAAGAACAGGGACATTGGCAAGCTGTTTTCCCAGGTCCAGCCCCACGATCTTTTAAAATTCGGCATTATCCCGGAGCTGGTAGGTCGTCTGCCTGTGATCACGGCGCTGCAGGAGCTGAAAAAGGATGATCTGGTACGCATCCTTGTGGAACCGAAGAATGCGCTCACAAAGCAGTACATCAAGCTGTTTGAAATGGACGATGTGGTTCTTGAGTTTACAAAAGAGGCGCTTGAGGCAGTTGCAGATAAAGCTATTGAGCGCCAGATCGGTGCAAGAGGTCTTCGTGCGGTGATGGAGCAGACGATGACAAAGATCATGTTTGCGATCCCGTCTGATCTTTCCATTCGGAAGGTCGTCATTACACCGGAATGTATTGACGGTGCAATGCCCAAGATTACCCGGAATAAAGCAAATCCGAGAAAACCGCTGAGTACCGGCACTTAATCAATATTTAAGGGGGTAGATATCTACCCCCTTTTTGTTCCATAGATGGGAGGAACCCTTAATGAATGAAAAAATTACTGCCAATATGCCGATCCTGGCACTGCGCGGAATGACGGTCTTTCCTGAGCAGACTGTTCATTTTGATGTAGGTCGGGTAAAGTCGGCTCTGGCATTGGAATATGCAATGAAGCACGATCAGCACCTGCTTTTGCTTCCTCAAAAAAATATTTTGGATGATGATCCCCGTTTGAAGGATCTGTTCCCGATCGGCACAGTTGTAAAGGTAAAACAGATCCTGAAAACGCAGGGTGACAATGTAAGAGTTCTCGTTTCCGGCCTTTACAGAGCAAGGGTTTTGGAGCTTTTGCAATTCGAGCCTTTTATGAGCGGTCATATCGATGTGGTGGAAGAGGTTTCCTATGGTGAAACGCTCAAAACAAAGGCCTTACGCAGAGAGGCTGTTTCTCTTTACGGCGCGTACTCCGATATGCTGGACCATCCTGTGCAGGGTGTTCAGCTGCGGATCATCGCATCTGAGGACTGCGGCTATGTAGCAGACTCAATTGCTCAGCATTCCGGAATGGAGTACACAGAGAAAGCGAAGCTTCTTTGCCAGCTGAATCCCGTTAAACGCCTGGAATCAGCATTGCTTCTTCTTCAGCAGGAGCTTCAAATGCTGCAGCTGGAGTCCGATATTCAGGAAAAGACCCACGCTGTAATGGATCAGAATCAGCGTGATTATTTCCTGCGGGAACAGATGAAGGTGATTCGTGAGGAGTTGGGTGATGCCGATGACGAAGGCGAGTTCTTTGAATATGAGCGGAGGATTCGTGCGTTAGGTCTGGAAGAGGAATCGGAAGAAAAGCTTTTAAAGGACATTGTACGACTGAAGAAGCAGCCCTTCGGTTCTGCGGAGGCATCTGTTTTACGAAATTATCTGGATACGGTGCTGGAGCTTCCCTGGAATCAAACCACCAAGGAACGGATCAGCATCGAGGCAGCAAGAAAGATTTTGGATGATGATCACTTTGGGCTTGAAAAGGTAAAGGAAAGAATTCTGGAGGCGATTGCTGTTCGTCAGCTTTCTCCGGAAGTACCCCCTCAGATCATCTGTCTTGTTGGACCTCCCGGTGTCGGTAAGACCTCGGTTGCTTATTCTGTTGCCAGAAGCCTTAACCGTAATATGGCACGCATTGCCCTTGGGGGTGTGCACGATGAAGCTGACATCAGAGGACATCGAAAGACTTATGTAGGTGCAATGCCCGGCAGGATCATTTCAGCTATGATCCAGGCCGGCTCTATGAATCCTGTCCTCCTTCTTGATGAGGTCGATAAGATGGGTTCTGACTACAGAGGGGACCCCAGTGCAGCGCTTTTGGAGGTCCTTGACGGTGAGCAGAATAAGACCTACAGAGATCACTATCTGGAGATTCCCTTTGATCTTAGTGATGTAATGTTTATCACCACTGCAAATACGCTGGATACGATCCCAAGACCCCTTCTTGACCGTATGGAGATCATTGAGCTTGGATCTTACACAGATGAGGAAAAGCTGATGATCGCAAAGGATCACCTGATTCCGAAGCAGCTGAAGAAGCACGGCCTTAAGAAAAGCCAGCTTCGCATCAGCGATGACGGTATTCGTGAGATCATCCGTTGTTATACCCGGGAATCCGGTGTCCGTGGTCTTGAAAGAGCAATTGCAAAAATTTGCAGAAAAGCCGGTATTCTTATACTGGAGGACGCGACCCTTAAACGGGTCACAGTAAAGGGCTCCAATCTGGAGGAGTATCTTGGTGTGCGTAAATATTTGCCCGATCGCATACCCGGCACAGATCAGGTGGGACTTGTAACAGGACTTGCCTGGACTTCTGTTGGCGGAGAAACTCTTGAGGTGGAAGTCAATGTGATGGAAGGCACCGGCAAGCTGGAGCTTACAGGTAACCTGGGTGATGTTATGAAGGAATCTGCACACGCGGCGCTCAGTTATATCCGCGCTAACGCCCAGCGCTTGGGTGTGAAGACAGATTTCTATAAGACCTGTGATATTCATGTTCATTTCCCGGAGGGCGCTGTGCCTAAGGATGGGCCTTCTGCAGGTGTTACGGTATGTACGGCGATCGTTTCTGCGCTTACAGAGGTTACTGTGCGCCGTGATGTAGCGATGACCGGAGAGATATCCATTCGGGGTCGCGTGCTGCCTATTGGTGGACTGAAGGAAAAGACGATGGCTGCATTGCGTCACGGCGTCAAGACGGTGATCATTCCCAAGGATAACGAAAGAGACTTGCAGGAGATCGATCCAGTGGTCAGAAATTCTTTGAATTTTATCAGTGCACAGACCATCGACACGGTTTTGGATGCGGCACTGAATAAGACCACGGATGCTGTTCCTGTTATTCTTCAGGATATTCCGGCTGATGTTAAGAAAATGAGCAGAAAACCCGGTATCCGTCAGTGAGGTGGCAGTGTGAATTTTAATAACATAGAGTTTTTAACCTCTGCTGCTGCACCCAGAAGTTTTCCACTGAAGAAATATCCGGAGATCGCCTTTGCCGGTAAATCCAATGTTGGTAAGTCTTCTGTGATCAACCGGATCCTTAACAGGAAAAATTTTGCCAGAGTGGGAGAAAAACCGGGCAAAACGATCCATGTAAATTATTTTGTGATCGATAGTAAATGTTATTTCGTGGATCTGCCCGGATATGGTTATGCAAAAGTCCCCCAATCCGAAAAAGATCGGTGGGGAAAGCTTATGGAAGATTATTTTGCCTCTGACAGAATTGACCTTGGTGTCTTTATTGTGGATGCCCGCCACGCTCCGACCAACAATGACATTACAATGGCACGGTGGTTTATTGACAGCGGCTGCCCCTTTGTTGTTGTGGCAAATAAGCTGGATAAGCTGAAGAAAAGCGAGATCGAACCGAATCTGAAAACGATCCGTGAAGATCTTGAACTTCCGGAGAATACACCGTTGATACCTTTTTCTGCTGAAAAAGGGACCGGCAAGGAAGAGCTTCTGAAATATATCCTTGCTGCTGCCGGAGAATCCTGATTAAAAAACAGCCCCGAAGGGCGGCATCACATAGGGATTTATACGCTCCAAATCGGATCTTTTTCCCCAAATACTGCAACAAAATTCCACGGCAGGCGTCAGCCTTGCCGTGGAATTTTATCTTGTCTTGTGAAAAAATCTCTCGATTTGGAGTGCTTCGCAGTTTTGAATAGAAGATTTTTCTTCACAGCTGCCACCGGTGACCGCGTGAATACTGGATGTATTCCAAGGGATACGGGGGCGGTTGTGGTGGAAAAGATTCATTCAAAACCGTGTAAATCCCTATGTGAGTCCGCCCAAACGCATTGCATGCGTTTTGGGGCTGTTTGTGTATGTGGATAAATTATCTGTCCTGAACTGGGTTAAAGTTGACTTCGATGCTTTGGTCTGTA
>JAZNZZ010000222.1:0-2455 GCA_045595205.1 Faecousia sp.
TATCTTCCTGTCACCCCCGTTGTCATTGCGAACCAGTGACCAATGTCACTGGTGTGGCAATCCGTAAAGTAAGTATTTGGAACGGATTCCCACGCCAGTGTGTGCACTGGCTCGGAATGACACGGAGGATTGTACTGAACGATAGATTGAAATTTCCTTGACAGTTTGGGATGTTTCGTCTATAATGGGTGCGATATGTAAAAAATGGCTGTGAAGAGAAGAGTATGCCGCCGTAACCGGTCAGAGAGCCCCGTTTGGTGAGAAAGGGCACGGCAAAAACGGCAGAAGATGGTCTCGGAGCCGGAGCTTCGATAAGTAGGAGATCCCGGGTGCGCCCGTTAAAGCGTTTTGAGACAGCGAAAGCTGTGAATCAAGGTGGTACCGCGGTAATTTTTATCGCCCTTGCGTATGCAGGGGCGATTTTTTCATTATGGAGGTTATTATGAGTAAAGGAAATTTTTACATCACAACACCGATCTATTACCCTTCCGCAAAGCTGCACATCGGCCATACCTACTGCACCGTGGCAACGGATGCTATGGCCCGCTATAAGCGGCTGCAGGGCTACAATGTCAAGTTCCTCACCGGCACCGACGAGCACGGTCAGAAAATCGAGGACAAGGCAAAGGAAGCCGGTGTGACACCCCAGGAATTTGTGGACGGCATCGTTACCGGTGAGGGCGGTGTGCTGGATCTGTGGAAGCTGATGAATATCAGCCACGACCGCTTCATCCGCACCACCGATGACTACCATGTGGCAGCCATCCAGAAGATCTTCAAGCGGATGTACGAAAACGGTGACATCTACAAGGGCAAGTACACCGGCAAGTACTGCAAGCCCTGCGAGTCCTTCTGGACTGAGAGCCAGCTGGTGGACGGCAAGTGCCCCGACTGCGGCCGTGAGGTGCAGGATGCTGAGGAGGAGGCATACTTCTTCCGTCTTTCCAAGTACGCAGACCGGATCCAGGATCTGCTGGAAAACACCGATTTCCTGGAGCCCCGCAGCCGTGTCCACGAAATGGTGAACAACTTCATCAAGCCCGGTCTGGAGGACCTGTGCGTTTCCCGCACCAGCTTCACCTGGGGCGTACCTGTGGACTTTGATCCCGGTCATGTGGTCTATGTGTGGATCGATGCTCTGTTCAACTATATGACCGCTCTGGGCTTTGAAAATGACAAGTACGACGATCTGGAAGCCTTCTGGCCTGCGGATGTCCACTTTGTGGGTAAGGAGATCGTCCGTTTCCACTCCATCATCTGGCCCGCTATGCTGATGAGTCTGGATCTGCCTCTGCCCAAGAAGGTGTTCGGTCACGGCTGGCTGCTTCTGGACGGCGGCAAGATGAGTAAGTCCAAGGGCAATGTGGTAGACCCCTACATTCTTGCAGAGCGTTTCGGCGTGGATGCCCTGCGCTTCTTCCTGCTGCGCTCCTTCCCCTTCGGCTCTGACGGCAACTTCTCCAATGAGCTGCTGATCTCCACCATCAACACCGACCTTGCCAACGATCTTGGCAACCTGGTCTCCCGTACTGTGGCGATGGCACAGAAGTACTTCGGCGAGAAGCTCCCTGCCCAGCAGCAGGCAAATGAAGAAATGGATGCAGAGCTCATCGCTATGGTCTCCGGTCTTCGCGCCAGGTACGAGGAGCAGATGGAGCACTACGCTTTCCAGAATGCTCTGGCTGACATTTTCAAGGTCATTTCCCGCGCCAACAAGTATATCGACGAAAACGCTCCCTGGGTACTGGCAAAGGATGAAGCCAACAAGCCCCGCCTTGCCTGCGTGCTGTACAACCTTCTGGAGACAGTGCGTATCTGTGCAGGTCTTCTGACCCCCTTTATGCCTGACACCGTTTGCGAGATCGCAACCCGTCTGGGCGGTGCAGATATGACCTGGGACAGTCTTGCCACCTTCGGTGTGCTGCCCCGGGATGTGGCAACGGTAAACGGTGCTGCCCTGTTCCCCAGAATCGATATGGAAAAGGAGCTGGCTGCACTGGAGGAGCTGAGCAAGCCCAAGTCTGACATTGAGATCGAGCCTTACGCAGAGGAAAAGGTGGACTTTGACACCTTCTGCAAGTCTGATTTCCGTGCCGTAAAGGTCAAGGACTGCCAGAATGTTAAGAAGAGTGACAAGCTGCTGCAGTTCACTTTGGACGACGGCACCGGTGTGGACCGCCAGATCCTCTCCGGCATTGCCAAGTTCTACAAGCCTGAGGAGCTGATCGGCAAGACTCTGGTGGCCATCACCAACCTGCCTCCCAGAAAGATGATGGGCCGGGAATCCTGCGGCATGCTGATCTCTGCTGTCCACACCGAGAAGGGCGAGGAGAAGCTGAACCTCATCATGATCTCCGATGCCATTCCCGCCGGTGCAAAGCTGTGCTAAATAGCAACGGGACTGTCTCATTAAAGTAAAATTGTAAAAAAGAAACTGTCATTGCGAACCAGCGTG
>JAZNZZ010000223.1:0-6820 GCA_045595205.1 Faecousia sp.
TATGAAGCTTACCTATATTGCACCCTGTTTTTTCGGGCTGGAAGGGCTGGCAGGTGATGAGCGGAGAAGAATGGGTATGGAGGATGTCCGGGTGGAGGACCGCCGGGTCTTTTTCTCCGGTGATGCCGCAGCACTTGCCAAAGCAAACATCGGTCTGCGTACCGCAGAGCGTGTAATGGTGGTGCTGGCGCAGTTCCCCGCAAAAACCTTTGAAGAGCTTTTTCAGGGTGTACTGCACACCAATCTGGAGGACTTCATCGGCAAGGAGGATCAGTTCCCCGTAAAGGGTCACTGTCTGAACAGCCAGCTTATGAGCGTGTCCGACTGTCAGGCCATTATCAAAAAAGCTGCCTCCCGCCGTTTGGGCGAAAAGTACGGCATCAGCTGGCTGCCGGAGACCGGCATTAAGTATCAGCTGCATTTTACCGTTTTAAATGACAATGTGACCCTCTCTCTGGACACCTCCGGTCAGGGTCTGCACAAGCGCGGCTACCGCGCCATCGGCAACGATGCCCCCCTGCACGAGACGCTGGCTGCCGGTATGATCCAGCTTACCCGTTACCGGGGCAGAGAGTTTTTGTGGGACCCCTTCTGCGGCTCCGGCACCATTCCCATTGAGGCTGCCCTCATTGCCAAAAACCGCGCCCCCGGTCTCTCCCGCAGCTTTGCCGCCCAGGAGTACCCCTGGATCCCCCAGGAGGTATGGACTCAGGCGAAGGAGGAGGCACGGGACAAGGAGTTTAACGGAAAGTACCGCATTCTGGGCTCTGACAATGATCCCCAGTGTGTATCCCTGAGCTTTGCCAACGCAAGAAAGGCCGGTGTGTCCGACTGTGTCACCTTTGCCGACGGAGATGCCACAAAAATGAGCCTGCCTGCAGAAAGCGGCATCCTCATCTGCAACCCGCCCTACGGCGAGCGAATGATGGAACAGCACAGTGCCCAGCGGCTGTACAGCGCCTTGGGCCGTCACCTGAAATTTGCCAACGACTGGAAGAAGTTTGTCATCACCTCCGAGCCGGAGTTCGAGCACTGGTTTGGCAAGCGGGCAGACAAAAAGCGCAAGTTCTACAACGGCAAGATCAAGTGTGACTATTATATGTTCACGGACAACACAAGAAGAAAGAAATAATTTATGACACATATTTTTATTATCAATCCCGCGGCAGGCAGCCGGGACAGAACACAGGACTACACCCGCGACATTGAAAGCATCTGCAGCAAAAAAGGCATTTCCTACCGCATTGAAATCTCCAAAGCCCCCGGTGACTGCACCCGCATTGCCCGGGAGGCTGCCCAAAGCGGCGAGGAGGTGCGGCTTTATGCCTGCGGCGGTGACGGCACGCTGAACGAGGTGGCTGCCGGCGCGGCAGGCTATCCCAATTCAGCAGTGACCGTTTTCTCCGGTGGCAGCGGCAATGACTTTGTAAAGCTTTTTAATGATCCCGATGCCTTTTTCCATTTGGACCGGCTGCTGGACTGCGAGGAAACGGTGTTTGATATGATCCGCTGCAACGAGGATCTGTCCCTGAACATCTGCTCCGTGGGACTGGATGCCCGGATCGGTACCGATGTCTCCAACTACAAGCGGCTTCCCCTGCTCAGCGGCTTCCGCGCCTATGCCCTGTCCACGGTGATCAATGTGTTCCGGGGGATCGCAGAGCACTATGTGGTGGAGGTCGACGGAAAGACCATTGATGCAGAGCAGACTATGATCTGTGTCTGCAACGGAAGATTTTACGGCGGCGGCTTCAACCCGGTCCCCGATGCAGATCCCGCAGACGGTCTTCTGGATGTGCTTCTTGTAAAAAAGGTGTCCATTTTTCAGGTCGCCGGTCTCATCGGCAAGTACAAAAACGGGCTTTACAAACAGCTCCCTCAGGCCATCACCCATTACCGCACAGACCGGATCACCATCCACTGCGACAGGGTGACCCCTGTGAATCTGGACGGAGAGCTGCGAAAAGCCCAGGTGGTGGAAATGTCCCTTGCCAAAGAAAAGCTTCGCTTTTTCTACCCCAAGGGTCTGAGCTGGCGTCAGGAGCCTGCGGTTTCTTCTTTGAAATAGGATCTGTCTTGTTGGGCGCAATGTTATTAAGTTAAGCGTGTCATCCTGAGCACAGCGAAGGATGACACGCTTTTTCTTATCTAAATGACCTGTTTCCGTTGTTGGGAGACAGGTCATTTCTTATTTTACTGTGAGCTTTTGCATCCAGGTGCCGCTGCGAAGCATAAACATACCCACCACGCACTTGATCACATTCATACCGGTGACCATACCGTAGATGGCAAACACATGCAGACTGCTGAACCGGCTGAGGAAGAATGCCAGAGGCAAGCTCAAAAGCCAGATAGAGCCGCAGTCGAACAGGAAGGTAGCTGTCGTCTTCCCCCCTGCCCGCAAAGTAAAGTAAACAGGGTAAATATAGGACTGAAACAGCACCTCGCAGGATGCGATCAGGATCAGTCCCGTTGCCAGAGATCGGACCGAATCTGTGGTATCAAACAGCTTTGGGAACACGCCGGAGCAGGCGGCAATGGTTCCGCCGAACAGCACACCTGCGGCAACGCTGAGGACCGTCATCCGGTTATTGGCACGGCGAAGCTCCCCTTTTTCTGTGTTAGCCCCCAGCATCTGACCTGTGATCGTACCCACAGTAGCGCCCAAAGATTTAAAGGATACCGATGCCATATTGTACATCGTGGCGGAAATGCCCAGAGCAGCATTTACATCCTGCCCCCAGACGCTGTAGCACTGGTTCAAAAATGCCATACCGAAGGACCACATTGCTTCGTTCACCAGCAGCATCACGCTTTTGGGAAGGATCGCCCGTAAGATCCGCCCCGGAATGTACACGCCCCGGTAGAGACCCTTCATATACGGTGCCTGACGGGTTTGGGTATGAGACCAGACCGCAAGTACCGCAAATTCCACATAACGGGAGATCACTGTTGCGATCGCCGCACCGGCAATGCCCATTTCCGGCGCTCCCAGATTGCCGAAGATCAGGATCCAGTTGCCCAGAAGATTTGCCACAGTAGCACAAATACTTGCAACCATAGAGACCGTAGGATGTCCGCAGACCTTCAAAGTACCTGCATAGGAGGTGGTAAGGGCAAAGGGAATCAGACCCCAAAGCATAATATCAAGGTACTGCTTTGCATAACGAAGGGTGTCCTCCGCAAGCTGAGCATCTCCCTCTCCGGTGAGGTACAGACCGATCAGCCGGTCACCCCCCAGAAGAAACACCCCGATCCCAATGGCAGTCACCAGAAGGCTGACATAGATCTTGAACCGAAAGGTATATCGGATAGCGTCATTGTCGCCGGAGCCGTAAAACTGGGTGGTGAAAATGCCTGCTCCTGCCACACAGCCAAACAGACACAAATTGAAAATGAAGATCAGGTTGTTGTTGATGATGGTAACGCCGCCGATCTGGGCGGTGGAAAGCTGACCCACCATCAGGTTGTCCAGCATAGACACAAACATCGTGATGGCATTTTGCCCCATCATCGGCAGTGCCGTAGCAAAAACTCTGCGATAAAATGCTCTGTTATCGCTCAGCCTGTTTCCCATTTTTATGCCTCCATCAGCTTTTCCGCCATAGGCAGGATCTCCTCTGCCTTATAACAAAAATGCTTTGCACCTGCTTGTTCCAGAAGCTCCCGGTCACGGAAGCCCCAGAGCACAGAAAGGCAGGGTACACCGGCATTTTTTGCGGTTTCCACATCCACCTCGCTGTCACCCACATAGATGCAGCGGTCCACACCGATGGTCTCCATTGCCCGGTAAACCATATCCGGCTGAGGCTTTCGGGGGCAATCCTCCGTAACGCCCCGGGCATAAACATCCCCGAAGAAATCACGGCACAGGGTGCGTACCGCCTCGTCCGGCTTATTGGACACCACCGCCACCGGATACTTTTCCCGGATCGCGGCAAGTGCCTCCAAAATACCCGGGTAGGCGCAGGTCGAGCCTTCATTGCAGGTGGCATTGTAGTAGGTTTGGTAAACCTCCAGCACCTCCTCCAGCGGGGGATCGTCCTCCCGTCCGGGAAGGGACAGCCGGATCAGCTGCCGTGCGCCGTTGCCTACAAACTGCCGGATCTCCTCCATACTGCGCTCCGGGCAGCCATACTGCCGCAAAATGTAGTTAACACAGCGGTGCAGATCTCCAAGACTGTCCAGAAGCGTGCCGTCAAGATCAAAAATAATTCCTGTTTTCAAAAGGTCACACCTCTGCTTTTCATTACCCGAATGTCCTCACCCACAAAGGTCAGACCCTGGAAGCTGCCCTCCAGCCGGGATGCGATCTGGGGCGAATAACGGACTCTGATCTCCTCAATGTTCAGATTGGTGGAAATAATGGTGCTTTTCCCTGCCAGCAGACGGTCATTTACCAGACTGTACAGCGCCGCTGTCACAAAGCTGCCGGGCATCTCTGTGCCCAGATCGTCCACGATCAGAAGGTCACTTTGCATCAGACCCAGAACCTCCTGACGGCTCTCCTCATCGGGACTGAAACGGTTCTTCTCCAGCTTGGAAAAAAGCCGGGGTGCACTCTCATAGGAAACGCTGTGACCTTTATCCGTCACCTCATTGGCAATGCAGGCAGAAAGGAAGGTCTTTCCAAGACCCGTACCGCCTACGAACAGGAGATTGCCGCTGCCTGCACCAAAGGCAGCAGCATAGTGGCGGCAGAGCTGAAAATTCTGCTCCATAATAAACCGGGGGCTTGTACCCAGTCTGGGGTCGATGCGATCCGTATAATACTCCAGACGGAAGGCAGAAAACCGCTCCGTGCCGTTTGTAAGGTCTGCGATCTCCTTGCGCTGCTCCTCCCGGCAGAGCGCTGCCATACAGCGGCACATTGCAGAGCCGATGTAGCCATTGTCATTGCAAAGGCTGCAAAGGGGCGCGTCGTCCAGAAAGCCCGGCTCAAAATTCGCCTGCACCAGAGTGCCGTACTCACACTGAAGCATCAGGTTTTCTTCCTTCAGCTGTGCCATCATTTCCTCTGCATTGCCGCCTTTTGTGAAGGCCGCCTGTGCCGCACGCACCATACCGCTGCGCAGCTGTCTGTCGATGTCCTGCAAACGGGGCACCTGTGCATAGGCAGTCTGCAGATTGCGACGGTAACGGGCCTCCTTTTCCGCCTTCCTTTCATCCAGGCGCAGGCGGGCGCGCCGTACGATCTCTCCACTGTAGGGCATTGTTATCCCTCCTCTTTCTTGTTCAGCAGTCGCTGAATATTGGCAAGCTCCGCCTCACCCAGCGTACCGGATGCACCCTTGGGGACGGAAGGCTTCTGGTCTCCCTTTTTCACCTGCTCCGCAGTCAAAAGACCGGCTGCCTGCCAGCGGGACAGGATCTTGTTCATATAGGCCCAGTTAAGGCTGCCGGTGTTCAGGCAGGTTCGCTCGTAGGCCATTGCGATCACTTCCATATCAAAGCCGGCTTCCAGCCACTTCCGGGCATACTTCTCCTCCCCGGAGGTAAGGCTTCTGCCACGGATCTGCAGGGTGTGCATCAGCTCCCCCAGCTGGGAGTTGCGGAAATTCACTGCCTGAATAAAGGCGGATGCCTCCTCCACAGTGTCGATCCCCTGCTCTGCCCAGGCATAGGCTTCCTTCTGGATGGTATGCAGGGAGGGACTGCGGAGCTTTCCCTGCTGCCGTGCTCTGTCCTTACAGTAGCAGATCAGCAAGCTCACCACCTCACCGGGAAGTCCCAGATAGCGGACAAAGCCGAGAATGATCTTCAATTCCTCTGTATTCAGAGGACGGCCCAGCTGCAGCTGGACCTCTCCGTAAAGGCTGCTGAAATCCTGATCTGTTTCCAACGCCTGCTGCACATCCAGCTCAGAATAGGTAGGGCGCTCCCCGGGAATGAATGTGCGGCGCTCCTCCTGCCACAGTCCAAGCTGCCGCAAGGTGGCAGAGGCACAGCTCATTCTTGCAGGCGGCAGGTGCAACGCTTCCTCTGCAGTGTTGGGGTCATTTCCACTTTTTAAGTACATATACAAAAGGGCAGCATCGCCGTTGGCTGCAGAGAGCAGCTTCACAACATCCGCTTTCCCAATGTTCAGTTCTGCCGTATTCATTGGTGACTCCTTAATTCCATAGTTACAGTCATTATAACACAGGTTTCTCCCCGGTACAACAAGCTTTGACAAAACTTTTCGGAGAAAAACAGCGCCCATTTTTGTATGAGTACAGGATATTGTGGGTCAGAAGAATTTTTAACACAAGCGGTGTAAACGATCTGTGAATTTTTCCCTTTCCCGGTTGAAAGCTTTTGTCCTTTGGCATATAATACAAGCAAGCAATCTTAAGGAGTTTTATATGGGCAACTGGTTTCGAAATGTAATGGCTAAAATTTCTGCCGCCTTTCAACGCTTTATGCAGGGGCGTTACGGCGGTGACAAGCTGAATATCACACTGATATGGATCGCCTTTGCGGTCTGCATCATCAATCTGCTGATCCCGTTCAAGGTGGTCAAGCTGTTCCTTCTGGTGTTTTATTACGGTCTTTTGGGCTGGGCGATCTTCCGCTTCCTCTCCCGGGATACCTATAAGCGGTATCAGGAAAACCGTGTGTTCCTGCAAATGCTTGACCGGGCGAAGGACAGAGAGCACCGCTACTACAACTGCCCCCGCTGCCGTCAGCCGGTGCGGGTCCCCCGGGGTAAGGGTAAGATCTCCATTACCTGCCCCAAGTGCAAGGAAAAATTTATTAAAAAAACATAAACTATGCCGCCGTGAACCTCACGGCGGCATAGTTTGTTGCAAATTTCAATTTATTTTCCTGTCACCCCCGT
>JAZNZZ010000224.1:0-3740 GCA_045595205.1 Faecousia sp.
GAGTTAATGTGTGTCGCAAAGCGACTATTTTAATCATTTTCCGCAGGAAAATACCACAATTCTCAACTCTCAATTCTCAATTCTCAACTCAGCAACGGCCCGCTAAATTGGAATTTGATGTTTAATTGTCCACTATCCATTGTCAACTGTCCATTGTCAACTGTCCATTATTTACGAGGTGACTTTATGCACATTCCTTATCGCACCCGGGTGCTTTTGAAGCGCCTTGGGGTGATCGCCCTGATCCTGCTTTTGGTGCTGGGGCTTTGTTATCTGTTCTGGTTCCTGTGGCTGGGACGGTTTGTGATCTACACAAGAGAGGGCGGCGCGGTGCTGGATATGACCCTCCCGCCCCAAATTGCGGAGGGTGTCCCGGCTGTACCCCCTGAGGAGGAGCAGATCTCCATTTATTACAATGAGGGCGACAACGCCATCAATGTGACCCGGGAGCTGACTCCCATCGTTGGCTACTATGCCGACGAGGAAATGCTGGCGGATATGGAGCTGGTGAAAAAGCAGGTGGGACTTCTTACCACCGGCACACCGGTGATGCTGGATGTGAAGGATGCCAAGGGCCGTTTCTTCTACAGCTCCCACATTTCCTCCGACCGGCGCAGCTCCATCGATCCTTCTGTGATGGATGCCCTTATTAAAGAGCTGGACAAGAAGGGTATGTACCTGATCGCCAAGCTTCCCGCCTTCCGGGACTATGCCTTTGGTCTTCGTGCCACGGACAACGGTCTGTTTGTCCAAAGCGGCGCGTATCTGTGGGCAGACGATGACTACTGCTACTGGCTGGATCCCACCAAGCAGGGCACTGTGACCTACCTTGTGGAGATCGTTTCCGAGCTGAAGAGCCTGGGGTTTGACGAGGTGGTGTTCGGTGAATTCCATTTCCCGGATACAGACGAGATCCGATTTGAGGGTGACAGGGTGCAGGCGCTGAACGATACTGCCAACACCATCGCCACCTCCTGCGCGGATCAGAGCTTTACCGTGTCCTTTATAAGTCAGGAGCAGGGTCTGGTGCTTCCCGGTGACCGCAGCCGTCTTTATATGACGGATGTGGCGGCGGCAGATGCTGCCACCGTGGCAGAAGGCTTCCAGCTTGAAAATCCTGCCGTCCATATCGTGTTTCTGACGGAAAACCACGACACCCGTTTCAACGACTACAGCGTGCTCCGTCCGCTGGATTCTGCAGGCTGATCCTTTTTTGGAATACTTATGATTACTACAAAAATTGACAAAAAAGCACTGACCGTTTCCCTGATTGCAGCAGCGGTCTTGCTGCTGACCCTTATTTTGTGTCTTTTTTTGATTCCCAAAAATAAGCCTGATCCCCCGGCAGCCACAGAGGCCACCGTGCCGGAGACCACCTCCCCCTATCTCTCTGAGGTATTTTCCTATGAGGGGGACTATCTGACCTGCCTTACCCGGGAGAGTATCCCCGGCATCGATGTATCCAACCATCAGGGGGACATCGACTGGGAGCAGGTGCGGCTTTCGGGCATTCAGTTTGCCTTCATCCGGGTTGGCTACCGGGGTACAGACCTTGGAAATGTCTATGAGGATGAACGGGCGCAGCAAAACTATGCGGGGGCAAAGAAAGCCGGCATAAAGATCGGCGGCTACTTCTTCTCTCAGGCGGTCTCCGTGGAGGAGGCAATGGAGGAGGCAAGCTTTGCTTTAGAGGTTACAAAGGACTGGGAAATGGAGCTGCCCCTTGTTTATGACTGGGAGTACACCGGGGAGGATACCCGTGTTGCCCGTGTGTCAGACCGAACGGTAACGGACTGCACCGCCGCCTTCTGCCGCGCCGTGGAGGAAGCAGGCAGGAAAAGTATGGTCTACTGCAATCCCTACCAGTACCGGGAATTGCTGATGCCCCGGGAGCTGCCCGGACTTCCCCTCTGGTATGCAGAGTACACAGCTGCCCCCACCCTGCCCCGGGCAACGGTATTTTGGCAGTACACCGAGACAGGCTCAGTGCCGGGCATTGCCGGAAATGTGGATATCGACCTGTATTTTCCACCGAAACCTCTTGCGTAAGGGCGTTTTTTGGTGTATAATGAGGTGAATTATGCAAAAGGAGCTCAAAACATACCTCCCTCTTTAAGTCATCCTGAGCGAAGTCGAAGGATCTCCATCTTAATACAGGAGATTCTTCGCTGTGCTCAGAATGACACAGAGGACCGTCGGGGACGCCGGTCCCTACATAGTGCCTCGCGAGGAAGAGGTTTTTTGAGACCAATATGCACATATCAATTTTTGGAGGTAGCTTTTATGTTCAATGCAATGATCGAAGTCCTGCGCGCCAATCCCCGTAAGATCGTCTTCACCGAAGGCCACGATGCCCGTATTCTGGAGGCTACTGCCCGTCTGAACGAGGGCAAGTTCCTGACCCCCATCCTCATCGGCAATGTGGAAGAGGTCAAGGCAAATGCTGCCAAGGGCGGCTTCAACATCGAGGGTGTGGAGATCATCGATCCCCTGACCTACGAGGGTATGGACGCAATGGTTGAAAAGATGGTGGAGCTCCGCAAGGGCAAGATGACCCCCGAGGAGTGCCGCAAGGCTCTGTCCAAGGGCAACTATTTCGGCACGATGCTGGTGAAGATGGGTCTGGCTGACTCCCTGCTGGGCGGCGCTACCTACTCCACCGCTGACACTGTCCGTCCCGCTCTGCAGCTGGTGAAGACCAAGAAGGGTGCAAACCTGGTCTCCTCCTGCTTCATTATGGTCCGTGGCGAAGAGAAGCTGGCTATGGGCGACTGCGCCATCAATCTGGGCTATGAGGTCCGCCTGGACAAGGATGGCAATGTGGCCCTGACCGCTGCGCAGCAGCTGGCAGAGGTAGCCATTGAGACCGCAAACACTGCAAAGGTGTTCGGCATTGATCCCAAGGTGGCTATGCTCTCCTTCTCCACCAACGGCTCCGGCAAGGGCGGCACGGTGAAGCTCAGCAACGAGGCTACCAAGGTTGCAAAGGAAATGGCTCCCGATCTGCTCATCGACGGCGAAATGCAGTTTGACGCAGCGGTCGCACCCGAGGTCGGTCAGCTGAAGTTCCCCGGCTCTCCTGTGGCAGGCTACGCCAACACCTTCATTTTCCCCACCATCGAGGCGGGTAACATCGGCTACAAGATCGCACAGCGTCTGGGCGGGTTTGAGGCCTACGGCCCGATCCTGCAGGGTCTGGCAGCTCCCATCAACGACCTGTCCCGCGGCTGCAACGCAGATGAGGTCTATAAGATGGCTATCATCACCTGCGCAATGGTATAATCGATCAGAGTGCCAGAAAACCGCAAACCGTCAAAATGCAGATATTTAGATTAGTATCGGATAAAGCCTTCACCTGGAGGAGAAGGATTCCAAAATCTTTAATTTTTGATGGATGAAGCGTTAAAAAGCTTGCTTTGCAAGACATTTTGACTTACTGCGCAAACCGAACTCTACCGTACTTATGTACGCCGACGAGTTCGGTTTGCTTGTCTTGTCGGCTCCTTGGGTTTCTGGACAGTATGCCAAAAACCTATTTTTGACATACTGTCTCACCCCCTGCATAAGCTTTTGCAGGGGGTGTTTTTATGTGCAGACAAAACCAGCTTTGGGGCTGTGTTCTGATCGCTTTTGGGTTGGGTGTGCTTGTGGGGACCTGGCTGAAAGGCGGGTTTTTGTGTAATTGCTTTGCCGTTGGCCTGATGGTCTTGGGAAGTCGGATCGTAGCCATGTCGCTCTGT
>JAZNZZ010000225.1:0-6555 GCA_045595205.1 Faecousia sp.
GCAACAGTATGGTATAATAGTCACATCTAATATAGAAAAAAGGATGTGCAACCATATGGCCAAAGAAATTTACCTGAGTGTAGAAGATCAGACTTTCCTCAAAAGCATTGTAAAAAGCGGTATTCATCCGGCAAAAGAAATAACCAGAGCCCGTGTGCTGTTGATGCTGGATCGAACCGGAAAATCGGATCATGTGCGGTACAACCGCACCGCGGAATATGCCGGTATCTCGGTACAGGCTGTATACAATATGCGGGATGAATATCTTGCTAACCAGGATATTCATGCATATCTTACACGCAAGAAACGAGAGACGCCGCCAGTACCTGCAAAGGTGGACGGAAGAGTAGAAGCGGAAATTATCGCATTGGCCTGCAGTGAGGCACCGGAAGGCCATTCAAGGTGGACACTCAGGTTATTAGCTGAAAGAGTAGTTGCTTTAAATATTGTTGACAGCATATCATATGTTCGTGTGCAGCAAATCTTAAAAAAACGCAATATAAGCCTCACCTAAAACAAATGTGGTGCATTCCTCCAAAACAAAATGCTGAGTTTGTAGCAAATATGGAGGATGTTTTGGAGGTGTATTCTCGTCCCTATCACGAAAATCGACCTGTGGTTTGTATGGACGAGAAGCCTTTTCAGCTCTTGGATGAATATATAGGACCTATTCCCATGAGCAAAAACAACCATATTGAGAAATATGACTGTGAATATGTGAGAAAGGGATCGTGCTCTATATTCATGTTCACAGAGCCTTTGGCCGGATGGCGTGAAGCACACGCATTGTCCCATCGGACGGCGGTTGATTGGGCTTCACAAATAAAGTGGCTGATAGACGAAGTGTATCCTCATGCGGAGAAAATTGTTTTGGTAATGGACAACTTGAACACACATACGGTTGCTTCATTGTACAAAGCGTTTCCTCCGGCTGAGGCATATCGTCTTGCGCAAAAATTGGAGATTCACTATACACCCAAGCATGGTTCCTGGTTGGATATCGCAGAAATAGAACTGTCTGCTCTTACTATCCAATGTCTACTTGGCGTGAGAATACCATCTATTGATGATCTTAATGTTATTCTTTCCGCTTGGCATAAAACCAGAAATTCTGCTCAAAAAGGGGTCTCTTGGCACTTTACCACAAACGATGCTCGTGTTAAACTGAAACACTTATATCCGGAAATAAAGTTTTAATATTAACAGAGTACTACAATGTCATTCGATAGACTGAACGATAAATACGAATTTGCGGTACAACGCAGCCGTAGGGACCGGCGGTATTGAATTTCGGTATGCTTGCCACCGGCAAGCATTGTTATTGTAAAATTCGCTGCGCTCTGCAACACCTGCCGGTCCTCTTTGTCATCCTGAGCGAAGCCGAAGGATCCCCTTCGATGATGCATACCTTTTTAAGCCGGAGATTCTTCGCTTTGCTCAGAATGACAGAAAGTTGTATGAACGCCGTAAGCACAAAATCCGCAACTGCAAGCACTATTTTGCGGTCTTTTTTTCACGCCTTGACAGGGGGGCAGACCCGTGTTATAAAAAAGAAAAACAACACAAGGAGAAGGACTATGAAGAAACTTACTTTTGCTGTGCTGGGTATGGGCAACCGGGGTACTGCCTATGCGGGAAAGCAGCTGAAATTCCCCGATGAGATGGAAGTGGTGGCAATGGCAGACAACCGCCGTGTGCGGCTGGATGCTGCCAACAAGTATCTGCATCTGCCGGAGGACCGGCTGTTTGACGGCGCGGATTCCATTCTGGCGCAGCCTAAGCTGGCGGACATTATGGTCATCGCCACCCAGGATGCCCAGCACCGGGATCACGCCATCCGTGCTATGGAGATCGGTTACGATCTGCTTCTGGAAAAGCCTATTTCCAATAAGCTGGAGGATATCGTGGTCATTGCCGAGGCGGCAAAGCGGCTGGGCAGACGGGTCATCGTGTGCCATGTGCTGCGTTACACCGTGTTCTATCAGGAGGCAAAGCGGCTGATCGACGAGGGCGTGGTCGGCAAGGTCCAGTCCCTGGAGGCAATGGAGCAGGTGGGTTACTATCACTATGCCCACAGCTATGTCCGCGGCAACTGGCACAAGCAGTCCACCTCCAGTCCGATGATCCTGGCAAAGTGCTCCCACGATATGGACATTCTCACCTGGCTGGCAGGAAAGAAGTGCCTGAAAATGAACTCCTTCGGCTCACTGGATTACTTTAAGACAGAGAACTGCCCCGAGGGTGCCACCGAGCGCTGCTTTGACTGCAAGGTGGAAAAGTGTCCCTTCCACGCCCCCAACTTCTACCTGTCCCGTATCCCGGGCTGGCCCACCCATATTCTGCATCCCGAACCCAACGAGGAAAATATCCTCCAGGCCCTCCGGGATACGGACTACGGCAAGTGCGTGTTTAAGATGGACAACGATGTGGTGGATCACCAGACCGTCAATATGCTGCTGGAGGACGGTGTTACCTGTTCCTTCCAGATGATCGGCTTTACCAACAAGCAGACCCGTACCCTTCGGGTTATGGGCACTGAGGGCGAGATCTGGGGCGACTTCCATACCCGTAAGCTGTACTGGCAGCGGTTTAACGAGGAGGTCCACCAGATCGACCTGCAGACCCTCACCGATGACTTTGCCGGTCACGGCGGCGGCGACGGCAGACTGATCTACGATGTGATCTGTCTGTACCGGGGTGACGAGTTCGACACCTCCGCCATCACCTTCCTGGACCGCTCTGTGGAGAGCCACTATATGGCATTCGCCGCAGAAAAGTCCCGTGTAGAAGGTGGCCGGCTGATCGATGTAAAGGAATTTGTAGAAAATCTCTAAATACAAAAAAGAGGGCATATGCCCTCTTTTTTTGCATAAATTCCAATTTGAAGCGCAAGGGCGCTTCACCCCAACTCGTGCACAGTGCGGAATAAAACGCCAAAAAAATGCTCGGTAACGATACACCACACCGCGTTGCAAATTTCAATTTATCGCGCTCTTCGGAATGATGTCGTAGGGGCGGATATTATCCGCCCGTCATTGCCGAAGGCAATGGTGATTTGCGTTGCAAATCACGCGGGCGATTGATAATCGCCCCTACAATGTCATTCGATAGACTGAACAATAAATTGGAATTTGAACGACCGGTCAATCGTGCAGACCCATCTCCCGGAGGACTTCCAGTGCCATTTCCGGATCGTTGCTGGTGATGTTGTCGCAGTCATAGGCGACGCACTTTTTCACATCCTCCGGGGTATCGGCGCAGAACAGCCACGCAAGGATGCCCCGGCTGCGGGCAAAGGCAACATCCTCCCGGATGCCCTCATCGGTGCACATCCGCCAGCTCACAGGGATGCCCATACCGAACATCACATCGTAGGTCTCCTCGGTAAAATTCTGCATAAACCGACCGGGGAAGCCCTGACACCGCATAAAGGGATAGGCCTTTTTGGTGTAGCGGATCATTTCCGCGTCGAAAGAGGCGATCACCGTGCGGTCCTCCAGACCGAACTTTTTCAGCATAGCAACGGTCTTGTCCACGGTTTCACAGGTCATATCCTTGATCTCCACATTGAGAAGCAGGCTTTCGTAGGGTGCTGCCAGTGTCAGCACCTCTTCCAAAGTGGGGATCTGTGTGCCTGCAAATTCGGCTCCGAATTTGCAGCCGAAATCAAAGCTTTTCAGCTCTGCAAGGGTGTAGTCACGGACAGCACCCTGGTGATCGGAGGTGCGGTCCACGGTGGTATCGTGGATCACCACGGGAATGCCGTCCTTTGTGATGTTTACATCAAATTCAATGAGATCCACACCGGCTGCAATGGCTTTTTCAAAGGAGATCATGGTATTCTCCGGGTACTTGGCGCGGATGCCCCGGTGACCCAGCATGGGAATGTGATCCTCCCGCTTATACCATAATGCCATTGTATCCCCTCCGATCATTTTTCGCAAGGTTTTTGTATTTTCCGTCACAGAAGCACCGGGAGCAAACACAGAAGAAGAGCCTGCCACAAAAATATCCGCACCGGCATCACTCATAAGCTTTGCATTTTCAAAGCTTACATTGCCGTCCACTTCGATCTCCAGCGCTCCGTAACCGTTTTCCTCCAGATATGCCCGAAGTCTGCGGATCTTCTGCAGGGTGGAGGGCACCATTTTCTGTCCCGCAAAGCCGGGATTCACTGTCATCACCAGCACACCGTCCATATCCTCCAGAACGCTGTCCAAAGCACTGATGGGGGTGGCAGGGTTGATGGCAACCAGTGCCTTTGCGCCCCGGCTGCGGATCATTCCCAATGCCTTATTCAGGTGACGGCTTGCCTCATAATGGACGGAAACATAGTCCCCCTCGGAGAAGGCGAACCAGTCCAGCTTGCTCTCCGGATCATTGATCATCAGGTGAATGTCCAGGGGCAGTGTGGTTTTCTCCTTTAACTGCCGGACAAAATCTGTACCCAGTGTATAGTTGGGCACAAAGCTGCCGTCCATAATGTCAATATGGATCAGATCACTGCAGCGTTCCAGCTCTGCCATACAGGTGTCCAGCTGATAAAAAGGTGCACACATCACAGAGGGCGCAATTTTCTTACTTCTCATCCTGACCCTCCATAGTGATCATCACCTTGTTGAAAAATTCTGTCCTGCTTTTCATCATTTCAAAGGCATCGTTCACTTTTTCCAGAGGAAAGGTATGGGTGATGAGGGCCTTTGCGTTGATCTTTCCCTCTGCCATAGCCGTTAAAGCCTCCTGCCAGTCGTTTTGGGTTTCATTATAGGAGGAGTTCCAGGTGCCCAGCACGGTCAGCTCTTTCCGCAGAATGTGCCAGTAGGTTTTTTGGGTCATTGAAATGTCACCCACGGGATTGCCCATAAGCAAGACCTTGCCCCCGGAACGAACACTTTCCAGGCATTTTGCCAGAGCCGCAGGATGTCCTGTACCCTCCAGAACGCAGTCGATGGTCACATCCTCTGTGTAAGATGCAAAGCCCATAGCGGTGCAGACCTCCAGCTTCCGGGGGTCAATATCGAAATAATACACCTGCTCTGCACCGAAAAGCTTTGCCCACTGACCGGCAATCAAACCGATAGGACCTGCCCCGGAGATCAGAAGGTTGTCACCCTTTTGGAGGTTCAGCCTTTGAACGGCGTGACGGGCAACTGCCACAGGCTCACACATTGCCGCCTCCTCGTAGCTCAGTCCCTCCGGCACGGTCAGCAGATTCCACCGCTTGACGGAAAGATATTCGCTCATACCGCCGTCCCGGCGGGAGCCGTAGTAATCGTAGCTTTCACAGGTGGCATACTGCTCCTTTTTGCAGCTTTCGCAGGTAAAGCAGGGCAGCAGGGGAAACACTGCCACTGCCTTTCCTGTGAGCCGGTTTTTGGGATCGTAAACCACCTGACCGGCAAATTCGTGACCGATCACTGTGGGGAATTGGTAAGTCCCCTTTGTGTCCCCCCGGGGGATGGCCCTGCCGCAGACGCCGCAGCACTTTACCGCCACCAGAACCTCGTCCTCACCGCAGGAGGGCTTGGGCATATCCTCATACCGCAGGTCACCCAGACCGTGCAAATTCGCACATTTCATTTTTGCATTACCTCTTCTCTTTTGCTTCTATCTGTGCTATGATAGTCCAAACGAAAGCAAAACGCAATCAATGGCGGTAATGTTGATAAAGAATCACGGTTTACAATCAAATACAATCACAAAAGAACATAATCGAAAGGAAGAAAGCGGATGTACAATCTGGAGCGACAGGAGCAGATCCTGTCCGTATTGGAAAAGCGGAAGAGCATCAGCGTTAAGCTTTTGGCGCAGCTTTTGTATGTCAGTGAGCCTACGGTGCGCCGGGATCTGGAAAATCTGCAGCAGCAGGGAAAGGTGCAGAGGACGCACGGCGGTGTGGTGCTGCGAAAGGTGTCCGACACGGAGATCCCACTGATGTACCGGGAGGATCAGAACAACGATGCCAAAAAGACCATAGCGGAAAAGGCGGTAAAACACATCCGCGATGGGGATGTGATCTTTCTGGATGCTTCGTCTACGGTGTCCTACCTGATCCCCCACCTGAAAAAGTTCCGGGATCTGCTGGTGGTCACCAACAGCCCCAAGACCTCCATCCGTCTGGGGGAGCATAATATTAAGAATTACTGCACCGGCGGACAGCTTTTGATGCACTCTGTTGCCTATGTGGGCAGCGAAACGGAAAAATTCGTCTCCAAAATCAACGCAGACCTGTTTTTCTTCTCCAGCCGTGGCTACACGGAGGAGGGGCGCATCACCGATTCCTCGGAAAGCGAGGCGGCGGTGAAAAAAGCAATGCTGCAAAACGCGGAGAAAAGCTACTACCTCTGCGACAGCAGCAAGCGGAACAAAAAGTATGCCTTCAATGTTTGTACCACCAAAGAGCTCGCCGGCATCATCACCGAAACCGAATAAAATTCCTGTTTATCGCTGTGTTAATGTACAATCCCTGTAGGGGGGGGTCTTGACCCTCCCGGTGATTTGCGACGCAAATCACAATTCCCAAAGGGAATTATATTGGTATTTACTTCGTAAATC
>JAZNZZ010000226.1:0-5926 GCA_045595205.1 Faecousia sp.
CCCGACGGTCCTAAGTGACAGTTTTGTAGGGACCGGCGTCCCGACGGTCCTAAATGACATTTTTGTAGGGACCGGCGTCCCGACGGTCCTGTCAAACCCCCAGCAGGAGGCGGGCAAAGAGAAAATAAACCAAAAGGGACAGGGCATCCACGATAGAGGTAATGAAGGGACTTGCCATCACCGCGGGGTCCAGCTTTACCGCCTTTGCAAGCAGGGGCAGGGCAGCACCTACCAGCTTTGCAGCCAGCACCGTCACCAGCAGCGCAAGGCAGACCACAGCATTGACCGTCAGGGTAATTTCTGCATTTCCCAGAAGCAGCCGGTCCACCAGCCAGATCTTTGCAAAGCACACGGCGGAAAGGACCACACCGCAAAGCACCGCTGTGCGGATCTCCTTCCAGATCACCCGGGGGAGATCGGAAAGCCGCAGCTCGTCCAGAGAAAGGGCGCGGATCACTGTGACGGAGGACTGAGAGCCGGAGTTACCGCCGGTACCCATGAGCATAGGAATAAAGGCAGTCAATGCCGCCTGGGTAGCCAAAGCACCCTCAAAGGGGGTGATGATCATAGCGGTGAAGGTGGCGGATACCATCAGAAGCAGCAGCCAGGGGATCCTGTTCTTGAACAGGGAAAAGGCGGAGCTTTTCAGGTATGTTTTTTCACTGGGCAGCACACCGCCCATCAGTGCCATATCCTCTGTGGTCTCCTCTTCCAGAACATCCATTGCATCGTCAAAGGTAACGATGCCCACCATCCGGTTTTCCGCATCCACCACGGGCAGTGCCAGAAAGTTGTAGCGGGAGAGCATTTTCGCCACCGCTTCCTTGTCCGTGTGGGTGGTGACGGAGATCAGGTTGGTTAAGATAATATCCTGGACCTGTGTGGCATCGTCCTCGCAAAGAAGCAGATCCTTGACGGTGACGATACCCAGCAGCTTTCTGCCCTGGGTCACATAGCAGGTGTAGATGGTCTCCTTGTCAAAGCCCTGACGGCGGATCCGCAGAATGCTTTCCTCCACGGTCATTTCCGGGCGCAGGGAGACATATTCGGTGGTCATTATAGAGCCTGCAGAGTTTTCCGGATACCGCAGGATCATATTGATGGATGCCCGCATATCGGGGTCTGCCTGGCGCAGGATCCGCTTGACCACATTTGCAGGCATTTCTTCGATCAGTGCGGCGGCATCGTCGGCATACAGCTCGTCCACGATCTCCTTCAGCTCGTTATCGGAGAAGGAGCGGATCAGCACCTCCTGGGCATCGGGCTCCATTTCCACAAAGGTGTCGGCAGCCTGCTCCTTGGGCAGCAGCCGGAAGAGAAGGGGCAGCTGCCGCTCCTCCAGATCCGCAAAAAGGGCAGCCACATCTGCGGGATTCATCGTAGTGAGAATGTCCCGGAGGGTGGCATATTTTTTCATTTCAAGCAGCTCGCTGACGGCTTTTTCAACGAGCATATATCGTTCTGTCATTTTGTGTCCTCCTTTATTTTTCATAAAGGCAAAACACCGGTAAGGTCAGGCACTTTTCAGGCGCCGACTTCGGTCCGGTATATTGCCGCTGCTGCCGGCGTCCATAGTGTTCCCTCCTTTGAAATCATTTCTTCCATTATAAATCTGCGTATATGGAATGTCAAACACTTTGGAGAAACAAAATTTTGCTGCTTTCCAAAATATATTTGTGAAATTCCACAAAATACCCCTTTCATTCCGGATGAAAATGTGATATGTTATCTATGGAATGGTTTACGCTTGATGTAGGCCTTTGCGTAAACACGAAATGTAAGGAGTTGGAACTTATGCATTTTCAGAAAAAACGCTGTATCGCAATGCTGCTGGCAGGTGGACAGGGAAGCCGACTGAAGGTACTTACCCAGAATACCGCCAAGCCTGCAGTTCCCTTTGGCGGCAAGTACCGCATTATAGATTTCCCTTTGAGCAACTGTGTAAACTCCGGCATTGATACGGTGGGTATCCTGACCCAGTATCAGCCGCTGGAGCTGAATGAATACATCGGCAACGGTCAGCCCTGGGGACTGAACAAGTCCCAGTCCACCGCTATGGTGCTGCCTCCCTATGAGCGCCACGACAAGAAAAGCGGCTGGTATAAGGGCACTGCCAATGCTATCTATCAGAATATCGCCTTTATTGAGCGGTATGACCCGGAATATGTGGTGATCCTGTCCGGTGACCATATTTATAAGATGGACTATGCGGATATGGTGAACTACCACGAGCGCAGCGGCGCTTCCTGTACCATCGCAGTGCGGGATGTGCCTTTGGAGGAGGCAAGCCGTTTCGGCATTCTGAACACCAATCCCGACGGCTCTATTTATGAGTTTGAGGAGAAGCCCAAGCACCCCAAGTCCACCAATGCCTCTATGGGCATCTATGTGTTCAACTGGAGCGTGCTCCGGGAGTTTTTGATCGAAGACGAGGAGGATCCCGAGTCCTCCAATGACTTCGGCAAGAATATCATTCCCAATTTGCTGGCATCCGGTCATAAGCTGATGGCTTACACCTTCAACGGCTACTGGAAGGATGTGGGCACCATCGACTCCCTGTGGGAGGCCAATATGGAGCTTCTGGGCAAGGATCCCGAGTTCAACATCCGGGGGGATGAAAAATCCAAGATCTATGCAAGAAACAACGCTTTGCCCTCTTCCTATATTGACGGCGGCGCTGTAACGGTAAACTGCTTCATTGCAGAAGGCTCTGAGATCTACGGCACAGTGCGCCACAGCATTATTTCCACCGGCTGCACCGTGGGTGAGGGCGCTTTGGTGGAGGACAGTGTGGTAATGCCCGGCTGCACCGTTGAGTCCGGTGCCATCGTGCGCCACGCGATCCTGGGTGAGAACAGCTACATCAGCCGCGGCTGCGTGGTTGGCGGTGCTTACGGACCAAAGGAGAAGAAAAAGATCAGTGTCACAGCAAAGGACACGGTTCTGGAAGAAAACACCGTGCTGCTGCCCGGTGAAATGAAGTAAGGAGGGATCACTGTGAATGTAACCGGTATTATTTTCGCAAATGACGGCACGGTGAGTGCCCTGACCGAAAAGCGTACAATGGCAAGTCTGCCCTTTGGCGGTCGTTACCGTCAGGTGGACTTTGCCCTGTCCAATCTCAGCTGTGCGGGGATCCACCGCATCGGCATCGTGACCCGCCACAGCTATCAGTCACTTATGAATCATGTGGGCTCCGGCGAAGAATGGGGTCTTGAAATGGAAGAGGGCGGTCTGGAATACCTGACTCCCTTTGCTTCCTCTCAGGTCTCCGATTACCGGGGTAAGCTGGAATCTCTGAGCAGCGCAATGACCTTCCTGGAGTTTGGACCCGAGGATGAGATCGTGGTGATGATCGACTCTGCCATTCTCAGTAACCTTGATCTGAAAAAGGTGCTGAAAGCCCACGCGGAAAGCGGCAGGGACATTACGGTGGTCACCAAGGCAGGGATCTGTAACGGCTTCCGACAGATGGATCTGGCGGTGAAGCTGGACAAGAAGGGGAACATTGCCGATATGGTGGTGGACTATGCCGCCCCTGCGGATTACGAAGCCTCTATGGATATTTTCGTAGCCAATAAAAAGTGGCTGATCCAGCAGGTGAAGGAGCACATTGCCCATAACCTGTATCATATGGACCGGGATCTGGTGCTGGGTCAGTGGCAGAAAAATCCTGCTGCCATCAATGTCTACCGTTTTGACGGTCTTGCAATGTACAACGAGTCTGTGGAGGAGTACTTCAAGAACAGCCTTTCCCTTGTGAACAAGGAGGTTCGGCAGGAGCTCTTCGGCGGCTGTCACCCTGTTTATACCAAGGTGCGTGACCGCGTTCCCAGCTTCTACGGTGAGAACTGCCATATTGAGAACTGCTCTGTGGCAGACGGCTGTATGCTGGGCGGCAGCGTGCGTAATTCCGTGCTGTTCCGCCAGGTGACAGTGTATCCCACTGCACAGGTGGAGAACTGTGTTATTATGAATGATACGGTGATCGGCGAGGGCTGTGAGCTGCGGTATGCGATCCTTGACAAGGATGTGTATGTCCGTCCCGGTGCCAAGCTGATGGGCACGCCCACCAACCCTGTGATCGTTAAGCGGGGTGAAGTGGTATGAGGATCGCCCTTCTTGCCTCCGAGGGTGCACCCTATATCAAATCCGGCGGCCTTGGAGATGTAATGGAGGCGCTGCCCTCTGCACTTTCCCGGATCCCCGGAAACGAAGTGGTGCTCTTTCTTCCTTATTATAAAAGGATCAAGGAGAACCCCCGGTTTCAGGTGGAGCTTGTGACCCACATTACGGTGCAGCTGGGCTGGCGGCAGCAGTACTGCGGCATCCTGCGGCTGAAAAACCCCAGAGACGATGCCAGAGTCTACTTTATTGACAACCTCTATTATTTCGGTGACCGTCCAGGTGCCATCTACGGCGAGCTGGATGACGGAGAACGGTTTGCCTATTTTTCAAAAGCCTGTCTGGATGCCCTTCTGGCGATCCACTTCGTTCCCGATGTGATCCAGTGCAACGACTGGCAGACGGCGCTGGTGCCTACCTATCTGGCGGCGGAGTATTACCCCCGTTTCCCCGGCACCAAGTGTATGTTCACCATCCACAATGTGGAGTATCAGGGCTGGGCAGACGGCGGCTTCTTCGATGATGTGCTGGGACTGCCCTGGGAATACCGTCCCTGTCTTGAAAAGGACGGCGCGGTGAATGTGATGAAGGGCGCTGTAGAAACGGCACATCTGGTGACCACCGTATCTGAGACCTATGCCCGTCAGCTGATGTACCCCTACTATGCCCACGGAATGGACGGGGTGCTGGCAAATGCCGGCTGGAAGCTCACCGGTATTACCAACGGCATCGATGTGGAGACCTTCAACCCGGAGACGGATGCTGCCATTCCCGCCCACTACAATGCAGATACCTTTGTTGCAGGCAAGGCTGCCTGTAAGGCGGCACTGCAGAAGGAGGTGGGTCTGCCCCAGAAGGCAGATGTACCACTTCTGGTGATGGTCACAAGACTGGCAGGTCACAAGGGTCTGGACCTTCTGTGCTACATTGCCGGAAAGCTCCTTTCAGAGCTGCCCTGTCAGATCCTGATCCTCGGCACAGGGGAAAAGCAGTTCGAGACATTTTTCTCTGAGCTGGCGGCGGAATTTCCCCACCGTGTGGCGGCGAAGATCACCTTTGATCTGGGCCTTGCGGCACGGATCTATGCCGGCGGTGACATCTATATGATGCCCTCCAAGAGTGAGCCCTGCGGTCTCAGTCAGATGAACGCAATGCGTTACGGTACTGTGCCTGTGGTCCACGCCACCGGCGGTCTGAAGGACACAGTCCCCGGCTGCAATGAAAAGGGCGGGGGCGGTCTGGGCTTCACCTTTGAAAGCTACAATGCCGATGATTTCTACGGGGCGCTGGCGCGTTGTATCCGGCTGTATACCGATGATCCGGAAGCTTTCCGGGCTCTGCAGGAGCGCTGTATGCGTCAGGATTTCAGCTGGGACAAGCCTGCCCGGCGGTATATGGAGCTGTTCCGCAAAATGCGGACCGAAATGTAAATTAAACCGGCGTGCACCACACGGCCAATGTCATTAAGATAAGAAAAAGCGTGTCATTCTGAGGACCCTGAGCATAGTCGAAGGGGGACGAAGAATCCCCTTCAAATACGATGGAGATCCTTCGCTGTGCTCAGGATGACACGCTTAACTAAGTGACATTGCGCCCCGGCGGTGCTTTTTTGTCCACCAACTTTCAATTTATCGTTCAGTACAATCCTCCGTGTCATTCCGAGCCAGTGCACACACTGGCGTGGGAATCCGTTCCAAATACTTACTTTACGGATTGCCACACCAGTGACATTTGTCACTGGTTCGCAATGACAACGGGCGCTTGCCCGCTAAATCGGAAATTTGTTTATCTTTACCGTTTC
>JAZNZZ010000227.1:0-18707 GCA_045595205.1 Faecousia sp.
TGCCACACCAGTGACATTGGTCACTGGTTCGCAATGACAACGGGGGGTGACAGGAAGATAAATACGAATTTATCGCTCCGTCGCGTAGGGAACGGATTTATCCGTTCCGCGTGATTTGCAACGCAAATCACCATTGCCTTCGGCAATGACGGGCGGATAATATCCGCCCCTACGACATCATTCCAAAGAGCACGATACATTGGAATTTATCCCTGAACGAAGATGATACGGGCGGTGCCGTTGCGGTCGGTGTACACCGTGAGCACATCTCCCGTCTGCAGGGACTCCTGCACCCGGACGCTGCCGCCGGTGACATTGTAGATCACGCACTCCGAGCCCATCGTGAAAGCTGTTTCCTTGCCGGCTTCATCCACCGCCACAGGCTTACCCTTGCTGTTCAGTCCGTTATACTTAAGATTCTTTGCCACCTCGCTGCCGCCGCAGGCATAGTTGGGGGCATTGACCTCCACGATCCTGTTTCCCTCCACCTTCAAGGACACGGCGGTGTAGCTGTCCAGCTTGTCTGCCAGCGCCTGATCCGCCACCTCCAGCTCCACGGTCTTTCCCTCATAAGCAAGGCTGAACCGGTACACGCCGTCCTGATCGCAGGGGCGGGTGGTCTGCTTCTTCTCTTTGTCATACTGCGGCTTCAGGTTATAATACATCGTCTCTGCGCCCAGCGCCCGGCGCACCACGAAGACCGTCACCAGCTCACCGGAAGGCTGCCGGAAGGCATAGATATAGTCACCCTGCTGCAGCGTTGTCTCTGCGCCGTACTCCCCGGTGGTGGACACATTATACACCTTGCAATCCGGCATCATCACACCGTTGGCAAGGGAGTTCGGATTTCCGTAGGTCATCCTTGTGACCACTGCACCGGCAGCAAATGCCACCACGCCGCCGTTGCTCCAGGCAGTCTGACCGAACAGGCACTGGGGCATATACACCCGCTGCAGAACATTATTTTCATCTGCAACGATGCCCACACAGCGGCTGGCGGTGCTGTCCAGATATGTCATCAGGTCCTTGTCCTGCGTCTTATAAAGCTTCGCCTCGGTGTCGCCTGCCTTTAAAAGAGATACGGAATAGAAGCCGTCCTGATCCGGCTCACGGGTGGTCTCTTTTTTGGTGGAGCTGTACTTCCGGGAGGTGCTGAAATAAACAGGCACATCCACGATCCGCTCCAGTATGTACACACAGATGGCGCGGTTTTCCGTGTCGGTGATCACCGTGATCCGGTCGCCCACCTGCAGCTGCTCTACCGCCTGACCCAAACGGTCCTCTGCGATCGCCGCATCGCTGATGTCATAAATTTTGCAGTTTTCTGCCACAGTGCCGTCCCAGACCTCGCCCTTGCCGCTTAAAAGATTTACGGTGTGCACAACGCCGCCTGTAATGGAGATCACATCGTGCTCCTCGCAGGCCTGCACGCCCCGAAGACCAAAGGCGGATCTTGCCGTTTCCACAATGTAGCCTTCCTCATCAAAAACAAAGCCGAAATGGGCATTGTCCGCTGCCACATAGTCGATTTTCGTTACCAGAGCCTTATCCCTGCACTTCAGGGTGACGACCTCGCCGTTACAGTAAAAGTCCATGGAATACACGCCGTTTTCGTCCGGCTCACGGGTGGTCTCCTTGGTGGAGGAGCTGTAAAACCTTGCGGTGCGCCAGTAAAGCTCCGACTCCACAGGATGGGAGATCACATAAACCTCTATAACCCGTCCCTTTTCATCCGCATAAACGCTGACGGCATCCAGTGGCTTCAGCTCTGCAAGGGTGACCGGCTTCACGCTTCCGTCACATATGTCGTAAAGCTTTGTCTTTTTGGTCAGCTCTGCCGTGGCATCTGCGCCGTTCATAACAAGGGAGCTGTTGGCGTGAATGCTGCTGCCCTCCACCTTTCTCACGAAGTAATCGTCAAAGACCTGAGAGGCAAAGGAATCGATCTCCAGGACCTCCGTGATGGCGCCGTTTTTGTCTGTCTTAAGACCAAGCACATCCATCCGGTCGATGCGAAGCACCGTCTCCTCCTCTGCCACCGTATACTCCACCACCTCGCCCTCACAGGCAAAGCGCAGATGGTACAGTCCGTCCTCTGCCTTCTGGCGCATCTGGGTATTGATGCTGTACAGATGTCCGTCCAGATTCCGGTAAAGCTTCGGTCCGCTGCTGCCAAAGGCAAATACTGCGGCGATCACCGCCGCCACCAGCACAAGGGCTGCACCGGTGATCCACAAAATTTTCTTTTTCATTCATTTTCCTCATTTCAATAAAAACCGCAGGAGAGATCTTACCCCTCCCCTGCGGTCAATTTTATCCAAAATCATAGCCGGCATCCATCAGACGCATCAGGGCAGTATTTGCCTCTTGGTCAGAAAACAGCGCCGTATGCTGCTTCTTCACCGCCAGCGCCTCCAGAGAGAGACCCAGCTGCTTTTTGTCCGCAAGCTGCCAGAAGCCGTCACTTTCCCGATGCCCGGAAAGACACCGGTGGGCAGCTGCCATATCCTTTACAGGACGGATCCGCACACCCAGCTTTTCTGCCTGCTGCCGGGCAGATTCCAATGCATTCAAAAATTTTTCTTCCATAATTACATCTCAAATTTCAATTTAGCGGGCTGTCCCATTAAGATGTCGTAGGGGCGAACTGTGTTCGCCCGCTCTAAAACACATTGGTACACAACGACGGGCGAACACAGTTCTCCCCTACGGTGTTGATCAATAGACAGCGCGATAAATTGGAATTTACTTCTCCAGAATGATGGGGCCGGATTCTGCAAGACCGGCTTTGATGTGCGCTGCGGCAGCATCCGGGGTCAGCTTTACCTGCTCACCGGTACGCATATCCTTTACAGAGCACACGCCCTCTGCGATCTCGTCCTCACCCAGCAGCACCGCATAGGGCACACCCAGACGGTCTGCATAGCTCATCTTCTGCTTGAACTTCTTCTGCTCGCCGTAAAGCTGCACCCGGATGCCCTGACTGCGAAGCTGCTCTGCCAGTGCCACCGCAGCGGTGGGGCTCTCGGTCATCGGCAGCACCAAAGCATCCGCAGGGGCGGAGGGCAGCTGGGGATTCAGAAGCCCCTGCTCGTCCAGCACATAGAACAGGCGGGTCAGACCGATGGAGATGCCCACACCGGGCAGCGCCTTGTCCGTATAGTAGCCTGCCAGGTCATCATATCGGCCGCCGGAGCACACAGAGCCGATCTCCGGGTGATCCAGAAGGGTGGTTTCATAAACTGTGCCGGTGTAATAGTCAAGACCTCTTGCAATGGTCAGATCCACCGCAAAGTTCTCCTCCGGCACACCGAAGGCGCTCAGGTTCTCTGTCACTGCCCGCAGCTCCTGCAGACCGGCATCAAAGATCTCGTTTCTGCCGGCATAGCCCTGCAGTGCCTCCAGCACCTGGGCATTGGTGCCGGTGATGGCAATGAACTTCAGGATCTCGTCCGCCTGTCCGCCGGTCAGGGCGCAGTCCTCCACCAGAATGGTACGGACCTTCTCCGCGCCGATCTTGTCCAGCTTGTCCACGGTTCGCATAATGTCACCGCTCTTGTGGGAAAGACCCTGCATCCCATAGAAGCCGTTGAGGATCTTACGGTTGTTCACCCGGATCTGGAAGCGGTTCAGACCAAAACCACGGAACACCTTATAGATAATGGCGGGGATCTCCGCCTCATTCAAAATGTCCAGCTTGCCGTCACCGATAATATCGATGTCTGCCTGATAGAATTCCCGGAAACGGCCGCGCTGGGCGCGCTCGCCACGGTAGACCTTGCTGATCTGGTAGCGGCGGAAGGGAAATGCCAGATCGTTATAGTGCAGCGCCACATACTTGGCAAGGGGAACTGTCAGATCAAAGCGAAGGGCAAGGTCACTGTCACCCTTCATAAAGCGGTAGATCTGCTTCTCCGTCTCGCCGCCGCCCTTGGCAAGGAGGATCTGTGCATCCTCAATGGCAGGGGTGTCCAGGGGCGCAAAGCCGTAAAGGCTGTAGGTGTTACGCAGGATCTCCATCATTTTTTCCATTTTCTGCTGCTTCTGGGGCAGCAGCTCCATAAAGCCGGAGAGGGTACGGGGCTTGATTCTTTCCATAATATAAATTCCTTTCGTAGTAGCGGATTGCCACGACCGGTTTGCGAACCGGTCTCGCAATGACGAGGCGTCATTGCCGCAGGCAATGGTGATTTGCGCTGCAAATCACACGGGCGATTGATAATCGCCCCTACAATGTTATTCCGTAGGCAGTGCCATAAACCGAAATTCAAAATGGCGTTCCCTACCAAGTAAAAACGGGAAAAAGCCGCGGCCGTACAGGACCAATGCCATTAAGATAAGAAAAAGCGTGTCATTCTGAGGACCCTGAGCGTAGTCGAAGGGGACGAAGAATCTCCTTCAAAATATGATGGAGATCCTTCGCTGCGCTCAGGATGACACGCTTAACTTAATGACATTGCGTACAGGACGGGGCGGCTTGGCTTTTTCTCAGTGTCGCCTTCGCATAAGCTCGCGCCAGTCAAGGTCGCCGCGCTGCAGACCCATAATGGCAATTTCTGCACTGGCGATGTTGGTCGCCACCACCACATTCTGCTTGTCGCAGTGGCGGATGGTCTCCACGATCTGGCTGTCATCCCAGGGGTCGGTGGTGTTTGGATCGGTGAACATCAGCACCAGATCGATCTCATTATAGGCAATGCGGGCGTTGATCTGCTGATGACCGCCCTGCTTGTGAGACAGCAGCAGGGTAATGGGAAGTCCCGTATTGTCTGCGATCAGCCGACCTGTGGTAGCAGTGGCAAACAGCTGGTGCTTTGCCAGAATGCTCTTATATGCGGTACAGAACTGAACCATCAGTTCCTTTTTCTTATCGTGTGCCAAAAAAGCAATATTCACTGCAATCTCTCCTTCTTCTTGTTATTTCAGGGGGATCGGGGTGGGAATGCTCTGCAATCGCTTTGCGATCCTGCGGCAGGCGGCAGCTGCACCCCGGCGGGTATGACCCAAAAGGGGCTTATGGAATGCTGCAGCCAGCACCACATTGGGGTCCTCCGGTACGATGCCCAGAAGGGGCAGACCTGCCTGATCCATTACATCGTCCACCGTCAGGCCCATAGCAGCTGCGGTTTTTTTGCTGATGCGGTTTACGATCAGCCGGACATTGGTCTTGCCCATCAGCTCCAGCACCTCCGCTGCCCGTCCGGCATCCCGGACAGAGGCGGGGTCAGCGCCGGTGACCAGCAGAATGCGGTCAGCATATCTGGCAGCCAGGGCAAAGCCTGCTTCGATGCCCGCGGGGGCATCCAGAAACACATAGGAAAACTTTCCCCTCGCCTCCTCCAGAAGCTTTCCGAAGGCAGCCGCATCCACCGATGCCGCTGTTCCGTTTACCGGCGCTGTCAGGAAGGACAGGGTGGGGTACGCAGGATGGACAGCAGCCTGATCAAGACCGTAGCCGCCGGAGCAGACCTCTGTAAAGGACAGAGCGCCCAGCTCACTGATGCCCAGGGCAATGTCCAGATTTCTGAGACCCACATCACAGTCGATGCACAGGACTTTTTCTCCCAGCTGTGCCAATGCCACAGCAACGCCGGCACACACAGAGGTCTTGCCGGTTCCGCCCTTTCCGGACAGGATCGCTATCAGTTCGCCCACGCACATCGCCTCCTACGCCATAATAAAGTATTATAATGGAAATACACACAAAAAGCAAGGGAAAAACCCTTTGAAATCAAAGGAATTTTAACATAAATCACAAAGAAAAGGTCACAGTGATGGCAGTACCCTCTCCCGGGGTGCTGTGAAGGGTCAGCTTGGCGTTGTGATAGGCCGCCGCGTGCTTGACGATGGAAAGACCCAGACCTGTACCCCCGGACTGCTTGGAGTGGCTTTTGTCCACCCGGTAGAACCGTTCAAAGACCCGGCTCTGGTGCTCTGCCGGGATGCCGATGCCGGTGTCCTGCACCCTTACGGAGGGTGCTTTGCCGCCGGTGACCGTCACAGTGACCGCGCCTCCGGGGACATTGTACTTAATGGCATTGTCACAAAGATTGAAGAAGATCTCATAAAGGAGTCTGCGGACACCGGGGATCACCGCCTCTTCACCCCTGACAGTGACCGTCACCTGACGGCTCGCTGCTGTGTCTGTCAGCTCCTCCGCCACCTCACGGCACACCCCCAGAAGCTCCACATCCTCTCTGGGCATAGGTGCGCCCTCGTCCAGCTGGGACAGGCGGATAATATCCTCCACCAGCGCCACCAGACGGGCAGCCTCATTTCGGATGCGCCCCACAAAACGGGGCATATCCTCCGGCAGCACAAGACCGTTTTCCAGAAGCTCCGCGCTGCCGATGATGGACTGCAGGGGGGTTTTCAGCTCGTGGGACACATTGGCGGAGAATTCCCGGCGGTTGCGCTCCGCATTCACCTGCTCCGTCACATCGATGGCAAGGACCACAACACCTGCCATACTGCCGTCGGATTCAATGCGGCTCAGGTCGAACAGGTACTCCCGCCCGCCCCGTTCCAGATGGACGGTGCTGCTGCCCCGGTCCAAAGCTTCGTTGACTGCATCCCGCATCTGCTGGCTGCGCTCCACTGTAAAAAAGCTTTTGCCGATGCACATACCGTCTGCGGAAAAGATGGTCTTTGCAGCGGGATTAATGCTTAAAATGGTGGTCTCGCTGTCCAGCAGCACAAGACCCTCCTTCATATGGCGGACGATCTGTTCAAGCTCCCCTGTTTTTCTCCGAAGCATCCGAATGTTGGAGGAGATCTCAATATACTGCTGGTTGAGCCTGCCCATCAAAGGCGCAAGCTCCGGGCAGGCTTCGTTTTGAAGGGGGTTTTCCAGATCCACCCGATTCAGGGGATCTGCAATTTTCTTTGCCATTTGACCGGAGATCAGCCGGCCTGTGAGCAATATGCAGGCGGCAAAGGAAAGAATCACCACAAGGTACTCCGGCCAAAGAGAACGCTCTATAAAAAAGCAGCCTGCAATGCCGCAGGCTGCCACAGTGAGCACAGTCAGCCATCCTATGGTCTTGAATATTTTTTCTTTCATTCTTCTTCACCCATTAAATAGCCCACGCCCCGCACGGTATGAATGCAGTTGCCGTAGTCTCCCAGCTTCTGCCGCAGGGTGCGGATGTGCATATCCACGGTGCGGGTCTCGCCTACAAAATCCGTCTCCCACACCTGCATCAGCAGCTCCTCCCGGGTGAACGCCTTGTTGGGATGGGACAACAGCAGCTGCAGCAGGGCAAACTCCTTTAAGGTCAGGCTCACACGCTGCCCGTCGGCGGTGACACTGTGCGCCTCAGGGTCCAGCACAAGTCCGCCCATTTGCAAGCTCCGGGGAGCAGGACTGCAGCGGCGCAGCACCGCCTTGATCCGGGAGACCATCTCCATCATTCCGAAGGGCTTCACCAGATAATCGTCTGCACCCAGATCCAGCGCCTGGATCTTATCAAATTCCGCGCCCTTTGCGGTGGCCATGATCACAGGCACACGGCAAAGGCGGCTGTCCCCCCGCATCCGGCGCAAAAGCTCCACGCCGTCGATGCCGGGGAGCATCACATCCAGCACCACCAGCTTCGGCTTTTCCCTTTGCAGTGCCTCCCAGAAGGTGCTTCCGTCCTCAAAGCCACGGGTCTCAAAGCCGGTGGATCGCAGTGCATACAGTTCAATGTCGCGGATCCCCGCATCGTCTTCTACACACCAGATCATAAGCTTCTTCTCCTCTTTTTCAGCTTATAAAGCTCCTCGGCGGCAAGGCGGGTCTTTGCCACAATGTCCCCTGCTCCCTTGGGGAAGCAGTAATACAGGACATTCTGATCACCGATACAGACCATATCTCCGATCTCATACCAGTAGTAATCTGCATAAACGCTGTAGCAGGACAGGGGTCCCTGCTCATAATGGAGCTTTCCGTCGCAGCCGGTGAGCCGGAAACCGTTTTCATCGTGGACGAGGCGGCCGGAGCCAACCATATAGATCGCCTTATAGTCCACCATCATTCCGATCTCCACCTGGGTATCCAGCCGATATGTACCCGCCTCCAGCTCCCCGCGCACCTGCTCCCGCTGCCAGCGGTACCAGTCGGGAATGTGGGTAAAGGCAGGCGCGCCCTCCTTCGCCTCCAAAAAGCCAAGCTCTGTGAGGGTATAAGCTTTGCCGCAGCTGTGGCAGGTAAGGGTGATCCCCTTGCCCTCGGTCTTGCCCTCAGTGCCGCAATGGGGGCAGCGGTAGAGAATGCGGTTCAGTCCGTCGGCGCGGAAGGGTTCGGTAATCTTCACCCGATTCTCCTGCTGCCAACGGAAATTATCAAAGGAAAATGCCTGATCCAGCCGCGCATCCAGCTCCGCCACCGTCAGGTTTTTCAGCTCCTCACGGGTGGCAAGGAGCTCCACCCGGGCACTGACCTTCACCTTGCGCTTTTGCAGGCAGTTATACAGGGGATCCCGGGCAAATGCACCCTCGGTGATCACCGTCACCACCGGTACATCCAGCTTTTTCAGCAGTACGCCCATTTTCCGGGGCAGCGGGGTGGCGGTCCCGTCAAAGGAATAGCTTGCCTCGGGGTACATCAGAACACTGCACTTTTTCTTTTTCAGAAGGAACTGCATATCCCGGATCAAAGTCACATCTGTGACGAACTTCCGGGTGGGGATGCAGCCGATGAGCCGCATCAGAAGGCTCATTCCAAAGCCTACAAAGCCATCGGAGGTACAGACGATGCCGTAGCGCCGGGGGAAAAAGATCCGGGATGCGATCTTCAGGTCAATAAAGCTGGAATGGTTCATTAAGATCAGGCAGGGCTCTTTTTTGCCCAGCTGCTCCATTCCCTTTTCCGTATAGGAAAACCGGGTGGGAAGCAGGTCAAAGATCGCCAGCACACGGATCACCAGCGCCAACAGAAAATTGGGGCGCAGCGGGTCCCGGTGCTTCGGCCGTTTTTTCTCCAGAACCTTTTCATAGTCCAGCTTTTTTGTGGTTATTTTCATACCAAAACCCCTTTATTGATAACGAATGCTAAGCGGCGGTGACGGGCGGATAATATCCGCCCCTACAGCAAAACAAGCAGGAATTATTCTTCGGCTTCCTCTTCTTTGGGTCCTTCGGTTTCCTCTGTTACAGCTTCCCCGGCTTCTTCTGCTGCTTCCTCAGCTTCTCCTGCAGCTTTCGCAGCTTCTGCGGCAGCGGCATCTCTTGCAGCCTTGATATTCACGAAAAGCTTCTGGGGATCGTGCTTCCGGAACGCCATTACAATGAGTACCACCGCAGCGGTAAAGCAGCTGACTGCTGCCAGCAGCTGGCTGACCCGGAAGGAGCCAAGCATCAGGCTGTCCAGCCGCAGACCCTCGATAAAGGTTCTGCCCAGACCGTACCAGAACACATAGCCCAGAGCGATCTGACCGTCATAGCGGCGGCACTTGGACAGGAAATGCAGGATCACAAAGCCGGACAGATTCCACAGGGATTCGTACAGGAAGGTGGGGTGGTACAGTCCCTTGGCGTTGGTGATGTCACTGATGATCTCCATACCCAAAAAGCTCTCGGTAAGTGCGCCGAAGGCCTCGCGGTTAAAGAAGTTGCCCCAGCGGCCGATGCCCTGACCCAGCAGGAAGCCCAGCGCCACCAGATCCAGCAGCGCACCGATCTTGATTTTCTTCACAAGGCACAGCACCACAACACCGATGGCAGCGCCGATAACACCGCCGTAGATGGCAAGGCCGCCCTTCCAAATGTACAGGATCGTAATGGGATCGGCACTGTACACATCCCAGCGGAAGGCGCAGTAGTAAAGCCGGGCGCAGATGATGGCAAAGGGCACGATGCCCAGCACGCCGTCCAGAATGTTATCCTCGGTGATGCCGAACTGCTTGCTGCGCTTGATGCCGTAAATAATGGCAAGCAGCAGACCGACGGTGATGATCACTCCGTAAAACTGAATGTTCAGAGGCCCGATGGAAAAGCCTCTGGGGATGTCACCCAGCTCCAGTCCCAGCTTGGGGAAGGAGATGGGATTTTCGGGTTTGATCCAAGAAAAGAAATCCATAGCAATTACTCCTGTTCTTTCGGTTTGATCACACAGAGGCTGCACCGATCCTCGGTGACCACTCTCTGCAAGAATTCCACAACATCCGCCACTGTGACCTTTTCGTACACAGAGGGGAAATCAAAATAGTCGAATTTCGAGAAGAAATAGGCGCAGATACGGAAGGCAGTGCCGTCGAAGCTGTCCAGATCCCGGACACGGCGGCCCATTGCACTGCGCTTCAGACGAAGGAAGTCCGTTTCGCAGATGCCCTCCTGCACAAGGCGCTTTGCCTCCTCCAGAATGGCATCCCGGATGGCCTCCGGGTCCTCACTGTCACCGCCGGCAATGAGCAGCGCCATACCGTCGATGGTCTCAAAGCCGCCGCCAAAGGCATTGTCGATCAGCCCCTCTTCATAAAGCCGCAGGTACAGTTCAGAGGATTCGCCGAACAAAAGCTCTGCTGCCAGATCGCCCACCAGCTCTGCACGGACTGCCTCCTCTCCCAGTGCCGGAGGCTCACACTTGAAGCCCAGCTGGAACATAGGCATCGCCACCTCCATACTGTGGCAGGTATAGCTTTCCGGGCAGGTCATAGCTTCGTCCCAGTGATCCACCCGGGTGACCTGTGCCGTATCCGCAGAGGGAAGCACCTCCCGGGCAATGGCACTGACGGCTTCAGGGTCCACATCCCCCACCACGCACAGAAGCATATTCCCCGGACGGTAGAATGCCTGATGGCAGGCGGTGAGCATTTCCGGGGTCAGCTCCCCAATGGAGCTTTCCGAACCGAGGATGGGCACAGTGACCGGATGATTCCGGTACATATTTTCCATCAGCAGCTCGAAGCTTCGGCTGTCGGGATTGTCATTGTGCATACCGATCTCCTGACCGATGATGCCCAGCTCCTTCTGCACGGAGCTTTCCGTAAAATAGGGGGTGGACACAAACTCCAGCAGCAGACGAAGGCAGTCTTCAAAATTTTCTGTGCAGGAGAAGTGATACGCAGTCACATCATAGCTTGTGAAGGCATTGGGGTTTGCGCCCATAGCCGCAAACTCCGCCGTCACATCCCGGTCCGGCATATCAAAAAGCTTATGCTCCAGAAAATGGGCAATGCCCGCAGGCATTTTATAGCTTTTTCCGTTCAGGGTAAACTCCCGGTGGATGGCGCCGAAATCTGTGACAAAGTAGGCAAGCTTCCGGGTGAAGCCGGGTCGGGGGATCACCGCCACCGTCAGACCGCCCGGGAGCTTGTCCCAGCATACGGTCTCGCCCAGAGAGGGGTAACACCTTTTATCCATCACACTGCACCCCCTTCAAAAAATACACTGTGTCCAGCCTCAGGGTCTTTGCCGCCGCGGACACTGCCTCCGGGGTCACCTCCGTCACCCGGCGCAGGTACTCCTCCGGGGAAAGTCCCAGACCGTTGAGCCCTGCCACAAAATAATAGTTTTCGATAGCTCCGGGGGAATCGTGGAGTCCCCGGAGACTGGAGGAAAGGGATTCCCTGGCGCACTGCAGCTCCTTTTCCGTGAAATCCCCGTCCCGCACCGCCTGCAGCTGGCGCAGGATCTCCTCCTGCACTGCCTGCTTCCTGGAAAAATCGATGCCGGAGGACACGGTCATAATGCCCTTTGTCCCCTGATAGGAGGAGCCGATGTCATAGCAAAGAGACATTTTCTCCCGGACATTCATAAACAGCTTTCCGGTCATACCGGAGCCGAAAAGGGCGTTGCACACCTGCATTGCCACAAAATCCCCCTGCCGGGTGGTGACGGGGGTGGAAAAGCCCATACAGAGCTTTCCCTGTGCCACATCCAGAGTCTCTTCAAAATCACCGCCGCCGCAGCTTTGAAAGGCAGTCTGGGGCGGAAGGGTCACAGGCGCTCTGTCAATGCCTTCAAACACAGCCTTCAGAAGCTCCGCCGCCTCCTCCGGGGCAGGTCCTACATAGAAAAGCTCCACAGGACTTTCCCGCAGCAGGGTCTTATAATGCTCATAGGCGCTTTCCGGGGTAATGGTCTTTACATCTGCAATTTCACCCAGACGGGGAATGCCGTAGGAATCCTCCCTGCACATATGGGAGAGCATCTGCGCTGTGGCGTATGCCCGCTTGTTGTTTTTCTGGGATTCGATGGCAGAGATCAGGTTTTTCTTTTCACTTTCCACAAAATCCTTACGGAACACTCCGTTTTCCGTCACAGGCGCAAGGAGCAGCTGTTTGATAAAATCCACCATAGGCGCCATCACCCGGTCTTCCCCAAGGGCGTAGCGGTCAGAGATAAAGCCGGCGTACAGACCGGTGGCGTGGTAGTCACCCACCCGGCGCACAAGGGCACCCACCGATGCACCGTACAGGTCATCCAGCTTCAGGGTGATGGTGCGAAGATCCGGCGTACCCTCACAGCCCCGGAGCAGCACCGCCGGAACAAGGGCATTGAGCGCCGCCTCTTCCCGGCACATTGGGCGCATAAACTGGACACTGATGCAGCCCTGTTTAAATCGGCTGTCCCGGAAGAAACGCAAATTGACCCCGGGAAGTAAGGTTACAGTTTCGATCATAAAGACTCCTCATTTTTAAGAAAAAGCATATTTTGTTTATTATATAACAAAAGAAAATAAATAGCAATAATTTTCGAAGCGCAAGGGCGCTTCACCCCAATTCGTGCAGTATTTCAAATTCACATTTATCGTTCAGTACAATCCTCCGTGTCATTCCGAGCCAGTGCACACACTGGCGTGGGAATCCGTTCCAAATACTTACTTTACGGATTGCCACACCAGTGACATAGGTCACTGGTTCGCAATGACAACGGGGGTGACAGTCATTGCCGAAGGCAATGGTGATTTGCGTTGCAAATCACGCGGGCGATTGATAATCGCCCCTACAATATCATTCGATAGACTGAACGATAAATTCCGGTTTATCATTCTCACGAATGAAATATTGGAGGAATGGGTTATGCATTTTGAAAATGTGAGAAGCAAGCTGGAGGATCAGTTTCAGAACATTCAGTGGGTGGAAGGAAGCGGTCTGGACAAGGACGCTCTGATCCCCCTGCTGGATGCCTTAGAGGTGCAGTATCCCTCTGCGGCGCTGATCCGCGCCAACGCCTTTGCTCTCATTGCCCAAAAAGCACGGATCGGTGTGGACAAGGAGGATATTTTTCAGGATAAGCTGGACGGCAGCGGTCTTATTAAAAAGCTGCGTATCCGCTGGGAAAAAGCACTGAAGGCCGCCCGGCTGCCCGCGGAGGCAGAGGAGGTCACAAAGGCCTGGACAGTCTACGGCTTATACCACGCCACCAGTGACTACAGCCACACCTCCCCCAACTCCCGTCTGCTTTTGCAGCTTGGCTTTGCCGGTCTGCGCCAGCGGATCATCGATGCCGGCAGCCGGGAAGGACTTTCAGAAAAGCAGCAGGAATTTTATCAGTCCTGCGACATTATGTTAACCGCAATGCAGACCGCCGCGATGCGGCTTTCCGAAGCGATCCGGCCTTACAACGAAAAAAATGCGGAGGCTTTGCGGCACATTGCAGAGGGTGCACCCCGGAATACTTACGATGCCCTGCAGCTTTTGGTTCTTTACTTCTTTATGCACGATTACATTTTCGGCACCCGGATCCGTACCCTGGGGCGGCTGGATGTTCTGCTGACCCCCTTCTACGAAAAGGACATTGCCGAGGGTCGGTATACCCGGGAGGAGATCGGGGAAATGATCAAATTCTTCCTGCACAAGTTCTGGGCAGCAAAAGTACCCTATGATCTTCCCTTCTGCCTTTGCGGTATGGACGAGACCGGCAGGGATGTGACAAACGAGGTCACCACTCTGATTCTGGAGTGCTACAACAGCCTGAACATCTACTCCCCCAAGATCCACATCCGGGTATGCGACAGCACGCCCCCGGAGGTGATCCGGCAGGTGCTCTCCTACATCCGGGGAGGCAATTCCAGCTTTGTGTTTGTCAGCGACAACACCGCCATACGGGGTCTTACCCGGGTAAACATCGAAAAAGCAGATGCCTGGGACTATGTGCCCATTGGCTGCTACGAGCCTGCGGTATGGGGCAAGGAGCTGGGCTGCACCGGCTGCGGCGGTATCAACCTTGGAAAGGCCGTGGAGCTTGCCCTGACCGGGGGCGTGGACAATGCCACCGGTGAGCTTTGCAGCGTAAAGACCGGAAAAATCGAAAGCTTTGAGGATTTTGTTTCCGCGGTCAAGACCCACATTGCCCATCTGACGGACCGCGCCACGAACTACGTTGCCGCCATCGAGCCCTACTACGGCACAGTGAATCCCGATCCCCTGCTCTCCTGTCAGTACGATGCCTGCGTGGAAAAGGGTGTGGACATTTACGACGGCGGTGCCAAATACAACAACAGCTCTATGAGCTTTTACAGCCTTGCCAGCCTTGTGGACAGTCTGTGCGCCGTGAAAACACTGGTGTTTGAGGAGAAAAAGCTGACACTGCAGGCGCTCACCGAAGTGCTGAAAAACAACTGGGAGGGGTACGAACACCTTCGGAACGAAGCTTTAAAGCTCCCTCACAAGTTTGGCATCAACGACCCGGTGGCAGATACACTGGCACAGGAGCTGGCAGAATACTGCGCCTGCCTTGTAAACAACCGACCCAACGGCAGAGGCGGTGTATTCAAATCGGCGCTTTACACCATTGACCACTGCATAAAAACCGGCAAAAACACTATGGCGACCCCCGACGGACGGCTTGCCGGCACGCCCCTTTCCAAGAATCTCTGTGCCGTCACAGGTCAGGACAAAAAGGGTGTCACCGGTCTGATCCTCTCTGCGGGCAAGCTGGATGCTTCCGCCTTCCCCAACGGAAGCGTTTTGGACATTGTGCTGCACCCCTCGGCAGTTGCCGGCGAGGAGGGTCTTGATGCCTTCTACGGCATTATTATGACTTACCTGAAAATGGGCGGACTTGCCATCCACGGCAATGTGTTCCGTCCCGAGGATCTGAAGAAAGCCCAGCAAGACCCGGAAAGCTACAAGAATCTGCAGGTCCGTGTCTGCGGCTGGAATGCCTACTTTGTGAACCTGACAAAGGAAGAGCAGGATGCCTTTATCTGTCAGGCGGAGAATGCAGGATGAAAGCTACCATTACCGATATAAAGCCTATGGCCATCCACGACGGCCCGGGCATCCGCACCACCGTTTTTTTCAAGGGCTGCGGTCTGGAATGCCTGTGGTGTCATAACCCGGAGACCCTCTCCCCCGCCCCGCAGCTGGCCTTTTATGGGAACAAATGCAGGAGCTGCCTTGCCTGCACCAAGGTTTGTGCTGCCCACAAGGTAATTGACGGACAGCACCGATTTGACCGCAGCGCGTGCATTGCCTGCGGCAGGTGTGTGGAGGTATGCCCCGCCGGAGCATTGCAGCTGTTCGGCAGGGAGGTGACCGTGGAGCAGCTGCTGCCCCGGCTTCTGGAGGACCGTCCCTTCTACGGGAACACCGGCGGCGGTGTGACCCTGTCCGGCGGCGAGTGCCTGCTGCAGGCGGATTTCTGCGCCGCTCTTCTTGCCGCATTAAAAAAAGAGGGCATCCACACGGCGGTGGATACCTGCGGCTTTGTGCCAAGGAAGGCCTTTGAAAAGGTGCTTCCCTACACAGATATTTTTCTGTTTGACATTAAGGCTATGGACTCCGGTGTGCACAAAAGCTGCACCGGGCAGGAAAACAGTGTTATATTGGAAAACATCCGCTATCTGGATGATTTGGGAGCAAATATGGAATTTCGTGTTCCCTTTGTGCCGGAAAAAAACAGTGCTGAGATTCCCGCCATCGGTGCATTTTTAAAGACCCTCTCCCGGCGCTACCCTGTAAAGCTGCTTCCCTACCACAACTACGCAGGCTCTAAGTATGCGGCGCTGGGTATGGAGAACACCCTGCCGGACCGGCTTCCCACAGACAAGGATGTGGAAGAAGCGAAAAACAGACTGTAAATTCCTGCTTATCGTGCTGCTGCAATCAACGCCGTAGGGAACGGATTTATCCGTGACCCGTGATTTGCAAAGCAAATCACCATTGCCTGCGGCAATGCGGAATGCTGACAGCATTCCCTACAACCCTCCGACAAATTGGGCGTGTCTATATCTTTATGATAGTCATTAAGAAAAACCTGTGGTACAATGGAAGAAAAAATGCAGGAGGAAGAAAATATGCTTACCATCAACAAGCTGCAAAGCAACCATGTGGTGGATTTTGCGGCAGAGGAGCTGCACAAGTATCTTCGTATGATGATGCTGGACCTGCCCCCGCTGTCCATCACCTATGACCCCAATGCCAAAGAAGGCTTCCGTCTGGGACTGCTTTCGGACTTCGGCATTCCTTTTGAGGGTGACGATGACACCCTGGATGATGTGGTGCATATCGATGCTGACGAAAACGGCGGCATTCTGGCAGGCTCCAATATCCGCAGTATTCTGTATGCGGTGTACCGCTACCTGAAGCTTCAGGGCTGCCGGTTCTATGCCCCGGGTGTGGACGGTGAATTTATCCCCCGCAAGCCCATCACTTCCGTCAAGTATCACAAAATGGCAGACATCCGCACCCGCCGGTTTATGCTGGAGGGCCGTCCCAGCTTCCAGGACACCCTTGCCTTTGTGGACTACCACGCAAAGCAGGAGCTCAACGGCTACGGCATTGCCACGCCCTTTGTGTATATGGCACGGTACTATAACCACGATCAGCTGGAGGCACACCGGGAGCCGGAGCCTGTGGATGCAGAAACTGTCCACCAGATGGCTAAGGCACTGGAATGCGAGTGCGCCAAGCGGGGAATGACCTTCGGCGGCGGCAACCACGATATTATTCCCCAGCTTCTGGGCATCGACCCTCTGGAACGGGAGCTTTACAAAAAGGGTCTGAAGGTCCCCACCGAGGAAATGAAGTCCAAGATGGCTCTGATCGGCGGTAAGCGGGAGCTGTTCAAAAATGACCCCTTCAACACCAATTTCTGTATGTCCCGTGCGGATCTTCGGAAAAAGTATGTGGACATCGTGGTGGATATGGCAAAGAAGAATCCCCACTACACCAAAATTGCCTGCTGTCTTGCCGACCTGCGTCGCAATCACTGTGAGTGCGAGGAGTGCCAGAAGCTGCACCCCACAGATTTTCTTGTGATGATCGTCAATGACATTGACGAGATCTTCACCCGGGAGGGCATTCCCACAAAGCTTTCCTTCTCCACCTATGTGGATCAGCAGTTTGCCCCAAAGCAGGAGCGGGTCAAAAATCCCCGCCGTGTATCCATGTCTTTCCCGCCCATCGGCAGAACCTATTCCAAGTCCATCACCAAGGACACCGTGTTCCCCGAGGTTGAACCCTATGTGCGTAACGCATGGCGTACCCCCCGGAGTGTGGAAGAAAACTATGCCTACCTGAAGAACTGGCAGAAGGTGTTCCCCGGTGATTTCTCTACTTATGAATATCACTTCTATGTCCATCAGTACCGTGACCCGGGCCTGATGAGCATGAGCCGCCGTCTGTACGAGGATATTCAGGCACTGAAGCTGGTAAACCTCAAGGGTATGACTGAGGACGGCTCCAACAAGAACTGCTTCCCCCACGGCTTTATGAACTATATCTACGGTCAAGCTCTGGTGGATCTGGATACGGACTATGATGCCGAAAAGGAAGAGTACTTTAAGGTTTGCTACGGCGAGGACTGGGAAGCCGCTCTGGACTATATGGAGCAGGTCAGTGCCATCTTCGAGCACGCTTATATGTGCGGCGACAAGCCCACAGACAAGGAACACAGCATCTACTATGATCCTGCCCGTGTGAAGGAATTTGAGAAGATGTTTGCCCTTGCGGAAAAGGGTCGAGAGCTGGCAGCAAAGCATAAGCAGATGCCCCACCGGATCCAGGTGATCCACTGGCGGATCCTGCACTACCATACCATGTGGTGTGAGATGGTCGCCAAGGCAATGATCCAGAAATGTCTGGGCAACGATGCCGAATCCCTGAAGCTCTGGAAGGAGCTTGTGGCAGACTTCAGCCGGTACGATGTGGTTCTGGAAAAATACTTCGATATGAGCCTCGCCGCCGTCAGCTTCAACCGCCTGCTCGCCGCCGTCCAGCCTGCAACGGATTTCTAGGGGTTTTCAAATTCCTGTTTATCGCGCTGTAGGGAATGCATATATGCATTCCGCATTGCCGCAGGCAATGGTGATTTGCTACGCAAATCACGCGGAACGGATAAATCCGTTCCCTACGCGACAGAACGATAAATTCCAATTTATCATTCAGTCTATCGATGATATTGTAGGGGCGATTATCAATCGCCCGCTGTCAATCAGGACCGTCGAGGTGTTGCAGAGCGCAGCGAATCTTCAAATAACAATGATTGCCGGTGGCAATCATACCGATATTCAATACGCCGGTCCCTACCGCGCCCCGTCATTGCGAACCAGTGACAGATGTCACTGGTGTGGCAATCCGTAAAGTAAGTGTTTGGAACGGATTCCCACGCCAGTGTGTGCACTGGCTCGGAATGACACGGAGGATTGTACTGAACGATAGATTGAAATTTAATTACGCAATAAAAATGCCGCCCATCGAGGCGCACTTCCTTACGGAGTGCTCGATGGGCGGCTTTTTTATTGGATCAAGGTGCTGTGGTATAAACGGACTGGGTCA
>JAZNZZ010000228.1:0-4427 GCA_045595205.1 Faecousia sp.
AAATATGAGCTGTCACCCGTAGAGAAAGAGCGCCTTGCGGTGATCAAAGCCACCTATACCCACGCAAAAGAGGCAGGGGACAAAAATGTGTATTTCATAGAAGGTCCTGCCCTGATGGCACTGGCACAGGGGGAAGGCACCGTAGACGGCACTCACCCCAATGACCTTGGATTTGCCTCTATGGCAAAGGCACTGGAGCCTGTGCTCAAAGAGCTCCTGGAGAGATTATGAGGAACAGCAGCTTTCTTAAATTAAATTCCTGTTTATCGTGCTGTCTATTGATCAACACCGTAGGGGCTTTCCTGTGTTCGCCCGCTCTAAAACACATTGGTACACAACGACGGGCGAACACAGTTCGCCCCTACGACATCTTAATGGGACAGCCCGCTAAATTGATATTTGCATAAAAAAACGAGAGGGGCTTGCCCAATGTCATTAAGTTAAGCGTGTCATCCTGAGCGCAGCGAAGGTTCTCCATCGTATTTTGAAGGAGATTCTTCGTCGCGTTGCTCCTCAGAATGACACGCATTTTCTTATCTTAATGACATTGGGGGCTTGCCCTCTCGTTTTGGGTGTTAAATTGCTTCGCAGGCACGGAGGAAGCCGGTCATTTCCTGCAGCTCGCTTTCCTTGTTGGCTGCCCGCCAGTTTTCCTCGTAGGTGGCAAGGAAGCTTTCCGTGTCGGTGATCCGCTGTATTTCCATACCGTCCATTTTTGCAGTCAGCTCTGCCACAACGCACAGAGCCTCGGCAGCACAGAGGATCTCCTTTCGGTAGTTGTCCAGCTCCCAGGGCTCAGTCAGCTGCGCCTTCAAAGCAAGGTAGCTTCTCTGGATCTCCCGCACCGCCTGCACGGTGATGGTGGTAAGCTCCAAGGGCTCACCGGCTTTTTTGTGGTGATAGTTGCGGACAAAGTCCCGCCACACGATATGCCGGTGCATCCTGCAAAGCTTTTTCAGGCAGCCGATGCCGTCCTCGCCGTCATAGAGAAGGCCGTTGACTGCGGCATAGAATTCCTCGTCCACTGCCGTGTCCACGCTCCAGGACTTGGCAGCGCCCAGCACCATACCGTACATACCCAGCTCCATACTGCAGGGATTGCCCCAGTCGCCCCAGTTGGTATTCAGCACGCCCAGTGCCCCGTGCTTGTGACCGTACTCTGCCATTTTGCAGATGTTTTCCTCCTCCACATCCACATCCTCGCAGAACCGGTTCCAGGTGGTGGTGCCGGGGCAGACGATCTGCTTTTTGCCCATTTTTGCAAGCTTTGCAATATTTTCCTCCGGCACGGGGACACGGTAGAACCAGTTGAGGAACACGGTCTCCTCGGGAATATCGTCAATGACCTCCGGGTGCTTCAGAAGAATATCTGCCCACATCATCACATCCTTGCCGCTTTCCCGGACAATGGCGATGATCCTCTTTACAAACTCCGCATAGACCTTGCCGGGATCGTCACATTCCAGATACCGGTCCAGATCAAAGGTCTCGTCACAGCAGATATTAAAGAAATTATTTTTGAAAAGGGGCAGGTACTGACCGATCAAACTTCTGACCACCTCAATGGATTCCGGCTTCAGGGGGTTAATGGTATGATGCCGCATTCTGTCCCACCAGAAATTGGGGTCTGCCTTGTAGGTATCCAAAACGGCAAGATGCTGATACTCCGGCTGATTCAGGATCTCAAACATATGACCAAAGGTGGAAAGAGAGGGAATGAAGGTGATAAAGTTCTCCTCACAGTAGCTTTCCAGCTCCTTGAGCTCCTCCGGGGTGAGGCAGCCGGTCTTTTGGATCAGCTTTTCCGTCTCCTTGAAGGGGAAAACATGCTCCACATAAAGCTGCAGGGAGTTCAGCTTATAGTAAGCCATATCATCGATGAGCTTTTTCAGGGTCTCCACTGTGGGAATTCTGCCACGGGTCACATCGTGGTAAAAGCCTCTGTGGGGGAAATCCGGCTCATCCTCAATGTACACACAGGGTACTGTCTCTTCCTGAAACAGCTGCCGCAGGGTCTGGATGGCATAGAATGCACCGGCAGGGGTCTTTGCCTCCACGGTGATCATTTCCCTCTCCACACGCAGGCAGTAGTCCTCTCCCTCGCCGCCGGTGACGGACACTGACAGCTTCACGCCGTCGGGGGAAGCCGGCAATTTGGAAATCGCTTTTTGCAGGCGGATATCTTCTGTTTTTTCAGGACAGACCGTTTTTTTCATCAGAGGTCCGCCTAAAAACTCCAGCTTTTTTACCTGAGGAATCAAATGCAACATATTAAACGCTCCTTATTTCAGCATAATTTTAATGATCTCGGCATCGGTCTTACGCATACCCTGGCTGGCCAGTCGGCTCACATTGTCAATGGTATTTTCCACGCCCTTGCTGACGATGCCGTCACCGCCGTAGAACTGACTGCCCTGGCGGAACATTTCCATACCCAGAAGCCCCGCCTCCACCGCAGAGGCGATCTTGGCGGCACAGCTTGCCTTTGCGCCGTCGCAGATCACACCGGAGTTGATGGCGATGGCATTGACCACCGTGTGGGCGATCTCCCGGAACTTGCCGCCGTAAAGATATGTAACACCTGCAGCCGCACCGCAGCCTGCGCTGATGGCGCCGCAGTAGGCACTCAAAGGACCGATGCCGGTCTTCAGATGCAGGGTGATCAGGTTGGACACGGTCAAGGCTCTGTAAAGCTGCTCGTCACTTGCGCCCAGCTCCTTTGCGTAAATGATCACAGGCACAGAGGCGGTAATGCCCTGATTGCCGGAGCCGGAATTGATGACCACCGGCTTTTCACAGCCGCCCATACGGGCATCGGAGGCTGCCGCCGCCCAGGCCTTGGCACGGGTCACCACATCGTCGCCCCGGGTCTTTAGAAGCACCTGTCCGATCCTTGCGCCATAGTTATTTTCAAGACCCTCCCGGGCAATGTCCATATTGCACCGGATCTGCCGGTCAAGGATAGGCTTTACATCCTGAAGCGCCACACAGTCCGCAAAATTTACGATCTCCTCCACCGTCAGAAGGCTCTTGTCGCTGTTGTCCTCGCCCTCCTCCAGGGAGATCTCCCGCTCCAGCACGGTCTTGCCGTCACCCTCGATTCGCACGATGTTGGTGTGCTCACCGGCAATGCGGCACTTTGCCTGATGTCCCCCGCCGGTCAGGGTGATGAGAATATCAAACAACGCGCCGGAGGTGGATTCCTCCACGGTAAATTCTGCTTCCTTCAGATACCGGGCGATCTCCGCCTGCTGCTCCTTGGACACCTGCGAGATCACCAGCAGCTTTTTCTCCGGGTCACCGGCAATGACACCTGCCGCCGCAGCCGCCTCCAGTCCGTGCAGTCCCCCGGTATTGGGCACGATAACGCTTTTTACATTTTTAATGATATTGCCGCTGACCACGATCTCCACCTTTTGGGGGATGCAGCCAAGCTCCTTCTTCGCCACTGCCGCCGCATAGGCCACGGCAATGGGCTCGGTGCAGCCCATTGCAGGCACCAGCTCCCGGGTCAGCACCCGAATATAGGCATCATACAGCTTTTTCTCCACGAAAAAACACCTTCTTTCCAGTCTTTTGTCAGTATAGCAGATAACCGCAGAAATTTCCAGCAAAACTTTATACGAATACTATGTATATTTATTCACTGTATACACCCTTGTTTTTCCTGTTTTTCTCTCTCCCGTGCACACTTTTCCCTACACAACATACATTTCAGAGGGCATTTTGTCCAAAACTGCCCCCTCCCCTTGTCTTCTTGTGTATGAAATCACCAAACAGTGGATATTTATGCAAAAGAGGTTGACAATCCCCGGGTTTGGGTGTATAATCCGTGGCATATTACAAAACACCTTTTCAGGAGGCATATATAATGAATAAAGATAACATCAAAAAAGTCGTTCTGGCTTACTCCGGCGGCCTGGATACTTCCATCATCATCCCCTGGCTGAAGGAGAACTATCACAACCCCGAGATCATCGCTGTGGCCGGCAATGTGGGTCAGGCGGACGAGCTGGAGGGGCTGGAGGAAAAGGCGATCAAGACCGGCGCTTCCAAGCTGATCGTTGCAGATCTGGTGGACGAGATGGTGGACGAGATCATCATCCCTGCTATGAAGATGGATGCCAAGTATGAGACCTACCTGCTGGGTACTGCCTTTGCCCGTCCTGTCATCGGCAAGAAGCTGGCAGAGATCGCACTGGCTGAGGGCGCTGACGCCATCTGCCACGGTGCTACCGGCAAGGGCAACGATCAGGTCCGTTTCGAGCTGGCAATCAAGCGTTTCGCTCCCGGTATGAAGATCATCGCTCCCTGGCGTGAGTGGGATATCAAGTCCCGTGATGAGGAGATCGACTACGCCGAAGCCCACAATGTGCCTTTGAAGATCAGCCGCGAAACCAACTACTCCAAGGACAAGAACCTGTGGC
>JAZNZZ010000229.1:0-13880 GCA_045595205.1 Faecousia sp.
TGGTTATGGGCATATTCAAAGGAGAGTGCACCGCCCAGGCTGTCTCCATCGCTTTCACTGAGACCGGTGACCTTGTAAGGCTGCCAGGACTTATCTGCCGGTGCGCTGTGGGTAATGTCCACACGGTATTCGTCACAGTCCTGCACCGAAGTAAGGATGCCGTCCTCGTTATAGGTATAGGTGCAGGCTTTTCCGTCTGCATAGGTAACGGTGGTGAGCTTGCTGTCGGTATACCCGTAGCTGATGGCGTACTCACAGGTGCCATCTGCAGCCTCCATAAAACGGATCGATTCCAATAGACCGCCGGAATAGACAAAACGGTAGGTACGACCGACTCCGTCGGTGACCTTGGAGATCTGCTTGGAATCGCCGGACACATATTCCACGGTGATCGTGCTCTGTGTCTGCTGATTGTTTTCAATTGCCGTTAAACGACCCTTGCTGTCAAAGTAACTGCAGCCTCCTGTTTTGTTCTTGATGCAATAGGTGCGGCTTCCGCTGCCGTTGGTGGTAAGCTCCAGCTCCAGACTGTCCTCGTCTTTGTATTTCCCGTCTTCCAGCGTGAAATAATGGTCTGTTCCGTCCTCGTCCTCCCAAATATAATAGCTGCTGTTCTCGGACCAGCGGTAGACCGTCTGGTTGAAATTGGTGCGCCAGCCGTTACCCATACTGAAATAATTACCGGCTGTGTCGTTGGAATTGTTATCGTCTGTGGGGACAGTTGCCTCATTCATATTATAAACGCGAGAGATGGTAACAGGCATCCGGTTCCCCGCAAAGCCCATATCCGTGCGTACCCAGGTCAGGCTGCCGGTGTAGTTATTCACATAGCCTGCGCCAGCCCGTCCGGCACTTACGGAGGTGTAGTCCCAGTAGCTTTCCAGTCCGTTATCGTTGCGGAAAAAGATCTGCAAGGTGGGACGGCTTTCATAAACACCGTATTCGCAAGATAAAAACTGTTTATAATTGGGGGTCCCTGCGGCTTCAACTGCATTGTCAACTTTGAACATCATGCCGGTATTTGTGTCGTTATACCAACCGCGGACAATATCCGTCACTGTCCAGGCGTACCAGCCGGCAGCCTTGGAAATGGCATAATCCTCTACATACGCGCCCATTGTCGGCTGGTTTTCCCAAGTAATACTTGCTTCGTCCCAGTCAGATGCCACAGAACGGACCTCTACTGAGGCAGTGGTGCCGGAGGTCTGGAGCTTGTACATAGATATTGTTGCATTCAGGATTACATCCGAGGATGTCAGAGCCGGAAGGGCATTGTACTTCAAGAAAAACCGTTGGATGCCCGTATCCGTATCGTAACCGCAGCTGTTCATTCCCCAATCCTGGCTATAGGTCTTAAGCTGCGTAACCGTGCGGTCCTCAATATTGGATCGGCTCAAATTCGCTTCCACCACTGGGTCCAGGATCACAGGCCAGGAGCGGCTTTCCTCTGCCAGCCACTGACGGGGAAGCAGGTAGGTCAGGGTGCGGACACTGCCGGTGCCGGTAAGCTGCACCTGAATATCATCATTGTATTCTCCTGCTGCATCCAAAAGGTAAGGTGCGGGCATCACCATAACCGCATTTTCACCGGTTTTATCATAAAGGGTGATCTGACCGTCCTCCTCCAGAACCGGAAGCATTTCACCCACATTCAGGGCATAACGGTAGCCCCGCAGGGTTTCCTTAAAGGCATCCAGGATCACAGATTCCTTCACCCTGTTGGATTCCAGATCGTATGTAATATGGGTGTTCTCATAAACCTCGTTATAGGCAACGCCGGAGCGCAGCTTGACAGGCACGGTTTCCGGGTGCTCTGCCGCTTCCTTCTGTGCCGCAATATCGATCCGCTTGACCTGCACCTGAGCTGCATTTGCCTTTTCCAGCTGCATTTGCGCGGTGGAAGAAGCTTCTGCTTCCGCGGTCAGGCGAACTGCACCGGAGCTGTTCAGCTCTCCTGCCATAGTAAAAGTCAGGGTATAGCCGTCCTTTTCAATGCTGACACTTTCCGTTCCGTCCAGCTTCTGGGGAAAGCGCACATCCCAGACACCGGCAGAATTGGCAAGTGTGCCATTCTCTTTCGTGACAAGGGTGTTGTCGATCTCCTTCCAGCCGGATGCTGTCTCATAATGGACGGCATCCGGATAGAGCACCGCCATATGCAGACCGTTGCTGAGAAGGAATTCCTTGGAGAACTCCGTTCTGTTCTCCACGATCTCGTCTACCACCTGCGCCGGTTCCGATGCGGTCACAGCTTCTGCTTTGGCATCTGCAACCGCCTCACGGAATTCTTCGGCAAATACGCTCATTGGGAGCATATTTACCAGCAGCACGAATGCAAGTATCCAACTGCAGATTTTTAAGAATCGATTTTTCATTGTTTTTCCTCCTGTCTGATATCTTTTGAGAAGACAAAATGCTTCTGTTTTTTCCTCTCTACTTCTAATATGTACCAACGCGCAAAAAAGTGACATAAAAATAAAAATAAAACAAAAAATTTGAGGTGTAGCATTCATTGCGACACCTCAAAGGGACTGAATATTTATCTTTGCAGGAAACCGATCTTTTTATAGACCTTACGAAGGGTCTTTTCTGCCACATAGGCAGCCCTTTCTGCGCCGGAGCGGTAGACACCTTCCAAATATGCCTTATCCTTCAGCAGCCGGCTTGCTTCCTCCCGGATGGGACGCAATGTCTCCACCACAGCTTCACCCACCACAGGTTTGAACTTGCCATAGCCACAACCTGCAAACTCTGCTTCGATCTGCTCAAAGCTTCTGCCGGTGACGGCGGAATAGATGGACATCAGATTTGCCACACCGGGCTTATTCTCCGGGTCAAAGCGGACACAGTTTTCTGTATCACTGTCGGTAATTGCCCGCTTAAACTTTCTCTGAATGTCCTCGGGGCTTTCCATCAGGAACACGCAGCCCTCGGGCATAGATTTGCTCATTTTACTGTCAGGCGCATTCAGGCTCATCACACGGGCACCGGTCTCGGGGATATAAGGCTCCGGGATCTTGAACACATCACCGTAAATGCTGTTAAAGCGCTGGGCAACATCCCGGGTCAGTTCACAGTGCTGCTTCTGATCGTGTCCCACAGGCACCAGATCCGGCTGGTACAACAGAATGTCCCCCGCCATCAAAGCAGGATAAGTAAACAGGCCGCCGTTAATATTCTCAGCGTTCTTTGCGGACTTGTCCTTAAACTGGGTCATACGGCTCAATTCGCCAAACATGGTATAGCAGTTGAGCACCCAGCCAAGCTCTGCGTGCTGGTGCACATGGCTCTGGACAAAAAGGGTGTTCTTCTCAGGATCAAGACCGCAGGCAATGTACTGGGCAAGCTGCTCCAGGGTACGGCGGCGCAGATCCGCAGGGGTCTGGCGCACGGTGATGGTGTGCATATCCGCCATAAAATAGAAGCACTCGTACAGCTCGGAACGGGAGCTCCAGTTTTTGATAGCACCCAGGTAATTGCCCAGATGCAGGTCACCGCTGGGCTGAATGCCGGAGAGCATTCTCTTCTTCGGTTGCATTACTTCTTCCATAAGATTTCGCCTCATTTCCATAATTTCCTGTATTCTATCACAAGTGTCAAAAAAACGCAACGAGAAATTGACTTTGCCCCCGTGCCCGTGGTATAATATTTCAAATTTACAAAGGAGATTTCTAAAACAAGAGGTAATTACTATGGATCACAACATTTTAGCTGAGCTTTTATTCCCCACCGTTACGGATACCCCCGAAGCACTGGAGGAGCGTTTTCCCCTCCGGCAGCTGCCTGAGGGTGCTGTGGTCACCCGTATGGCACCTTCTCCCACAGGCTTTGTCCATCTGGGCAACCTTGTGCAGGGTCTGACTGCCGAGAGAATGGCACATCAGAGCGGCGGTGTTCTGTTCCTGCGTGTGGAGGACACCGATGCAAAGCGGGAAGTCCCCGGTGCAGTTGAGGTTTTGATCGACACACTGAAGCATTACGGCATTTCCTTTGACGAGGGTGCAACGATGGACGGTGACAACGGTGCATACGGTCCTTACCGCCAGCGCCAGAGAGCCGCTTTGTATCACGTTTATGCAAAGAAGCTGGTATCCCAGGGTATGGCATATCCCTGCTTCTGCACTGAGGAGGAGCTTGCTGCAATGCGTGAGCAGCAGGAGGCAAACAAGGAGAACACCGGCTACTATGGAAAATACGCAATGTGGCGGGACCGCTCCCTGGAGGACATTCAGGCACAGCTGGACGCGGGCAACCCCTGGGTGCTCCGTTTCCGCTCCACCGGTTCTATTGAGAATCAGTACAAGTTTGACGATCTGGTAAAGGGCAAGCTGACCATTACGGAAAACGATGTGGATCACGTGCTTTTGAAGTCCGACGGCATTCCCACCTATCACTTTGCCCACGCGGTGGACGATCACCTGATGCGAACCACCCACGTTGTCCGTGGTGACGAGTGGCTGCCCACCCTGCCCTTCCACATTCAGCTTTTCAAGGCCCTTGGCTTTAAGCTTCCCAAGTATGTCCACATCGGACCTCTGATGAAAATGGACGGCACCTCCAAGCGCAAGCTGTCCAAGCGCAAGGACCCGGAGCTGGCACTGACCTTCTACAAGGCAGAGGGCTTCCCTGTGGAGGCGGTCTATGAGTACATTATGACCATCCTCAACTCCAACTTTGAGGATTGGCGCAGAGCCAACCCCACTGCCCCCGCGGACGATTTTAAGTTCAGCCCCAAGAAGCTGAATCCCGCAGGCAGCCTGTTTGACTATGCAAAGCTCACGGATGTTTCCAAGAACGAGATTGCCAAAATGGATGCAGACAAGGTCTACGCCCTTCTGACCGAGTGGGCGCAGGAATTCGATCCTGACTTTGCCGAAAAGCTGATTTCTGCCCCCGATTATGCCAAGGCGATCCTTGCCATTGGCAGAGGCGGCAAGAAGCCCCGCAAGGACATTGCCACCTGGAAGGAGGCAAAGCCTTATATGGGCTTCTTCTACGACGAATATCTGGAAGTGCCTGTGTTTGACGAAAGGTTTACAGGCAGCACTGTTAAGACTGCCCTGCAGAAGTTCCTGGACCGGTTTGACATTGCTGATGATTCCGGTGTGTGGTTTGAAAAGGTCAAGGCTATTACCGAGGAAATGGGCTTCACCACAGATATGAAGGCTTACAAGGCTGACCCCGCCGCCTTCCCGGGTACAGTGGCAGATGTTTCCACCTTTATCCGTCAGGCGGTCACCGGTAAGACCAACTCCCCCGATCTTTACACTGTGATGCAGATCCTGGGCTATGACAGAACCGTTGCCCGGATCAAGGCAGTTATGGAGAAGCTGTAAATTATGAAGGTTTTAGTCGGTCACTTTAGTCACGAAGCCAACACCTTCGCTGAAGAGATGGTAAGTTTTGAACAGTACACCTCCAAGGGTGCACTGTTCGGGGAAGAATCGATTCAGAAAAGCGAAGGCACTTCCCTGTATTTGGGCGGCATTATCAAAGCCTGCCGGGAAGAAAACATTGAAATGATCCCCACCTGCGCCTACAGCTCCGCTGCGCCGGTGCTCACAAGGGAATGTGTGGACAAAATGATGGATACCATTCTCCCGGTGTGCCGCGCCCATAAAGACGAGCTGGACGGCATCTGCATTGCCCTGCACGGGGCTGGTGTTGCAGAGGGCATCGACGATCTGGAGGTTTATGTGCTCACGGAGCTGCGGAAGATCGTGGGTCCCGACCTGCCCATTGTTGTGCCGATGGATCTTCACGGCAATGTGTCCGAGGAAACAGCTAAGCTTGCAAACGGCATCTTCGGCATCCGCAAGTATCCCCACACGGACAAGGCGGATATTTCCTACATTGCAATGAAGACTCTGGCAAGGCTCATTCGTAAAGAGATCAGGATCGAAACAAAGATCGTGCATCTTCCCCTTTTGATCCCCATTGCCTCCGGTATGACTGCCAATGCACCGTTCCCGGAGATCAATGCCTATATGGATCAGAAAATACAGGAGTGCGGTCTGATCTATTGCTCCCTGTTTCAGGGCTTTCCCTATGCCGATGTTGCCTGCTCCACTGCTTCTGTATGTGTGGTGGCAGAAAAGGGTGCACAGGAGGCGGCACAGGACATTGCCCGGTTCGTATGGGACAGGCGGGAGCAGCTGAAGGCCAACTCCATCTCCCCAGCCCAGGCCTTTGACCTTGCGGAAAAGGAGTCGGCGGAGGGTTACATTATCATTAACGATATGTCCGACAACCCCGGCGGCGGCTGCCCCGGTGACGGCACACATCTTTTGCGGGAGATGCTGAAGCGGGATCTTCCCGGAAGCATCTTCGGCTTTATGTGCGACAGCGCTGCTGCAGAAGAAGTCTGGAAGCACCGCGTCGGTGACAGGGTCAGTCTCACTCTGGGCGGCAGACACGAAAAAATATTCGGTGACCCCATCCGTCTGGAGGATGCCACGGTTATGGCACTGTCTGACGGGAATTTCACCTACACTTCCCCCAATATGTTTGGTCTGCCGGGTTCTTTAGGAAAGACCGTAAGGCTGCGGAAAGGAAATGTGGACATTATTATCGCATCCAACCGTGCCCAAACCTTTGATGATCAGCCCTTCCGCATCGTCGGAGCTTTGCTTAAGGATTACCGTTATGTGGCGCTGAAATCCACCCAGCATTTCCGCGGCTATTTTGGAGATAAAGCGGCGGCGATCATCCCCTGCGATCCTCCGGGTCTCAGCACCAGTGATCTGACTGCCTTTGACTTCAAAAAGATTCCCCGTCCCGTTTATCCCCTGGACGAAAATGTCACCTTTTAGTATGCACAAATTTTGCGGGCAGAATAAGGACGGCAGAAAGCCAAAGTAACAAAACAGTTGTAAGCAGAATCTTCTACGGATCAGGAGGAATTGCCTTGGATCAGAATCGCAAGAAAGCCATTGTGCTGTCTGTTATTTACTGTGTGTTCTGGCAAGCCAGCGTGGTTGGCTCTAAGATTTTGCTTTTCCGATTGGGCGGCGCCGACGCAACACAGCTCCCTATATGGTATATCGCCCTTTCTCTGGCACTCATCTGTCTCGTTAATATTCCATTATTGTTATGCATAAAACGCTATGCGACCTTAGCCAAAATGAAGGTTCTAAGCATCATTGCCTTTTGTTTTCTTCTGATTCACTTTATTGGTGTTGTGGTAATGCTTGTGTTTCTTCTGTTTAATGGCATTGGCATTATTAATTATGGCGCATAGCATAGGAGAGCGTTCCATAAAACTGTAACAGCACAAAAATCTCACCGGGTTGTTTCCCAATGTCATTTAGATAAGAAAAAGCGTGTCATTCTGAGGACCCTGAGCGTAGTCGAAGGGGACGAAGAATCTCCTTCAAAATACGATGGAGATCCTTCGCTGCGCTCAGGATGACACGCTTAACTTAATGGCATTGGGTTGTTTCCCGGTGAGTTTTTTTAATATTGGGGCTGCCGGTCCTTACAAGCTGTCCTTCTTCATTAGGACCGTCCGGGAGGCCGGTTCTTACATCTTCATTAGGACCGTCCGGGAGGCCGGTCCCTACATCTTCATTAGGACCGTCCGGGAGGTCGGTCCCTACATCTTCATTAGGACCGTCCGGGAGGCCGGTCCCTACAATTGTGTTGCGGGATGGTCCGGTTTCTATTTTCGGCTTGATTTGGCATACTCGGAGGGACTGGTTCCGGTGTACAGTCTGAACATTTTGGAAAAGTGATAGACACTGCTGTAGCCAACGCTCTCCGCCACCTGGCTGACAGAATCGTAATCACCGGAGAGAATGGCCTTTGCCTTTTGGATCCGCAGTCTGTGAAGATACCGGATGGGCGGCGTACCGTAGACTGCCTCAAAGGTTTTCCGGAAATACACGGTGCTCATTCCGCAAAGCTCTGCAAGATATTCATTCCGGATGCCGGGATCAATATAGTTTTCCATCATATAGCCCACTGCCGGTTCCAGCAAATGGCGCTTATCCTTTGGTATGTACTTCCTGCGCTCGGTTTTTGAGAGAAAGACCAAAAGACCGAAAAGCAGCTGCATACTCTCAAAATTGCTCACAGGATCCTGAGCACCTGCCAGATGCTCCAGTCTGGAGAAGGCTTCCAGAAAAAACGCATTGTCACTTACTTCCACCCAGCGGATGGAGTCCCCCTCCTCCAGTGCATCAAAGTCGATGACGATACACTCCCCTGCCTCCACGCAGGTCCATTCATATTTTGCGCCCTTGGGCAGCAGCACAATATGATTCTTATCGGAAAGGGTCCTGACTCCATTTTGTTCATAATAGGTCTTTCCCCCGGCTTTCAAAGCCAGTCCCCAGCATTTGCGGCCTTTTTGCCGGGTAACCACACCCACCGGTGAAGAGAGAAGCCGGTAGGAGGAGATCACACGGGTGGGGGTCAAGCTATAACCAAAATCGATAAACACATTCCTCACCTCTACCGGATAATTTAACATAATTTCAAGTTTTGTGCAAGTATTGCGTATCATAATTGACAAAAATATCACAATTTACATTTACATTGTGCCGTCACAATCTATAATAGAAGCATAACAATTTGGCAGGAGAAGAATTATGCAAAGAAAAATGGTTGTCTTTACAGAGCCGGGAAAGGTTGAGCTGCAATATCGGGAGACTCCCCCTGTGACCGGTGATCAGGTCTTGGTTAAAACAGAATACACCGTGGTCAGCGGCGGCACAGAGCGGGCATATCTTATGAACATGAACAACACCGCCCAGAAGTTCCCCACTGTCATTGGCTACTGCGGCATTGGTACTGTTCTTCAAACCGGCGAACAGGTCACAGATCTTGTGCCCGGTGACCGTGTACTGATCTACCACGGAAGGCACGCGACCCATGCCCTTGTAAGCCGCAGCCGCCTCACAAAGGTGGAGGATGACAAGCTGGATTCTCTGGATGCAGTCTTTACGGTGATCGCATCTATGGGTCTTGGTGGCGTCCGCAGACTGGAGCTGGAGCTGGGCGAGACGGCAATGGTCATCGGTCTTGGTCTTTTGGGTCTGTTCAGTGTGCAATTCTGCAGACTCAGCGGCGCAAATCCTGTGATTGCCGTGGATCTGAATCCGGAGCGCAGAGCGCTGGCACTGCAACTGGGTGCGGACTATGCGTTAGACCCCACTGCCCCTGAATTTAAGCAGACAGTAATGGAGCTCACCGGCGGCAAGGGCATTCACGGCTGCGTGGAGGTTACCGGCGCATCTGCTGCAATGCAGCTTGCCCTTTCCTGCGCTGCCCGTCAGGGACGGATCAGCCTTTTGGGGTGCACCCGCAATTCCGATTGCTCTGTTGACTACTATGCACAGGTACATAAGCCCGGTGTCAAACTCATCGGTGCTCACAACATGGTCCGGCCTCAGGTGGATTCCTATCCCCACTGCTGGACTCACCACGATGACTGCCGTGCCATTTTGAATCTGATGTCCTCAGGCAGGCTACAGGTCTCCCCCATTCGCTCTCGGGTGGTCAGCGGTGACTGCGCCCCTGATATCTACAAGCAGCTGATGGAGGACAAAAACTTTCCCCTTGGCACAGTATTTGATTGGAGAGATCTGAAATGAAAATCAGAATCGGACAAGTCGGTCTGGGGCACAATCACGGTGCTGCAAAAATGGCTGCTCTTCGGAAATTCCCGGAGCTTTTTGAGGTCATAGGAATTGCGCCGGAAAGTGAGCAGTGGCTGGAAAAGCGGGGCTGTCTGCCTGCTTACGAAGGACTTCCCGTTCTGACTCAGGAGGAGCTTCTTGAAAACTGCGATGCAGTTTTGGTGGAGACTGAGATCCCACTTCTGACCCAAACGGCACAGAAATGCGCCGATGCAGGAAAGCACATTCTGATGGACAAGCCTGCAGGCGGCACATTGGAGGAGTTCCGCAAGCTTCTGGACACCGCAAAGGAAAAGCATCTGGAGCTGGAGCTTGGATATATGTACCGGTACAATCCGGCGGTGCTCACCCTTCTGGAGAAGGTGGATACGGGCATTCTTGGAACTATTTATTCCATTAACGCAGAAATGAGTGCCTGTGATCCTTTGAAATACAGGCAGTGGCTGGACACCTTTCCCGGTGGCGGAATGTACATTTTCGGAAGTCATATGCTGGATCTTGTGATCCGCATTATGGGAAAGCCTGCAAAGGTGCACAGCTTTTACACAGTCTCCGGGAAAGACGGTCTGGACATTGAGGATCAGGCTTTGGCAATTCTGGAATACCCTCAGGGTATGGCCCGGATCTACAGCTCTTCTGTGGAGGTGAACGGCTACGGCAGGCGGCAGCTGGTGGTTTCCGGTGAAAAGGCTACGGTAAGCATACTGCCTATGGAGCGCCCCTGCATTATGACATACTCCGACACAGAGATCGCACACCATCACCATCAGGATCTGAAGGTGGAGATCCCTGTGGAGAGCCTTTCTGCGGAGTGCCGGTACGATTTGGAGGTACAGGCTTTTTACGATTACATTGCCGGTGTGACAGCTTCGCCCTGGACCTACGAGCACGATTATACCGTTCAGGAAACACTTATGGAGATCATAGGAGGTTCCAATGGGAAGCATTCTGATTAAAAACGGCAGGGTCTGGGACGGTTACCGGTTCTTTGAAGCTGACATTTTGGCAGAAGAAAGCATTGTTACAAAAATCGGGACAAATATCGACTGTCCCAACGGGTTTGTTTATGATGCCGCGGGAATGACCGTGCTGCCGGGTCTTGTGGATGCCCATGTGCATTTTTCCGGGCCGGAACCGGATCTATACGGCATTAACCCGGAAATGTCCTGTCTGCCTTTTGGTGTTACAGCCGCAGCAGATGCCGGCGGTGCACACGCAGACCTGCGTTTGGTAAACAATTACGGTGTAAAAAATGTAACCTTCGTAACTGTGCCCATCAAAGATGACACTGCTGATTTTTCCTTTATTGAAAATAAAATGGAGCTTTACGGCGACAATGCTATCGGTTTAAAGGTTTATTTTGACACAAACAAGCCCGATGTGTGCAGCAGCCGTCCTTTGGCGGAAGTTTGCGAATATGCAAAATCCCGCAAGCTTAAGGTTATGGTACACTGCTCCAATTCCCCCACCCCTATGGCGGAGTATCTGCCCCTTTTATCCCCCGGTGACATACTGACCCACGCATATCACGGAGGGGGCAACACCGCAAAGGACGATGACTTTGCTTCCATACTGGCAGCAAAGAAGCGGGGCGTGGTTATGGATGCAGGCTTTGCCGGTCACATTCACACGGACTTCTCTGTATTTCGCGCCGCTGTTGCAAAGGGTGTTTTGCCGGACACCATCAGCACCGACATCACCCGCGCCAGTGCCTACAAGCGGGGCGGCCGGTACGGTATGACTATGTGTATGAGTATGGCGCGAACCGCCGGGATGAAGGAAGAAGATATTTTCCGTGCCGTCACCACCACACCTGCCAGGGTGCTGGGCAAGGACGGTGTATGGGGTGTGCTGAAGGAAGGGCACTGTGCAGACATTGCCGTACTGGAATACGGAAACGAGCCTTACAGCCTGACGGACAAAGCCGGAAACACGCTGGAGGACACCCATAGTTATCGGTGCAAGCTGACCGTTGCAGACGGCGAAATCCTGTGGAGAGACTAAACAAAAAATTCATTACAGAAAGGAATTACTAATATGAAAGCAATGCTTATTGGCGAAAACAGGAATCTTGTATGGAGTGATGTGCCGGATCCCGTGATCAAGGATGACGAGGTTCTGGTGAAGATCTATGCCGCAGCACTGAACCGTGCTGACCTTCTGCAAAGAGAGGGCAAGTATCCCTCCCCTCCCGGCTGCCCGGAATGGATGGGTCTGGAAATTGCCGGTAAGATCGTAGAGGTTGGCAAGAATGTGACGAATTGGAAGGTCGGTGACCGTGTCTGTGCCCTGCTGGGCGGCGGCGGTTATGCAGAGTTCGTTGCCGTAAAGTACGATATGCTGATGCCCATTCCCAAGGGACTTTCTATGGAGGAGGCCTCTGCCCTGCCTGAGGCTTACGCAACCTCTTACCTGAATCTGTTTATCGAGGGTCATCTGCAGCCCGGTCAGACTGCCTTCGTGCCTGCCGGTGCCAGCGGTCTGGCATCTGTTGCCATTCCTATGGCAAAGGCCTTCGGTGCAAGGGTAATTACCTCCGTGCTCTCTGACGAGATCGCAGAAAAGATCCAGAATCTGGGTGCTGATGTGATCATCAATTCCTCCACCACCGATGTAGCTTCTGTCCTTGCACAGGAAGAGGCAAACGGCACTCCCGTGGCAGTTTCTATGGACTGTCTGTCCGGTGAGACGCTGGGCAAGAGCCTTCCTTATATGGCACGGGGCGGCTACTGGGTGGTGATCTCCACGCTGGCAGGCATTGAGACCACGGTACAGCTCCGCCCCCTGCTGACAAAGGGTCTGCATCTGGTTGGCAGTATGCTGCGTAACCGCACACCGGAATTCAAGGCTTACCTCCTGAGCCAGCTGGTGGAGAATGTCTGGCCCAAGATCGAATGCGGTGCCATCCGCCCCTCCGTTTACAAGGTGCTGCCTATGGCGGAGGCAGAGGCTGCCCACGATATTCTGTATCGCAGTGAGAATATTGGCAAGGTCGTGTTAAGTGTTGAAAAAGAATAAAGGACTTATTGTAAGCCTGCTGGTTATGGTGCTTTGGGGACTTCTGTTCCCCACGGTAAAGCTGGGTTACCGGGTCTTTGGGATCGAATCCATCGGTGACATTCTCTGCTTTGCCGGTCTTCGGTTTCTGGTGTGCGGTGTGATCATCACCGCCTATGCCGCCATACGGGAGCCCGCTTCCTTTAAGGGGTTAAAAAGTGCCTGGTGGCAGGTCCTTCTTGCAGGTTTGTTTGCTATTATTCTGCACTACGCCTGCACCTATATAGGTCTTCGCTCCACAGACGGCTCCAAGACTGCCATTTTGAAGCAGCTGGGTGCAGTGTTCTACATCTGCTTTGCGGCCCTGTTCTTCCCGGAGGACAAGCTGACCCTTCCCAAGATAGGCGGTCTTGTGCTGGGCATTCTCGGCATCTTTGCCATCAATGCGAATATGTCCGGCTTCCATTTTCAGGCAGGTGATTTTCTGATCCTGGGTGCATCCTTCTGCACCGTATTTTCCAATGTGATCAGCAAAAAGGCCTTTAAGAAGGTAACACCCATTGTTTTGACCGGTGTTTCCCAGGTGTTTGGCGGCATCGTGCTGCTGGGCATTGGTGCTGCTGTGGGCGGCTCTCCCCTTTCCCTTATCCCCAACACGCTGCCCCGGCTGGGTGTTTTTGCGCTGATCACCTTTGCATCCGTGTTCAGCTACTGTCTGTGGTTTATCACGGTGCAAAAGGAGAATCTTTCCAAGCTGTTTATTATCAAATTCTCTGAGCCCCTGTTTGCATCCCTATTCAGCTGGATCATTCTGGGTGAGAATATTTTCCGTCTGGAATACTTGATCGCGTTTCTCCTGATCTCCGGCGGTATTCTTGTGGCAAACATAAAAAAGCAAACGAAATAAGCTGAAAGGGGCTGTCTCCAAAATGAGACAAGCCCCTTTTCCTATGTAAAATTCACATATATCGCGCTGTTTAATTTTGCGCAATCTCCCCTAAGCGCGTCATTCTGAGCGACCCTGAGCGAAGTCGAAGGGGAGTCGAAGAATCTTCGCATAATCGTTGTGCTAAGCCGTTTTTCAGTGCGAAGATCCCTCGACTTTGCTCGGGATGACGCCCCTTCGGAGGCATTTGTTTAAAATCCATTTTCCGAAGGAAAATACCACAACTGTCAACTAGGACCGTCGGGACGCCGGTCCCTACATAGATGCTTGCAAAAAGTCGTTGTCCCTAAAAAAGG
>JAZNZZ010000230.1:0-12988 GCA_045595205.1 Faecousia sp.
ACAGAACGACATGGCTACGATCCGACTTAGATGGACCGCGAAACAAAGGATCCGTTCGATCTTTTGGACGAGCTGGAGCGTGAGCTGGGCATTGAAACCTATGCCATGAACTGGCCCATCGGCTGCGGCAAGGATTTCCAAGGCGTGTATGACAGGGAAAATGAGCAGCTTCTGTTCTTCTCCGGTGTTTCCGGAAAAAACCGTGCCGACAAGCAGACCGTTGACCTGTACGACCCCCAGGTGGCTCAGCTTCTGGATTCCGAAGCTAAGCACCGGCAGCTTATTGACGATGTTGAGCTGCTGTCCGCCGGTCGGGAAATGGATATGGATGCTGTTCGTAACGGTCAGCTGAGTCCTGTCTTCTTCGGCTCCGCGCTGACCAACTTCGGCATTGAGCCATTCTTGGAAGCTTTCTTGCAGTTGACACCCCCTCCCCTGTCCAGAGTGGCCGATTGCGGTGAGATCGATACCTTCTCTCCGGACTTCTCCGCTTTTGTCTTTAAGATCCAGGCAAACATGAACAAGGCTCACCGGGACCGTCTGGCTTTCATGCGCATTTGCTCCGGCAAGTTCGAGCGTGATAAGGAATACTTCCACGTGCAGGGCAAAAAGAAAATGCGTCTAAGCCAGCCTCAGCAGCTGATGGCCGCTGAACGTGAGATCGTGGAGGAAGCCTACGCCGGTGACGTTATCGGTGTCTTTGACCCCGGCATTTTCTCCATCGGTGATACTATCTGCGCTCCGGGCAAGAAATTCATCTATTCCGGTATCCCCACCTTCGCTCCCGAGCATTTCTGCCGGGTATCCGCCAAGGATTCCATGAAGCGCAAGCAGTTTGTCAAGGGAACCGAGCAGATCGCCCAGGAAGGTGCTATTCAGATCTTTAAAGTCCCCAACTCCGGTATGGAGGAAGTCATCGTCGGTGTCGTTGGTACGCTGCAGTTTGACGTGTTCCAGTACCGCATGAAGGGCGAATATGGCGTGGATCTGCGGATGGATCATCTTCCCTATGAAGAGATCCGGCTCATTGACAGCTACCCCGGTGAGCTCTCTGACCTGAATCTGGGTACAGATGCTGAGCTTCTGGAAGATTACCGGGGCAGAAGCCTTCTGGTATTCTCCAGCTACTGGGCAATCGATTTTACCGTCAAGCGCAACCCCGGACTGGTTCTGTCCGAGATCGTAGTTGCAGAAGGATAATTAGAAAGTGCAATCCCGAAACCGGGATTGCACTTTTGGTTTTTACGCCTGTCCGTCTTCTGCTCTCATTTGTGCAACCGCCTTGTGAGCGGCTTCCTGCAATTTCTCATAGGTTATATTGCTGTCGAGGGGGATCTCCTCGCCTTCGTACATATAGACAGGACGGTAGGTGTTGCCAATGCAGCTGTCACCGGTGATGACCTCATACCATACGCAGGCATTCAGTGACTCTCCGCAGCCGCAGGGACACAAGGCTGCGCTATCTGTGCGGTTTTCCTCCCCTTCTGCTGCCGTCACCGGTACAACCACCATACTCGCCAGCATACATAAAACCAAACAAATTGTAACAATTCGTTTTTTCACAGAAGATCCCCTCCTTAATTGTAAATTAAAACTGTTTTCCGTTTTTAAAAACAGCTTTCACATTGAAATCAGCATCCACCCGCACAAGGTCTGCCTGCTTTCCCACTTCCACAGAGCCGACGGTATGCTCCATACCTATATGGGCGGCGGGATTCCGGGAGAGCATTTTTGAAGCCGTCACCGGATCCACACCGTAGTCCGCACAAAGCACCTTTAAGGCTCTGTCCATAGTGCAGACACTGCCTGCAAAGGAGGTCATATCCGGCAGCTTTGCCACGCCGTCATCCACGATAACCTCTGTGCCGTTTTTCAGGCTGCCCAGCTTGCCTCTTTTGGCATCGGTGCAGGAAAGTCTTGTGGCGTCTGTAATACCCAGCACCCGGTCTGCGCCCTTGATCTTCAACGCCAGAAGCAGACAGTGCTTTGGGATATGCTTTCCGTCACAGATCAGCTCCACTGTAACGCTGTCATCCAGATAAGCCGCTTCCACAATACCGGCGGTGACCAACTGATCCCGTTTTTTATAAGCGGTGCAGGCATTATAAAAATGGGTCACATGGGAAAAGCCGCTTTCAAAACCAGCCTGGGCTTCATAGCCTGTGGCATCTGTATGGGCAGCGGCACAGAGGATGCCCTCTTTTTTCAGTCTTGCGGCAAATTCCCCGCTGCCGCTCAGCTCCGGTGCAGCATCCCACCGAAGGATACTGCCCTTTGCCGCGTCTAGGAGCAGCTCCACCTCTTTCAGGTCGATGGGGCGCAAAATATTGCCGTTTTGCGCGCCCTTGCTCTTACTGTCAGCGCCGGAAAAGTACGGTCCCTCCAGGTGCACTCCGGGAGTATGGCTGCCATAGGGGTTCTTTTCCCGAAATTCCCGGAAGGCCTCCAGAAATGCCAGCAGCTCCTGCTGTGTGGCGGTCATTGCCGTAGGCACAAGAGTAGTCGTACCCCGGGTCAAATGTGCCTTTACCGCAGCTTCAAAGGCATCCACCGTGCCATCCATAAAGTCTGCGCCACCACCGCCGTGGATATGGACATCCACAAAACCCGGGAACAGATAGTCCCCTTCCAGATCCAGCGCAGGGGCAGCTTCTGAAATATTTTCACCAATGGCAGCGATCTTTCCATTTTCTATCAGAACCTGCAGCGGCGGTGTTACCCGATCGGGCAGCACCGCTCTTGCATTTTTGATCAGCAGTTTTTCCATTACTTGTTATACACCCGGATCTCGGGAATGGGGTTCTTGGTCGCTTCCGTCAGGGTGTAAATGGTGGCATCCGGGTGATCCCGGAACAGAGAACAGGGCACAGCTGCTGTGATCTCGCCGTGGAGCACCTTACGCAGGGCGCCGGCATTCCAGTCACGGGGCATGATCATAATGATTCTCTTTGCCATATTCATTTCCTTCATACCCACAGTGATACAGTATTCGGGGATGGCATTCAGATCTGCACCGCAGTTCATATAGGCATTGATGGTACGGGTCTCGCGGCTGATCTTCAGCACCCGGGTAGGACGGTTCAGGAATTCCTCGTTGGAGCAGACCTCACCGGGCTCCGGGGGCTCATTGAAGGCATAATGTCCGTTAATGCCCACGCCGCCAAAGACCATATCCAGCTTGCCGTACTTTTCAATGATCTCCAGCACCTGCTCAGGATGGGCAGGGTCAGGGAAAATGCGGTTTTCAGGCAGCACATTCAGCTCCTCGTCCACCACATCGTAAAAAATACGGTTCATACCGCCCCGGAAGGACAGGGGATCATCCATAGGAATGTAGGTCTTTTCATCTGCAAGGTACTCATCCATATTGATAAACACGCAGTTCTTCAAGGAAATTCTGTGCTTGTTCACAAGGTAGGACAGGCGGAAGTAGGGACCCAGAGGACCGTAGGGCACAACCATAACCGTAGGCTCACCCTTGCGGTTGTTCTCTGCGATCACGGACAAAACCTCCATTGCCACCTTCCAGTAAATATCCACCTCGGCGGCAGACACATCCAGCTTGATGGTGGAGCCTTTTCCCAGATCCTCGGGGGCGATCAGATTGTAATGCTGCATAACAAACTCTCCTTATATGTAAGATTTGATTTTTTCGTTCACCGCACTGCGGAAATTTAAAAGTGACTGGGGATCCTTTGGAGTATTGTAGAAGCTGGGTTCTCCAAAATGCTTACGGATCAAGTCCATACAGACCTCTCTGCTGCTCAGCTGCTCCAGAAGCTGCAAGGCTCTGTGATCTGTAAGGGCATCGGTAAATATCTTCTGGTGGATGGACTGCAACGGCTCACCGTGCCGTCCGGGGTAAACGCTGTAGGTCGTACCTGCATTGGCAAAGCCGCAGCAGGGATCCAGCGCCGGATCATACAAGCCGTGGGACAGTCTGCCGTAATAGAAGTTATAGCCCCAATGGAGGAAGCCTTTCGCCTTTGCCCAGTAAAGCTGCCAGCCCATTGCCCGGTTTCGCTCTCTGGGAAGCTGGATCAGCCGGTTACTGAGACCGTCATAGCACTCGCCGCCGGTGTAGTAGATCCACAGGTCATCACATCTGTCCACAAAATCTCCGGCATTGTTGGTGCGGGCAATGGGGGTGCTCACCAAACCGGATTCATAATACTTATAATCCGAAAGGGCATCGCCAACGGTGCAGCCTGCCAAAAGTGCCCGGATCTCCTGAGAAGACCGCTGATATGTCTCGAAATTGGCATCTGACGGTTCGTCAGACATATGGAAAAGGGTAGTTTCCTCCAGACCCTCGGACCGCAGAAATGCTCTTACCTCAGGAATATAGGCACGGAGAAAAGCCTGGTACTCCTCCCCTGCCCCATCGGTCTCCCAACCGAACAGGCGCTTGTATTCCCCATTCTCCGTGCCCATAATTTTCGGTGCGTGGGCAGCGCCCCACTGGGTAAAGAAGTGAGAATGCTCAAAGTACCGGATCCCCGCAGCGCGGGCCTCGTCCATATAGCGCTTCATTTGGGAAAAATCGAAGGAATAGCTTTTCCCCCTCTTTTCCACCTTCACCAGCTGTACCGTCATACGCTCCTCCCCGATAGCTGTATCCAGTGCCGGGGTAAAGGCAGGCAAGAGCACCATATTCATACCGTTTTTCACTGCGGTACACAGGAACTTTTTAAACACGGCATAATATGCATCTGAAAACAGAGGCAGCTTATAAAAATCTGCAAGGCAATCGTTATGGAACCAGTTGGTATAGAAAAGGCTCTGCTCCGGAAGCTGCACATCCAGCACCTCCAGTAAAAGCCGGCTTCCTCCCACCTCGTTGCCGGAGATGTCAAACAGAGAGATCCGAAGCTCGTGCTTACCGGGAGAAAGAATCGCACCTTCCTCATTCACGGTAAACCACACCTGCCGCCAGCTGTCGTTATAGGCAGCAAGGCTTTGCTTCTCCCCCACCTCGATATAACGGTGTCCCGGCTTCGCGCGAATGGTCTGTCTCACCACCTCTGCGTTGGTTTGCTTAGGCAGCAAAATATCCGGATACATACCGATGGGCAGCTTCGGCTCGATCCGGCTGTAGCTGTGCATCACCGGCACGCAGGAGGTGTGATAAGTATTCACAGGAAGCGCTGTGTCAAGCCGGAGGTAGAAATGCAGCTCCTCGGGATTCTTTTCCGCATCCGGGTCATCAAAGAATTTGTATGCCATCTGGAAGGAAAAGGCTTCGTTTTTACAAAGTGTAAATTCCCTCAATTCCGGCTCGTTGGAGCAGGTCTCCGGCAGGATCAAGGTCAGGTCAGAAAAGACTTTTGTTTGTATCATAGTATCACCCAAAATCATTATACAATATTTTTCTGCAGTTTCGTATTCACTACATTGGTGTTTTATTGGACAATATTGGTGTTTTTCTTTGACTTTTTTGGGTTTTTGTTGTACTATACAGAAAAGGAGGTGCTTTATGGGACAGCTTACCTTTACCACGGAAAAGGTTTTTGACGGCTATATGAAGGTCAATTCCTGCGGTCAGCAATGGCTGGGAGACCGGGACTACACCACCGTCCGGGAACAGGGTCGTGTGGATTATTCAATAAATTATGTAAACCAGGGAGAAGGCACTTATATCCTGAACGGACAGAGCTACCCCATCCCGGAGGGCAGCCTGATCCTCCATTTTCCAAATGTGCGGCAGCACTACTCCTTTAAAAAGGAATCCAATTCCCAGATCCTTTGGGCACATTTCAGCGGCACAGCCTGCAATATCCTCACGCCCCCTGACCCAATGACACCCGTAATCATTCCCATCCGCGACCGTGCCCAGTTTGAAGCCATATTTGAAAAGATGATCGCCGCCCACCACAACCGACTTGCGGTGGGAGAGCAGCTTTGCGACAGCTATATGCCGGTGCTTTTGGCACTGATGACTCAGCCCCCTGCCCCCCTTTCCGCCGGTGTAAGAAATCAGCAGCTGGAGCAGGTGATCAGTCTTATGCACATCCATTGCAACAAGCCCATCGACATTGAAGCCTATGCAAAGCTTTGTCATCTTTCGGTGGACCGGTTTATCCGCACCTTTACTGCCGCCGTTGGAGTCCCGCCCTACCGGTATCAGCTGAAGATCCGCATACAGCGGGCGGTGGAAATGCTGGAATCCACCTCCGCCACTGTCTCCGAATGCGCAGAAGCAGTGGGTTTTTCCGACTGCGCCTACTTCTGCCGCATTTTCAAAAAATTCACCGGTCACAGACCGTCCTTTTACAGAAAATGAGCCTGCCCAAGGATCAATGTATGAAAAAATGTCATTCTGAGGAACAACGCGACGAAGGATCTCCTTCCATTACAACGGAGATCCTTCACTTCGCTCGCTCAGGATGACATTTGTTATCAATTACATTGTCCCGAAAGCAGGCTCATTTTTATAGTTATGCGGTTTTTGCTTCCAGCTTGTTTTGTTTCCTGCGTACAAAGAGGTAATAGGAGATCTGCAGCGCGCTGCTAACGAACCAGGATATGGGGAAGCAGTAATACAGCGTTGGCACTGTGGGATCCAGCGGAAACACCAGCAGCACCCACAGCATACGGACACCGCAGACCGCCACCATATTCAGCATCGTAGGTGCCATCGCGTGGCGCATACCCCGGGAGCAGCCAAGATAGATCTCTGCGGGCACATACACAAGGATGCCCAGGGTGTTGATCCGCAGCATTGTGCTTCCGTAGCCAACCACCTCGGTGTCACTGTTAAACAGTCCCACAAGCTGCGGTGCAAAGACAGCGCAAATAACGGAACAAACGCCCATCATAGAAAGGCAGGTAAGGGTCGCCGTGAGCGCCACCTTATCAATGCGCTTATATTGCTTTGCGCCGTAGCACTGACCGGAAAAGCTGACACAGGTGGCTAGAAATGCCGCCTGGATCTGATAGACCATATTGTTAATATCCGTGGCAGCCGCCTTTCCTGCGATCACCGCTGCACTGTTCAGGGAGTTCATTGCCGTCTGTATCACGATATTGGAAGCGCTGAACACCATACTCCCCAGGCCGCTGGGGACACCGATTCGGATCACCGCCATCATTTGCCTTTTATCGATGCACATTTCCCGGATGGTGATCTTATACTGATCCTTCGGTCGGAACATGATCCAAAGCACTGCCACAGCGGAAACATAGTGGGACAGTGCTGTGGCAGCAGCAACGCCCGCCACGCTCCAACGGAATATGATCACAAAAACAAGATTCAGCAAAACATTCAAAAGTCCGCTGAGCATCAGAATATACATCGGTCTTTTGGTATCCCCGTGAGCGCGGAGAATACCGGCACCGATATTATACAAAAGGGATGCCGGCACACCCAAAAAGAACACGCGCATATACAAAACTGCCTGTGCCATAACATCCTGGGGTGTTCCCATCATAGCAAGCATCAGCGGTGCCAGTAGAATGCCCAGAACACATATGCCAACACCGCAGATAAGACCCAACAGAATAGAGGTATGCATACTCTTCCGAAGGTCCGTATTGTTTTTTGCCCCCAAAAGATTGGCGCAGATCACATTGTTGCCTGTGGCAATGCCCACAAAAAAGCCGATGAGCAGATTCAGTGGGGAGATCGTCACACCAATGGCAGCCAAAGCATTTGCGCCGTTTTCCGCAAACTGTCCCACCACCACACGGTCTGCCGCCGTGTAAAGCTGCTGCAGAAGATTTCCCAATATAATGGGAATCGCGAAACGGAGCATTTTGTTAAGTATGGGGCCCTCCGTCAGGTCCATTGTCTTTGCAGATGCCATACCATCGCCACCCTTTCCTACCGTCCATCATAGCACACAAAGAAAAAATAGCAACCCTAAATTCGTATTTATCGTTCTGTCAAAGTTGAGAATTGAGAGTTGAGAGTTGAGAATTTATCGCAAATCTCCCAAAAAAACGCGTCATTTCGAGCGACCGGAGCTTGCGGAGGGAGTCGAGAAATCTACGCATTATCGATGACTTTATGGGTTTGTTTGTGCGTAGATCCCTCGACTTCGCTCGGGATGACGCATTTTCGGTAGATATGCAAACAGAACGATAAATTGAAGTTTGAAATACAGCACAAGGTATCGTCACCGAGCAAATTATGTAATGATGATCACCTCACCGTGCACGAGAAGCCCGCGGGCGCTTGCCCGCTAAATTGGAATTAGAGATTGCGCAGGGTTGCCATATATGCTACAATGAAATAAAGGAGGGATCGTATGTCTTTTACCATTAAGTCAGATAAATCCCCTGCAGTTCAGCACAAGCAGTCATACAAGCTGTTACGACTTCTTTTGCCGGCAGGCACACTTCTTCTCATCATTGCTGCACTCATTTTTATTTTCCGTCCCACACCGGATCCGGTGCACCGCATTGGTGATCCCATCAGTTGGGATATGCATATTACGCAACCAATTGACCCCATAGCCAATATCTTTGTCACCTATGACCTTGAGGCAGCAAGGGCAGCACCCTTTGCCAATAGAGAAGTTGTGGAAGCCAAAATTACAGAAATTCTTCCGGACACCTACACGACCCCAAAAGAAATTCTTGGCGGCGACCGCTGGCACATTCTCCAAATGCAGACAATCGATGTGATTATTGGTAAAAATATGCCCCGGGCATTTTACCTGATGTTACCGGAGAGCTACAGCACAGAGCTGTCTGCATACGACAGTTTTATCATTTCGATGCATCAGCGCAGTCTTGACGAATATACACTGATCAATGCAAGCCAATGCCGTTACGAAAGCTTTTCTCCCATATTTGTGCCGGCTTCCGGTTCCCACGTCCCCGGTGAAGTAGCTGCTGCCATCTCCACCAGTTCTTGTGCATTCAGCATACTGCCCTTCCGTAACGGTTTTTTAGATACATCTATCTGGGATGAGGATATGTGGGACAGAGAACTTATCGCCGAAGAGCTTCTGTCCCCCGATTCCGTATTTCCCGTTAAAAAAGGTTACAGCCGTTTGGCAGCAAAAATTGCGATCCTTGCTTACCGGGAGAAATATCGCAAAAACCTCAGACCCTTTAACGGAAAATTCTTCACTTGGGAGGACTATCCCACAGAAACGGCTGACTTTGCCGCCCGGTTTCTCCCCTTTGAAAACGGCACATATTCCCAAAGTCTGTCCTTCAGTAATTACAAGGGACGGACAGAATACACCCGTGTTATCAACGGCTTTGTCACCAATGAGCGCCACATTGTGAACGAAAACGGCACTACAGTGGAATCCGCCGTTATATTTACAGAGACGGATATGGATAAGCTACCGGATCTGACCGCCGTGTTAAAAGCTACCTTGGCAGAAAACCCGGAGGGAAGCACAGACACCACAGATTTGGCAGAGGTCCGGGCAGGTTATCACAAAGACGGAGAGACCCTTTTTGGCTACATCCGTGTGGTGTGGGCCGACAGGAACAAGGAAGTTGCCGCCAAAAATCTGATCCTTTATTCCGACGGCACTATGCGTGAATTGCCTTTGACGGAATGGAAAGCCCTGCAAGGCAAGAAATAACTCCATTTTCCAAAGCGCGGAACGGATGGAATCCGTTCCCACCGGTACTCATACCAAATATGCACAAAATGAAAAACACCAACTCTAAATATCAATTCATCGATGCGTTGTAGGGCGGGGTCACGACCCCGCCCTACGAAGTGAATGATAAATACACTTTTTGCAAAAGCAGCGGCAGGTATGATACCTGCCGCTACTTTATTGTCAAAATGATTATGATTGCCGGTGGCAATCATACATTAAGAAAATCACTGGTGTGGCAATCCGTAGTGCAAGTGTTTGAAACGGATTCCCACGCCAGTCTGCGGCACTTCTTCAGAATGACACGGAAGAACGGAACGACAAATTGGAATTTGGTTATTTTGTAGAGGATGTACAAAACATCGGAAATGCGTATTGACAATATTGCACAAAGATATTAAGATTGTATTAAGAAAGATAAGGAGGTATAGCGTGATGAAAAAACTTCTGTCTGCCATCTTGGCTGTTTCGCTGCTGTTTTCCGTAGCTGCCTGTGGGAATGAATCGGAAAAGCAAGCCTCCGGGCCGTCCTTTTCTCCCACCGAGCCCCGAGAGCGCGTCACCCTCAGCATCGGTATGCCGTACAATTCCAAGATCCAGTCCTTTGAGGACAATGCCCTGACCCATTGGGTAGAGGAGCAGTGCGATGTGGACCTGGAGTTCGTTATATATTCAGGCGGCTATGATATCTCTGCCGAGGGGGCGAAAAAGCAAATGTACCAACCGCTGCCGGATATCCTTTACGGCGTCAGTATCAATAAGGCATGGATTCCGGAATACGGCCGGGATGGCGTGCTTCAGGATCTGACACCTTATTTTGAGGATCGGGACGGTGCGTCCAAGGTATTCTGGGAGCGTATGGACCAGTGTCTGTCGGAGGAAGACCAGACCTATGTCCTCTCTAAGATCACGGATACCGATACCGGAAAGATCTACGGTGTCCCTACCATCAAAACCTATATCAGCAAGGACAGACCCTATCAGCCCTGGATCAATCAGGTGTGGCTGGATCAGTTGGGGCTGGAAATGCCCCAAAGCACCAATGCACTTTACGAGACACTGAAGGCCTTCAAAGAGGCTGCCCCTGCCGGTGATAGCACGATACCGCTTTTTGGCTCGGAGAAAGCCGGGGGTGGAGCCAGTGTGGTGGACTGGATCATCAATATGTTTATCTACTACAACCCGGACCGTCCGTGGCAGGACTATAACGGGGACGGACAGGTGGAGCTGGTCTATACCCAGGATGCCTATCGGGATGCTTTGAAATTTTTGAACCGGCTGTACAGAGAAAGACTTCTGTCCTCTATGCTTTACTTGGCTTCCGGTAATGATATGCAGGGTATCACCACACCGGAATCCGGGGAGACCATGTGCGGCATCTTTTGCGGTGATCTGACCTCCCATACCGCCGAGGGGAATGAGACACTCTATGAATATGCCCCTATGCCTCTGTGGGGCTATGCTGTGGAGGAGGACTTTTACTGCATTCTCAAGTCCTTTGTTACCAGGGACTGCGAAAATGTGGACAGAGCCTTTGAAGTGCTGATGGCACTGTGGTCCCGGGAGGGTACGATGCGTGTCCGCTACGGAGAATACGGAGAAAACTGGACCGATGCGGATCCCGGCGCTGTTTCGGCACTTGGCTATCCCGCAGAGTATAAGCTGATCGAAGATCCTTGGCTTGTAGAAAATTCCGCCCACTGGGGCACTGTTTCCTGTGGACTCTTTGCATATTCGGACGGAGAGACGGCGCAAATTCCGACAGACCTGGATCCCTGGTTTGCCCGTAAGGGGCAGCTGGAGGCGGATTCCCAGGCGATCTTCGACGAAGCCCAAAAGAATAACCCCGAAAACCAGTGTCCTCCTTTAAGCTACACTGTGGAAGAACAGAAAAAAACCGACGAGATCAACACCAATATCAACCATTTGGTTTCCAAGAGGAAAATGGCTTACATCACCGGTATTGATGGCGATATCCACAACGACGATGATTGGAATGCCTTCCTGCAGACCCTGAAGGACGCAGGCATCGCCGAATACACCCAAATCGTCCAAACTGCCTACGAAAGGCAGAAAGGATAATTCCAATTTATCGCTTTTGCTTGAACATCTACCAAAAACGCGTCATCCCGAGCGAAGTCGAGGGATCTACGCACTAGCAAACCCATTAAGTCATTGATAATGCGTAGATTTCTCGACTCCCTCCGCAAGCTCCGGTCGCTCGAAATGACGCGGTTAGGAGAGATTGCGTAAAATCAAACAGAGCGATAAATACGAATTTAGAGTTGAAGAAAGCGACAGCGGCAGGTCATATGCGACCTGCCGCTGTATTTTACATTTTCTCGGGGGCGGAGAAGCCCAGAAGCGCAATGCACTGCTCCAGAATGTTCTTTGCCAGAGCGATCAGGGCGATGTTTCCCGCCTTGATCTCCTCGTTTTCTTCCTTCAGAATGGGGGTCTCGTGGTAGAACTTGTTGACACAGCCAGCCAGCTCATAAATATAGGCACAGATCTGGTTGGGTGCAGAAGCCTTCAGTGCACTCTCCATTGCAGGTCCAAACTTGGTAATGGCCAGCATCAGATCCTTGGCGTAGACATTGGCAGGCTCCCGGATGGGCAGCTGCTCCCAGACACCGTAGCGGCTGAGAATGGACTTCACACGGACGATGGTGTAGAGGATATAGGGGCCGGTGTTGCCCTCAAAGGCGGCAAACCGCTCCAGATCAAAGTTATAGTCCTTGGTTGGCTGATTGCTCAGGTCACCGTATTTCAGCGCCGCAAGGGCGATCTTGGCGGTGGTAGCCTCCACTTCGGCTGGGTCCACGATCTTGTTTTCCACGACCTTTGCCCGGACAAAGTCGGTCATATCCGCGATCAACTGCTCCAAACGCAACACGCCGCCGTCGCGGGTCTTGAAAGGCTTGCCGTCAGCACCGTTCATGGTGCCGTGACCAACGTGTTCCATCTCCATTTCGGCATCTACGATGCCGCATTTTTTGGCTGCCCGGAACACCTGCTCAAAGTGCAGCGCCTGCCGCTTGTCGGTAACATAGAGCATCTTGTCCGGCTTCCAGTCCTGCATACGCTGGACAATGGTTGCTAAATCGGTGGTGGCATAGATGGCTGAGCCGTCAGACTTAATCAGAATGCAGGGCGGCACTTCTTTTTTGTCCGTTTCTTCTGCCACAGGAATGACCCACGCGCCTTCGGACATCACTGCGTGACCCTTTGCTTTCATATCGGCGACCATTGCGGGAATGTAGGGGTCGGCGTCGCTTTCACCCAGCCACTTTTCATAGTGGACATCCAAAGCGTCGTAGATCCGTCGCAGATCCGGCAGGGAGATGCCCATAATGTGATTCCAGATTGCCCGGTAACCCCGGCGACCCTGCTGGAGTTCATAGGTGGCGGTGTGTGCT